>CAZNSM010000003.1:52272-79749 GCA_964575615.1 uncultured Pirellulales bacterium | reverse complement strand
ACCTCGCCGTTCGGAGCCAGGCCCGTGACGCGCAGACCGCGCATCGTGCTGAAGCGCAAGCGCGCAAACGTCTCGCCTGCAACCGCCCTGGCGGGAACGTCGAGCGGCAGTGTGTTGCTGCCGGTGGCCAGAGGCTCGTCGGCGAACACCTGCTCGCCGGCGTCGTCCCAGTCGCCGTCGGCGTTCCAGTCAATCCAGGCATTGAGCGAGCCGCTCGTCGAGGCGGTCACCTCGACCGTCGCGGACTTGCCGACGACCAGATCGGAGAAGATCACGCCGTCCTCGTCATCGGAGCAGCGGAAGTCGTCTCCTGTGGCGCCGGCGTCGGGCAACCCGTCGAATTCACCGTCGACAAGCCGGCCGAGGTAGATATCGGAGACGACCGTGTGGCGGGCGCCGTCGCTGAGCAGCAGCGTCGGGTACGCCGGATCGGGCGCGTCGCCGAAATCGGTGTCGCCGGCGCACTCGTCCGTGCCGCCGGTGATGACAAAGGCCAGATCGAGCGCTCGGCCCTCGTACCGGTGGGTGTCCGGATAGGAGATCGGAAGCCATCCGAGGCTCGCATGCCGCCAGACCGCGCGGTCCTGGAACTGGAGTTCCTGCTGCGTCGCGCTCCATCCGAACGTGTACTTGCTGCTCTGCGGTGGGACTTCCTTGATTTCGAGCCAGTAGATCACGCCGCGCCGCTGAATAAACAGGTCTTCCGCGTCGTCGAGGCAGATGTTGTACTGGTAGACATAGTTGTGATTGTCGTCCTCGTAAAGCTTGCTGGCCGGATCGAACCAGCCCTGGCCGATGTTGCTGCCGGTCTGCCGCACGTCGTAGGTGTACGGTGCAACCTCCTTGCGCCAGAGCAGCTCGCCCGGCCGGCTCCATGCGATCAGGTTGTCGGCCGGCAGATTGGAGTAGATGCTCACCGTGAATCGCAGGCTGTCGACGCCCAGCGAGGGCCTGACGTCGTCGAGGAACGAGCCCCAGAAGTGGATGTCGGTGATCGGGCCGTCCTGGGTGCACTGGAAATCGTCGGCCAGCGCGGACGCGGCCACGTCGAGCCCGGTCGATTGCAGATCGGGCGTCTGCGGCCAGTGCATCTTGTAGGCGTCGCCGTCTTCCCAGTCGCAGAACACCAGAGGCTCTTCGACGTGAAGCAGATAGTCCTCGGTTTCTCCATCGGCGAACACCCCATCGCCGTTCCAGCCCTCCGCCACCGGCGTCTCACTGATCGTGAACCGCGACCAGACGTATCCGCCCAAGGGGCCGACGCGGAAATTCGCGGGTCCCAGTTCGGAGAGATATCCATGGAACCCGGCGGGCACTGGGAAGTTCACCAGCACGTGCTCGGGAACAGCGCCTTCGGCGCATTGCGAGACGCCCTGCCAGACGCCGTCGTGGTTCCAGTCGAACAGGACGTTCACGTAGGCGTTGCGTCCATCGGTTCGCTCGTTGTGCACCTCGATGTCGATCTCGGCGTCCCAGATCGCCAGTTGACAGGCATTCGTGATGGATTCGATGCCGGTGAAGACCAGCGGCGTGACGACCTCCTCGCCGCCCACCTTCGCGATGGTGTAGGCGCGAGGCTTGCGCAGACCGGCGTCCCCGTCCTGAAAGCCTTCATCCTTGTTGTAGGTGTTGGGTGTGAACTTGGGGCACTGCCCGCCGTTGCCGTCCGCTTCGATGTCCACCTTCGGCCCGAAGTAGAGCGAGCGGCTGTTGTGCTCGATCCACGAGGCCGGACCGACGCCGACGCACGTCGGGAACATCCCTTCCACACCGGTGTCCGGATAGGCCAGCGCACCTTCCGGCGCATCGCCGAAATCGCGGTCCCCCGTCGGAGGCTCGGGGTCCTCGCCCAGCACGCACTCATGGATGACAAACCCTTCGACGCTCACGTTCCGGCCGCGGATGTCGATCGAAATCCACCCCGGGCAATAATCGGAAATCTCGGAGTTCACGTTGATGAACGTCGAGTCCCGCACGTCCGTCCGCGCCACAAGCGTGCGGCGTTGAATCAGTTGGTTCTCATGAGCAAGGCTGCGGATGTCGCGCGGCAGAGGGGGCACGTCTGCGTCGTCCGGCCATTCGGGCTTCGTCCAGTTCAATGACACTTCCACATAGCTGCCGACCGAGGACGTCGGGTCAAGGATCGCCAGGTCCAGACCGACCGAAACGACCTTCTTGCCTTTGGGATTGTACGGGCCGTTGAAGAACCACTGAGTCCACCAGTCCGTGTTGGGGTAATAGTACCAGGACCCGCGTTCGTGTCCGGTACCCTGCCCGGCGGCCACCTGCCCGGCCACATCGAGATCGACCGTGAAGTAATCCTCAACGGCTCCGGCCGGACCAACGGCGACGCCCAGCATCCAGACCGACGCGGCGATCGCTACCCACAGGAACCTTGCTCTCAGCCCGCTCATAAGATCTTCCTCCCAGAAACGACTCCACGCGAGGCCAGCGCAATGCCTCGTCGTTGAAGAATGGTTTGACTGCCCATTTGCGGCGTATCCTTAACGGTATAGTTCCACTTCTGCATCGACTCGTAACGGTTTTTCCTCAAGCAGAAACCGGGCCAAGCCGGCGAAAAAGGCCCGCCTCGCCGGTTGTGGCCCTTCCCCGGCGGATCGGAGGACCTGAAACCGGCATGGCATCGCGCCAGACAAAACGTTATAGGACATGGGTTTGGGTGCAGCACGCATGACAGCGGCGCCGAAGTAATGCCTTGCCGGGACACGAGAGCGGTCGGAGTGCGCGTTCTTTGGACCGTCCGGCGAAGAGACCGTACGATCCTCAGGCCGCGGGGGCTGAGGTCAGAGCCGAATCATGTCGTGATCTCGATGGGGTTGCCGTCGGGATCGGCCACGACGCTTTCGTAGTAGCCGTCGCCTGTGCGGCGGGGGTTCGAGAGGACTTTACAGCCGGCGTCTGCCAGGCGGCTGGTCAAACGATCGACTTCGTCTTCGGAGCCAACAGAAATGGCCAGGTGCGCGTATCCGCGCAGCGGCCCGCTGATGTTTGCCCCGTCTGCCACCGACGGCGTCTGCATGATCTCCAGGCGAGCCCCCGACTCGAACGAGAGGAAATACGATTTGAACGGCCGGGACTGGCTGACGTATTTCGAACCCGCTCGGGCCCCGAAATACGTCTGGTAGAACCCGCGAAGCCTTTCGATGTCCTGCGTCCAGATGGCGACGTGTTCGATTCTCACTCTGGTTCTCTATCCAACTGGCCCGCCAAGTCTCAGTAAGGCCCGCGGATGTGGTCGCGGACTTCGGCGGCGTAGAAGTCCGAGAGCTTCTGGTGCAGCTCGGGCGAAAGGCGGGGCAGGTCGGAGGCCTGCGCGTTGTCGATTGCCTGCCTGGGCGAGCTGGCGCCGGGGATGACGACGGAAACCGCCTCGTGGTCGAGAATCCAGCGCATCGCCATCTGCGCCATCGTCATGCCCTCCGGCACGAGCGGCTTGATCGCGTCGGCCAGCTCGACGCCCCTGGCAAACGGCAGACCCGCGAAGGTCTCACCCACGTTGAAACACTGTCCATCCCGATTGTAGTTGCGATGGTCGGTCTCGACGAACGTCGTGTCCTTGGTGAACTTGCCTGCCAGCAGTCCGCTGGCCAGGGGCAGGCGCACGATGATCGCCACATTTCTGGCCCTGGCTCTCGGCAGCAGCTCGGCAACGGGTTTCTGCCGGAAGATGTTGAAGATGATCTGAAGCGAGGCGAGGCCGTCGTGCTCCAGGCAGACCATCGCCTCCTCGACGCTCTCGACGCTGGCGCCGAAGTGCCGGATCTTGCCCTCCTGCCTGAGCTTACGGAGCCAATCGAAGATCGCGCCATCGCGGAGCACGCGCATGGGCACGCAGTGCAGTTGCGTCAGGTCGAGGCACTCGACGCCAAGGCGCTTGAGCGAATCCTCCGTCTTGCGGCGAAGCGCCTGCTCGGTGTAGCCGTCGGGATAGACGTCCGCCTCGCGACCGAACTTCGTCGCCACGCGGATACCGCGGCCGGTGTCGCGCAGGAACCGCCCGATCAACATCTCGCTGCGCCCGTTGCCGTAAACGTCGGCGGTGTCGAAGAACGTGGTGCCCCGCTCGACCGCCGCGACCATGATCTGCATCGCGGTCTGTTCGGCCATCGGCCCGAAATCCCCGCCGAACTGCCAGCATCCCAGCCCGACTTCGCCGACGGGCCATCCCGTCTTGCCCAACTGCCTCTGTTGCATGGTCCCTCCGGATTCTTCAGACGGCATCCGCACTCGGATAACTTGCCCCAGCCTTGGGATCTTCCCGGCCGAAGAAACGATGGAACAGCTCTTCGGCCTTCCGAAAGCCTTCCTCGCTCAACACCACCGACTTCGCCCTGCCCTTGGGATCGGAGATGAAGCCCTTCTCATGGAGCCGGTTCATCGTCTCCCAGTCGAAGCTTTTCCACGCCCGCGCGCCGAGGTTCTCTTCCCGGTCATACGTCACGAGGTACAGCAGCGCCAGCGTGCACTCGTCGATTTTGCCATAGTCGTATTCCATACGGGCCATCCTTTCCCATACTGCCCAATGCGCCGGCGCAGGCGTCCGGCCTGCCCATGCGATCGGGCTTCCTCACTGAAACTGAGAACCTGCCGCTGCCGATGGCTGCGATGGCCGGCATCGTTTCTCCAGAAACACGAGTCCCGGACCCTGCGCGGGCTGCTCTTCTTTGAACACGCGATAGCCAAGCCCTTCATAAAGCCGCAGATTGCCCCGGCTCTTGTTGCCTGTGAACAGCTCATAGCGATCGACGTCGGCAAAGCAACTCTCGATCTCGTGCATCAGACGCGTAGCAATCCCTTGCCTGCGCCGGGCGGGATGGACGATCAGTCGCCCGATAAAACACGTCCCGTCGCTGCTGCGAGCCCGCACGGCGCCGCAGATTCCACCGTCACCGGTGGCCTTGAGAAAGACCGAGCGGCCGAATTCTTGCCGCAGCGCCGCCAGCGTCTCGGTTAGCGGCGGAAGGCTGTAGTCGTCGTACAACTGAGCCTCGCACTGATACGCCAGCTTCTGCAAAGCCAGAATCGCCTCAGCGTCCTCAAGGGTCGCTCTCATGATTTCCGTCGTTGCCATGAAAGGCGGTCGCTCCTACCGTTTGCCAACACACACCGCCCGAATCATACCGAAGATGCTGATGCCCGTCCAAAAACATTCGACGACAAAGGCCGACAGGTTGAAGTCGAATACCAGCGACAGCATGACCATGCCGGCGCCGAGGGCGTTGGCCAGCGAATACGTCACCGTCTGGGCGTGGACCTTGCCCATCTGCAGCAGCAGGTACGTTCCGATAATCATCGCGACGCCGGCATTGCCGACAAGGTCATGCCAGTGATAGCCCACAGCGACTCCTTCCACAAACGCTCGAACACTCCAACCTGACTATTCGATGGCCACCTGAACCGCATGTGTCGTCAGCGCCCGCGTCATGTCCTTCGGATCGATGCGAACAAGCATGCCGCGCCGGCCCGCGTTGATGTAGATCTGGGGCAGATCGAAGATGGTCTGCTCGACATAGACCGGCATGGCCCTTCGCGTGCCGAACGGGCTGGTCCCGCCGACCATGTAGCCGCTGTGCCGGTCGGCGACCTTGGGCTCGCACGGAGCCACCGACTTGACGCCCAGGACGCGGGCCAGTTGCTTCGTGGAGACCTCGCGGTCGCCGTGCATCAGCACGATCAGCGGATCCTTCGCGTCTGTCTCCATAATCAGGGTCTTGATCACCGCGTGCTCGTCAACGCCCAGCTCGCGGGACGAGACCCGCGTGCCGCCTCTTTCCTCATAGGCATATGTGAAGACCTCGAACGCGATATCGTGCTGCAACAGGCAGCGGATCGCGTTGGTCTTGGGGTAATCCTTCCTGGTCATGGCAAGTCTCCGGCTTCGTCCCGGGTCTCCCTGCTACCGGGCCGTTTGCGCCTCCATCGCCTCGATGTTGGCGATCGCTTCATTGAAGTTCGCCCCGCAGATTTCCGGCGACGGCTTCCAGCCGAGACAGAACGACGGTCGCTCGGGCCGGCCGAACAGGGTACACAGATTGTGACCGTCCAGATGGCGGCATCGCACCCCTGCGGGCTTGCCCTGCGGCATGGCCGGCATGGCGCTGGTGATCGACGGGGCGATGCAGCAGGCCCCGCACTTGCGGCATTCCATGACCACCTCGCTCGAAGCGGTTCTCAGTGCTGATAACGGCACAGGCATCATACGCCAACAATACACGCACTTCAACCCATGAACCGCCAAACCAAATCGCGTGTGGCGGGCGCTTTTGGGAAAGCCCTGCCTCTTTGTATGTTTTGGATACGAGGTCTTTGCTCGTCTGGCCCTTGCAGGCACACTACAGGCGGCGGTCACGGAAAAGCAGGAGGGGCAATTCATGAGTCTTCTCAAGCGCATTCTCGGCAAACCGACGGCCTTCGGGAGTTTCTCGGACCAGGAGAAACGCCGGCTGCTCGAATTCAATGCGGCGGCCCTCCGGATGGAGCAGATGGCTCGAACCCAGGGCAACTCGATCACATTCTCCAGCGCAGATTCTCAGAGTCAACTGCTCAAACGTCTCTCGGACACGGAATTGGCTCAGCTCGAACAGATACGCACGCTGTACGACAAGGCGGACGCCACCAGCGGCCCGGAGGCGATCGCGCTGTATCGAGAGATCTCCCAGTTGGCGCCCTGGGACGAAGTCTGCCTCATGTCGATCGGGGTCGAGCACGCCCAGGCCGGTCGATTCGATCAGGCCATCGAGTGGCTGGGCAAGGCCGCCCAGGTCAATCCGGCCAATACGCGGGTCCGCGACAACCTCATGGCCGTACAGGTGGCCGGAGGACAACGCGGCTACTGATGCCCGAGCGGGCCGCCGGGTCATTCCGACGGCGCGGCTATTCGAACGCCTTCGGAGACCGGATAGCCGAAGCACGGATTGCCCTCGACGTCCCAGGTGAATCGCTGCATGCGGGTATTGCGGTCCCAGCCGGAGCCCTGGCGCCTGGCGGCATGGTAAATGATCCAATCCTCGCTGCCGTCGGGGCTGCGGGCGAAAGACGCATGGCCCGGACTGAAAACCGTGGCGGTCGAGCCGAACACGGGGGTGTTCTTCTTCTGCCACGACGCCGGGTCCAGCGGATCGTCGCCAACCAGCTTCAGTTGCCCCAGGCAGTAGTTGTCCGTCCAGCTTCCGCTGGCGGAGTAGATGACGAAGACATCGCCGGCGTGTGTGAGCACCTCCGGCCCCTCGTTCACCACCGGCTTGCCGATCTGCTCCCAATCGTATTCAGGCTTCGATAGCAGCGATCGGGGTCCGTCGATCGAAAGCGGGTCTTTCATGAGCGCGATGTAGAGATTCTGTGCGATGTTCTTGTCGCCCTCCCAGCCCGACCAGATGAAATAGAGCCGGCCGTTGCACGGCATCACCGTCCCGTCGATGGCCCATTTGTCCGAGGGATCGGCGATCTTCCCGCACATCGTGTAGCTTCCCGCCGGATCGTCGCTGTCCGCCCCGAGGACGTACATGCGATGGTTCTCGTTGCTCCCGTCGTCGGCCGCGACGTAGATGTACCAGCGGTCCTGGAGCCGATGCAGCTCCGGCGCCCAGAGCTCTCGCGAATACGGCAAGCCGCGCGCCGGTCGCCAGACCTGCCTGCCCTCGAACTGAACCGCGTTCTCGATCCGCCGCCCACTGTGGACCCAGATCGCGCCCTTGTGCGAATAGCAGTAGTGATACACGCCCTCGGACTGCGTGACCCACGGATCATGACCCTCGGGAGCAACGGGATTGGTGATAAGGCGCTGGCCCGCCCAAGCCGTGTTCAGCAGAGACGAAAGAACGATGGAGACGACCCAAACAGTCGCCGACATACGGGAACGCCGCATGAGGTTCTTCTCCTCCTGTGCGATAACGGTACGCCAATGCTCACAAGCCGGCCGGCCGCTCGGCTCGCATGGCCTCGGCCTCATTACAGCAGGCCTCGTTCGGCCAGGCAAACAGAATCTCCGGGGCAAGGCAACTCGTCAGCGAAGGACTGAGATAGGTCTGTCCGTCGGCAACAGCCTCGACCGCCTCGATCAGATCGGGGAACATCTCATCCTTGAGCACGTAGGCACACGCTCCGGCGGCAAGCATGGCCCTGACGTACACGTGCGAATGATGGGTCGACAGGCCGATGATTCGCACGTCCGGTTGTTCGGCGAGGATTTGACGGGTCGCGCCGATTCCGTCGAGCCGGGGCATTTCGACGTCCATGACCACGACATCGGGCTTCAATTCCCTGGCCCGTTCCACCGCCTCGCAGCCGTCGGCCGCCTCGCCCACCACCTGCATCTCCACCGCTTCGTGAAAAACACGAACCAGGGTCTGCCGCATGCTAAAGTGATCGTCCACAATCAGAATCCGCATCTTGTCGTCCTCTGTCCCTGGGTACGCATCCCATTTTCGTCATCAGGCCGAGAACAGTGGGGCCAATCCGCAGCCCCGTGCAAAGGAGGTTCTCCGCAACGTTGTGAACTATCTTGCCTGTATCGGCAGAACCCGGCAGAAACTTGCATCAGGAATTTGCTCATAAGGGAAATGCTGAGTCTCCGGAAAATCGCCGGCTTCGCATCCGGCATGCGCGAGCCGAGGGTGACGAGGGCGGGGGTTCCCGTCAGACCTGGTGACATCCCTGTGATTCAGGCTTCTGCGCGCGAATCGTCTTCCGAGGGGTGCCGGCGTTTCGCCTCCGACAGGTCCTTGAACAACGAGCGGATGTTGAAGAAGCCTCCGATCGCCACGACCACCGCCAGCGCGGTAAAAAGGCCGAGGCTCAGGAAGAAGAAGAACGTCCAGATCTTCACCCAGTCCATACTATGACTCCTCACGCTCGGCGTGATAACGGTTCCGTTCTCGATCCGGCCACAACAACGAGCCGGCAATCATCAGCACAATCGCCAGGACGAGCACCAGCAGTCCGATCACCGCGCTGGAAATGTTCCCCTCGATACCGAACCTCGCCTTGATGGGAGCCAGCATTGGCGCACACAATTCCTGCACCTTCGACAGTCCCAGGATGGCCAGGATGCCAGTGAAAAGGGCCAGATAGGCGCCCGTGCGGCTGGCTCTTTTCCAATACAGGCCGAACGCCAGGAGAGTAAAACCGCCAATAGAATAGATCGCGCCGGAGATGGCCATGTAATCCCACAAGTCTTGCCGCAACGGAAACCACAGCCCCCAGACCAGGATGAAGATGCCGATCGCGAGGATGAAAATGCGGGTCAGCAGGAGCCGCGTCTTCGAGGAAAGGTCCTTTCTGAACCAGGGAGCGACCACGTCCTGGGTCAGCACGGAGCTCCAGCACAGAAGGTAGCTGTCGTGTGTGGACATGAAGGCGGCCAGCATTCCCGCCGTAACAATCCCAATAATGCCGCTGGGAAGGATATGGCTCAGATAAAACGGCATCGCCCGCAGAGAAAGGTCGGGATTCGCCTTGCCCTCAGGCGAAAGGAACACGCTTCGCAGCGAGGAGTTGTTGGCGATGAACACCAGGGCGCAGATCCCGAAGAAGTACGGAATCAGGAAGCGGATTAGAAAGCCGATCGACGAGAGGCAGTACATCTTCCGAACGGTCGCGGTGTCCTTGGCCGAACAGGCACGGATCACGGCGGTCTGCCAGACGGCGCAACTGACCAGTCCCATGAAGAACATCCACAGCACGTAGGACCAGCCGAAACCGGCCTCGTCGAAGGGGTCAAAGCCGCTGGCGCCCATCTGGCGCGTCACCGTCTCGACGATGTTGGTCCAACCCAGATGCCGGATCGACAGGAGGCTGGCAATCACCAGCCCGAACGCCAGCACCACGAACTGGATGTAGTCGAGCACAACCACCGAGACCATGCCGCCCAGCGTCGTATACAGCAGAACCATGCACAGCAGCACGGTCATGACGATCTTCAGATGCACCTCCGAGGCCATCCCGGTCACGCCCATAACGAACAGCGAGCCGGCCTTGAGAAACAGTCCCATGTTCAGGATGCCCGAAAAGGCCAGGATGGCGCCGCCGAGGATGCGGACGTCTCTGCCGAAGCGCTTCTCGTAGAACTCCGGGATCGTCATCACGTTCAGGCGGCGAAGCGGAACCACGATAAAGCCGGACAGACCTACGAAGAGCGTAACGATAGCCGCCGCGAAGGCGATGTGAAAAGCGGCGAACCCCCCCGTGAAGCCCTTCTGAGCCGAGTACATCACCGTCACCAGGCCCAGCTCCGTCCCGATCATCGTCGCGATGGCCAGGAACGTCTTGAGCCCGCGACCGGCGACCATGAAGTCGGTGGCGCTGGCCACGTACTTGCGGATGTAGACGCCGATGCTGACGACGGCAACCAAATACCCAATGAGAATGCACCAGTCGAGAACCGTGAAACTCGTGCTGAAACCGAGCCTGGCGAAGTCCGTTTCCATCGCATCTCCCGTCCACAGATACAACCCAACGAGATATCCTATCCCTGCACAGGGGATTTGCCTGCCATGCCGGTCTATTCCATCTGGAGTCGGCTCCAGACCTTGATCAGTAGGCCGGCGGCGACAAGGGCGGCAACCGTAAGGATGACCGCCGGCATGTAGTTGGCATAGATCCACGAGCCGATGGCAAACAGCGAAGCATACACCACGACACAGCCGAGAACCATGCATAGAATCCCTCGCGGCACGTCCCAGGCCAGCGGATCAGACGAGGTCTTGTGCTCCTGGAGCGCGGGGTCGCGCGCGACGGCGGCCCACCCGGGTCCGCCGGGATGCACCAACTGATAGAAACGCACCAGCGTCTGATGCTCGGTGGGCCGGGTCAGGAAGGTCACCGCAAGCCAGGCGGCCGTCGTGATCGCCACCCCGAGCACCAGCGTCTGCCAGCTCTCCAGCGCCGGCAGTCCTATGCGAGTGTGCACAAACTGGAACCAACAAGCCACCAGAAAGGAAACGACCATCGCCGTGATCTCACTCCAGGCGTTGATCCGCCACCAGAACCAGCGCAGGATGAAGATCAGCCCGGTCCCGGCGCCGATCTGGAGCAGGATCTGAAACGCCTCCACAGCGCTCTGGAGGCCGAGGGCCAGCACGGCGGCGCCCACCATCAGCAGGACGGTCGAGATGCGGCCCACACGGACGAGCGCTTTCTCAGAGGCCTGCGGGTCGATGAATCGCTTGTAGAAGTCGTTGACAACGTACGATGAACCCCAGTTCAGGTGCGTCGAGATCGTGGACATGTACGCCGCGATGAGCGAGGCCAGCACCACACCGAGCAGGCCGTGCGGCAAGAAGGTCAGCATCGCCGGGTAAGCCAGATCGTGCTTAACAATGCCGGGATCGACGTTCGGGAACGCCTGACGCAGCGAATCGAGCGTCGGGAAGACCACCAGCGAAGCCAACGCCACAATGATCCAGGGCCACGGCCGCAGGGCATAGTGGGCCACGTTGAAAAAGAACGTCGCACCCACCGCGTGCTTCTCGTTCTTGGCCGCCAGCATGCGCTGGGCGATATAGCCACCGCCCCCCGGCTCGGCGCCGGGATACCAGACGCTCCACCACTGGACCGCCAGCGGAATCAGGAAGACCGACACCAGCAGATTCGCACTCTCCTTGCTGCTGAAGTCAAACGGCGGAAGGATCGACAATTTGCCCTGAACCGCCGGATGAGCGAGCAGGTTCGCCAGGCTGCCGATCGCCTCGTGGCGCACGGCAATCACCGCCGCTGCAACGGCGCCGGCCATCGCGATAATGAACAGCAGAAAATCCGTCAGCAGCACGCTGCGCAGACCGCCCAGGGCGCTGAAGACCATCGTAACCACCGCCGCAATCGCAATGGTCTGGATCGGAGTGAGGTTCAGCATGACCCCGCCGATCTTGATGGCGGCCAGCGAGACCATGGCCATCACCATGATGTTGAAAAAGACCCCCAGGTAGAGCGAGCGGAAGCCGCGCAGAAAGGCGGCGCTGCGGCCGCTGTAGCGAATCTCGTAGAACTCGATGTCGGTCAGGACCTTCGACCGCCGCCAGAGCTTCGCGTACACGAAGACCGTCAGCATGCCCGTCAGCAGGAAGGCCCACCAGGCCCAGTTGCCCGCAACCCCGTTCTGACGGACTAGGTCCGTCACGAGATTGGGCGTGTCCGTGGAGAACGTGGTGGCGACCATGCTCATGCCGAGCAGCCACCACGGCATGCCGCGACCGGAAAGGAAGAACTCCGAAGAACTCTTGCCGGCCTGCCGGGCCACCGCCAAGCCGACGACCAATGACACTGCAAAGAACGCGAAGATGCACGCCCAATCGATTGGTTCCAGCAGCATGCGCTATCCCCTACCTGTGGAAGATTCCCTTCAAATCGTGACCTTGCGACCGGACGCGGCGGACCGCTTCTCGGCCAGAACGAGCCGGAGCGAATCGACCGACTGCGCCGGCGTGATGATCGCCGGGACGCTCTTGCCCCGAACGGCCTTGACGAAGTGCGCGATCTCGTTGGAGTAGCCGTCGCCGGAGGCGATCTTGGGCGCGAAGGCCTCGCCGCGGGTGGGGGCGACCTTGAACGCGGCTTGTCGCGTGCAGTCGTAGCTGATGGTGGCCTTTTCGAGCGCGATGTTGAAGCTCATCTCGAATCCGAATCCCGGCGTCATGGCCCATCCGCCCTCGGCGGTCACGACGCAATCGTTGTCGTAGAGGTATTGCGTAACGATGTGGTCGAACTGGCCCGCCGGACCGCCCGCCGCGCGGCTGAAGACCGCCTTCGGCATCCCGAACACGTACTGCACGTAGTCGGAATCGTGGATGTGCAGGTCCAGGGCGGCCGAGCCGCTCTTGGCCGGGTCCATCAACCAGTTGTCCCACGACCATGTCGGCGTCAGGCTCAGCCGCTGGAACGTCGCGGCCAGTACCCTGCCATACTTGCCGGAATCGATGATCTCCTTGGTCTTGGCGTATTCCGGCCAGAATCGAATGCAGTGACCCACCTGGAGGAGTCTGCCGCTCTCTTTGGCCGCCGCAACAATCTTTTCGCCGTCCGCAACCGTCATCGCCAAAGGCTTCTCGCACAGAACGTTGACGCCCGCCTTCAGCGCCTTGACGGCGTACTTCTTGTGCAGATAGGTCGGCAGCGTCACCGAGAGGATATCGAGATTCGCCTCGGCCAGCATCCTGTTGAAGTTGTCGTAGAGGCCGACCCCCGTGAAATCCAGCGGCGCTTCGGCGCCCTGGATGTTCCCGGCGGTGCCGCCGGCGTCCCGGAACTTGGCCTTGTCGGTGTCGCAGATCGCCACGACCTTCACGCCCGCCAGCGCCCGGTAGCAGCGAAAGTGCATCTTGCCCATGAAGCCCAAACCAACGATGCCCACTCTGGTCATGGTACTCTCCCTTTTGACAGGAATGGTCTACTTGAAGATCTTCTTCATCGCGGCGGCCGTCTTCTGGGGACGGCCCGGCTGGTATGGGAGCATCTCGGCGGTAACGTAGCCGTCGTAGCCGATCTCGCGCAGCGCCGCCTTGACCGCATCAAAGTCCACGTCGCCTTCCAACAGGTCGACAAAGCCTTCGGCCGTGCCGACCGATTTCTTGAAGTCCTTGACGTGGACACGGGCGATCCGCTTGCCCAGAATCCGGATCCACTGATCGGGATAGCCGGTCAGCAGGACGTTGCCCACGTCAAAGTAGGCCCCCACCGCCTTCGACCGGAAGCTGTCGATGAAGTCGCGCATCTCCAGCGGGCTGAGCAGGAACTTGTTCCAGACATTCTCGATGGCAAGCGTGACGCCGAGCTTCTCGGCCGTCGGGACCAGTTGCGAAACCGCTTCTTTGGCCCGTTCGTAGCAGACGTCGTACGGCACAACCGGGCTCTTCTCCAGGAAGAAGACGTCGACCGCTCCCGGAACGAACAGATAGGCGTCGGTCCCGAGCCACCGGGTCACCTGGAGCGCTTTCTTCGTGAAGTCGACGATCCGGGCGCGGACCGCCGGATCGTCGTCCGAAGGCGAACTACCCCAGCTCTCGCCGCTGGCGACGCCGGCGATTTCGATCCCCAGTTTCTTCGCCCCGGCCACGATCTGTTCGCACTGGGCCTGGGTAGTCTGGTGTGTCAGCACACCCTGGCTGGCGATTCCCAGCTCGATTGCGTCGAAGCCCAAGTCCCTGGCCTGCGCCATCGCATCGGCCACGGGCAGCGTCGCCTCCAGGCCCCCTTCGAACATCCAATAGCTTGCACTGATCTTCATCGGCATACCTCCGGCCAATCAGCCGCCATGCAGAACCGGTTCCTACCCTTTGAACTCCATGACGTGCAGCTCCCTCGGGTTCTTCCACTGTCCGCGCGTGAAATCGGGAAAGTCCACCGGCTTGCCCTTCCTGGCGACGGATTTCTCCGAAAGCCCCACGACCGCGGACCAGGCGACCGCATCGTAGACGTCGATGTCCGTCGGACGGCCCATCCGAAGGGCTTCGATCAGACGGAAGTCCTCGATGAAGTCCATGCCGCCGTGACCGGCGCCCCTGGCTCGCTCCTGCATCGCCTTCCACAGCGGATGGTCGTAGTCCATCTCGGCGCTGCGGTACTTGCTGAGGTCTTCCCAGTCGTGGCCCTGAGTCTTGCCCTCGATGTGCACCTTCTCTTCGGGATATTTGCGGACGATTCCCTTGGTGCCCTGGACGAGGATGTCGCGGCTGTAGGGCCGGGGCAGGTTGGTGTCGTGCTTGACGATGATAGTCTTGCCCAGTTTGGTGCGAATGACGCTGGTGTTGACGTCGCCGAGCTTGTAGGTCTCTTTGCGCCGGGGGTCGTCGGCGGGCAAGCGTTCGGCGTATTCGTACAGGCCCCGCGAGTTGCTGCTGACCGAGACGAGATAATCGAAGGCGTCGCCGCGGTTGATGTCCATGCACTGGGCGATCGGGCCCAGACCGTGCGTCGGATAGAGATTGCAGTCGTGAGTCATGGCCCAGTTGCGGCGCCAGAGGCCTTCGCCTCCTTCGGAGAACTTGACGCCGCGCAGGTCGTGGAGATAGCCGCATTCGCCGTGAAGCAGCTCACCGAAAAGGCCCTGCTTGACCATGTTGAGGATCTGCATCTCGGTGCGGTCGTAGCAGCAGTTTTCCATCAGGACACAGTGCCTTTGCGTCTTCTCGGCAGTCTCGACCAGTTTCCAGCAATCTTCGACGTTGAACGCCGCATTGACTTCCGTAGCGCCGTGCTTGCCGTTCTTCATCGCCTCCAGCAGAACCGGCGTGTGCCACTCCCAGGGCGTGGCGGTATAGACGAGATCGAGGTCCTCCGTCTCGCAGAGCCGTTTGAAATCCCAGTCCCCGCGCGTGTATCCGGCCGGCTTGGGAAAACCCGCTTCCTCGACCCATTTCTGGACGCGCTCAACCTTTTCGGGAACGATATCGCAGACCGCCGTGATCTGGCAACCTTCGATCTTCAGCAGGTTCCGCACGTGGGCCGATCCCATCCCGCCAACGCCGACGAACCCGATTCTCACGTTCTCGATGGCCGGCACCTTGAATTCGATCAAGCTGGTCCGTTTGCTCCGGAAAAGGCCCGCACTGGCCAGCGACGGCACCAGAGTTGGAAGGGAAATACCGATTCCCGCGGCGGCGCTCGTTTTGATGAAATCTCTGCGGTTCAGATCGCTCATCTCAAGACCTCCCAATAACGCAACGGTTGCACAGTGGCCGGGCGTGCCTGGCACACCCTGTTCGCGCCGAGTCGACGCGGCCTGCCCTGCCACGGTGGACAGGCTGCCAATTCTACCGGGACGGCACTCCAGATGCCAGAGTCACAACCGACATAATGCCAGAAACCTCCAACCAACGTGCCTGAGGCGCAGGGCGGCGCCGCGACGGCATCCCGATCTGCACCGGGACCCCACAGTCCTCCTGCCGCAGGACAAGCCGCTTGTTGACATATCCAGGCAATGGTATAATCCACCTCAGGTGGTGTTGGCGGGGTATCGGGAGGTGTGAGCGTCGTGACGGGTTGCTTATCACACCAGGACATGGCGGTGTTTCTCGAAGGATCGGCGTCACCCGAGCAGTTGACGTTCTGGCGGCGTCATCTTCGATCCTGCGATTCCTGCGCCGTAATGGTCGCCCGACTCCGTGCGGGCATGGGGTCGCCGCCCCCATCGGAGGACGCTGATCGAAACCCCCGTGCCGAAGAACATCAGGACCCGGACCACGACAGCCGCTCCCATCCTTTCGCCATCGGCCTGGAACCGAACCTCCAGTTGGGCGACTTTCGCATCGAACGCCGGCTCGGCTGTGGAGCCATGGGGGTCGTGTACCAGGCGCTTCAGGTCTCGCTGAATCGACGCGTCGCCCTGAAGGTGCTCCCCGCGGGCCTGATCGGCAACACCGCCGCCATCGAGCGGTTCCATCGTGAAGCGAGAGCGGCCGCCAAGCTGCGACATCCCAACATCGTGACAATTCACTCCGAAGGAATCGAGCAGGGCGTCTGCTACTTCGCCATGGAGATGATCGACGGCCAGAGTCTGGACGAGGTGATCGACGATTTGCAGCGCATCAAAGCCGGTGAGGCCCCGCGCGACGAGGGCCTGGGGCAAACTCGCACGACCCCCTGCGTGCTGCGGGACTGCCGCTTGCCCCGAGAGTATTTCGACACGGTGGCGCGTCTGATCGCGGAGGTGGCCGATGCCCTGGCCTACGCCCATCGCGAAGGCATCATCCATCGCGATGTCAAGCCGTCCAATCTCATCCTGGCGTCCAGTGGGCGGCTCGTGCTCCTGGATTTCGGGATCGCCCGCGTCTGCGAAGAACAGGCAATGACCGTGACCGGATCGTTCGTGGGAACCCCTCGCTATATGAGCCCCGAGCAGATCCGCAGCGACGCCCGCGCCCCGGATCAGCGATCGGACGTTTACGCCCTGGGTGTGACGCTCTACGAGCTGTTGACGTTGCGGCCTCTGTTCGACGGACAAAGCCGCGAGCAGGTGATCGGGCAAATCCTCAGCGCCGAGCCGGTGCGGCCCCGACAGATCGACCGGCACATCCCCGTCGACCTGGAGACCATCTGCTGCAAGGCCATCGAGAAGGAGCCTCACAGGCGATACGATACCGCGGCGGACCTGGCCGCGGACCTGCGCCGGCATCTGAACGGCCACGTGATCCGAGCCAAACCCCCGGGGAAGACGGATCGGCTGGTCAAACTCGTCCGCCGTCGAAAGATCGCCGCCGTCATGGCTCTGTGTTTCCTCATTGCGACCGCCTTCGCGATGGCCATCGCCTGGAAGCACTACAGCACGCGATGGGCGCAACAGGACGCCATGGCCCAGATCGACCTTCTGATCCAGGAAGACGCCTATTTCTCCGCCTTCGTGATCGCCGAAAAGGCGGCACGCTACATTCCCGACGATCCCCTGCTGGCCAATCGCTGGCCCCTGCTGTCTCGGGAGCACTCGATCTCCACGCAGCCGGCCGGCGCGAAGGTCTACATCCGCGATCATTTCGCCGACCGTGACTACTGGAGATACATCGGGACCACACCGCTGAAACGCGCCCGCATCCCGTTCGGCACTAACCGCTGGAAGGTGGAGAAGAGCGGGTTCGTGCCGATCGAGACCGTCCAGTCCAACGACCTGCCCGGGTCGCGTACGGAACTCGATGACCTGGAGCCCGCTCACGTGAGCTTCATTCTGCAGGAAGTGCGCCGTTACCCCGCCAACATGGTCTGGATCCCCCCTTCCGATCTGGACCAGAGGCTTTTGTTCCATGAGGACAAGAAGATCGCCTCGGCGCCGGCGTTCCTGATCGACAAGTACGAGGTCACCAACCGGCAGTTCAGGGAGTTCGTCGATCGAGGCGGCTACGAGAATGCGGAGTTCTGGGAGCACGAGTTCCTCCAGGACGGCCAGAGCATTCCCTGGTCGCAAGCCGTCGAGCAGTTCCGAGATCAGACCGGCCGGCCCGGGCCGGCCACGTGGCGGAACGGCGCCTATCCATCGAGGGAGGCGGACTTCCCCGTTCGCGGCGTGAGCTGGTACGAGGCGGCCGCATACGCACGATTCCGAGACAAGGATCTTCCGACGATCTTCCACTGGATTCTGGCGGCCCACGCCGACGACAACCCCTCGCGAATCACGCGCCTGAGCAATTTCAGCGACATTGTAACGCCCGTCGGTCGGCACAAGGGAATGGGACGCTTCGGCCTGTGCGACGCGGCCGGAAACGTGCGGGAATGGTGCTCCAACGCGATCGCAGGCAACGAGGAGCTTCGATGCAACCTCGGTGGCGCCGTCGGCGAATACGACTACTTGTTCGTCAATGGGACGGCGCGATCGGCGTGGGATCGCGACGAGGCCAACGGATTTCGATGCGTCAAGTACCTCGGAGGCAAGGAGGATGTCCCGGCGGAGGCCTTTGCGCCGGTGGACCGCAAGTGCCGCGATTTCTCTCAGTTCGCACCGGTTTCGGATGAGGTGTTCCGATCGTACATAGAGACTTCGTACGACTACGACCCGACCGAGCTTCACGCCGTGATCGAGTCGGTGGATGAGGAACCGCACGGCTGCCGGCGCGAGAGAATTACGTTCGACGCCGCATACCCCAACGAGCGCGTGATCGCCTACCTGCATCTTCCCCAGACGGGCAAGCCCCCCTACCAGGTCGTCGTGTGGTATCCCGGCGAGGGAGCCCGGATCAACCCGTGGGACCAAACGGCCTATACCCATGAACTGGTCTGCATGATCCAGAGCGGGCGAGCGGTGGTGGTGCCCTTCTATAAAGGGACATACGAACGGCGTCTGGAGAAGCACCTCTACCCCCCCGAGAGCATCCAGAGCAGGAATCTCTACGTCCAGAGGTCACAGGACCTGCGGCGCACCATCGACTACCTCGAAACACGTGACGACGTCGATGTGAACCGGATCGCCTATGTCGGGTTGGGCTGGGGTGGACAGATGGGGCCCGTCATGATCGCGACCGACGCGCGCATCAAGACCGGCATTCTGCTTCTGGGAGGAATCTGCGGCTGCAAGAGGCATCCGGGTTCCGATCCGGCCAATTTCGCCCCACGGGTCACGATCCCCATGCTGATGATCAACACGCGCGACGACTCGATCTTCCCCTATGAGACCGCCCAGAGGCCCCTGTTCGGCCTGCTGGGCAGCCCTGTAGCAGACAAGAGACACATTCTCTTCCCCGGCGGACACAGCATCCCACGCGAATACCGAAAACAATACTGCCGGGAAATCGTCGAGTGGCTCGACCGATATTTGGGGCCCGTGCAATGAACGGCGGGCCGTGATCTTGCGGGCGGAGGGTGGCCACTGCCCATCCGAGATCTCCAGGCAGCAACCGGATGCATGAAAGAATGACCGATCCGAATCGAACGGACCAGACCATGTTGGACGCCATCCGCCGAGGCGACGGGCAGGCGTGGTCGCGACTGATCGACGAATACCAGGGCCGCCTGCTCCGCTTCGCTCTGGCGCGCGTTTCGCAGCACGCCGACGCCGAAGACATCGTTCAGGAAACCTTCACGTCGTTCGTGAAGGCCATCCACAAGCTCAAGGTCAAGGTCAGCATCGAGACCTACCTGTTCGGCATCCTGCGCAACGAGATCGTCAATCGCTTTCGCGACCGCGCCGCCGGAACGATCTGCCTGATCCAGGACGTCTACCGGACCGAGGCGGATGCCGCCGAGCCCAACCCGCTCGACCAGGTGGCGGCATGTGACCCCAGCGCCAGTTGGTGCCTCTGCCGCGACGAGCAGCAGCAGACGCAGCGCGAAATCCTCGCGCAGGCCTTGCGCCAATTCGTGGCGGATTTCAAAGAGACGAAGAAACTCCGCGACCTGAAGGTCGCCGAGATGCTGTTCTACTGCAAGCTGTCCAACAGGGACGTCGTCCGCCTGCTCGCGATGGACGACGGGCTCGTCAGGGTGATCAAGCACCGCTGCCTCAGACGCATCCGCGATTACTGCCTGAAGCTCTGTCCGCCGGCCGACGCGTCATTCTGCTGCTCAGAGGACCTGCTCACGGAAACCTGGGAATCGCACCGGATCAGTTGCCCGAAGCGCAGCACGCTTGGCGCGTTTCTTCTGGAGACTCTGGAGCCGGAGTGGTTCGACTACGTCGATTTTCACCTGGCGACCGTCGGGTGCCGTTTCTGCCGGGCCAGCTTCAAAGACCTCCAGGAACAACAGAACGACCATCAGCAGGAGGGGTTCCGCCAGCGCATCATGACAAGCACCGTCGGCTTCCTTTCCCAGATGTGATTGACTCTGCAAGATGGGCTTGGGCCCATGCGGAGTGATCCTACGGTTGGGGTGCAGCGGCGGGCGCCGCAGGCTGCGGCGGGTCGGGCAGAATCGGCGGCGCCGTGCGGCTCTGGCCCGAGGCGCCGTAGCTGAAACCGAACTTGGTCGGGATGGCGCCGGCGCTGTTTTCGGTTCCGAACAGCCGGTCGCTCTCGGTCTGGAGCGCCGTCATATCCCCGGCCTCGATGGCCCTTCGGATCGTCGTCTGAGGCGTGCCAAGCAACTGGCCCAGACACTTCTCCTCCGCGTCGATCAACACCGACAGAAGGTGATTGCGCGACGTCTCGCCAAGTCGGCCCAGATTTTGGCCCTTGATGTACCGCTGAATGGCGAAGGAATACAGATGGGCGAATCGCCTGGCCAACTGGTCGCTGGCGCCGGTGCCGGCCGCCACGCTCTTGTCGCACAGCAGCCTCAGGACGGCACTGTCCATCAGTTCGTAATCGACGGACCAGTCGGCGTAGCGGCCGATTCGGACTTCGGCGACACGGATGAGCAGTCCTGTGGCCTCGGCGGTGTTGAACCGTCCGGCAAACTCGGCCACCTGCAGAAGCACCTCAGCGCTGCTGCTGTCGACGATCTGATCACATGCCGCCATGATCCGCGTGGCCAACTGCGCCGCGCTACCCTGGTTCTGACCGATCTTCGCCCACAGCTCGGGATTCGTGGACGCACGCAACGCCCAGTAGCGAACCGCGTTGTTGCTGTGGGGGATCTCCCGGACCGCCAGATCGACCAGACGCGGGTCTTTGAGGCTGTCGATGAGAATCAGAAGATTCGCGATGACCTGAAACTGAGTCCTCTCGTCCCGGATGTCGGTCCGGGCTTCCTGGATGCCCTCGGCAATCTGCCGATGGGCGGATTCCGAGTACTGCTGTGCATACTGGGGATGCTCGCTCTGGTGGCTAAGGATGATCGCGCGGGTCTTGGAAACCTGCGTGAAATCGGTCGCCCGGACCATGTCGGTGACCGCGTCGTTCATGAATTCGTCGATGACCTGGAAATCCTGCTGAGTCAGGACCTCCTTCTTCATGACCTCCTCGATCCGCCGCAGGTCCACGACCGCCTTGGAAACCTCAAAAACGGCCAGAACCAGACCACAGACGAGGAAGATAAAGACAGCGCGTTGCAACTTCATCTCGTTAGCATCCCTTTCAGTAGACTGCCGACATCTTATCCAGCTTAACTTCTTTTAGGACCCTTGTCAAGGGAAATCGGCACTTCAGGTTGCTGTCAGCCAATCCGCCCGACCGCCCGTCAACGGATCGTGTCCCACAGTCCGGCAGCCACAGAAGGCCGGACTTTATAGGACGGCTGAATGGGCCATCACTATACAGAACCAGGAGGCGAACAAAGCCTTGCCTTTGGCGTCTTATGGTTTATGTTAGGGGCTTTGCCAAGATCGATTGCAGGGAGGTCTCTCCTGAAGTCTCGCGTGGTCAAGATCGTATGCGGGGTGTGCCTGATCCTGAGCCTGTCGGCGCTGCTCTGCGGCTGCGCGGGCGTGCAGACGCCCGAAGGACAATCACGCGAGCATGCCGTGGAATCTCCCGAGACGACCCGGGCCGAGCCTGTTCCGCAAGAACCTGCCACACCCGAGCCTAACGTCCCCGACCCGAGCGACGTGGTTTCTGGACTGCCTGACGAGCCGCACGCCGAACCGATCTCGCCTCAGCAGGATGCCCCGGTCGAGCCGAACGAGACGCTGGTCTCACAAAACACCGGCGTCGCGCCGGTCCCATCGCAGGAGGAGATCGTCGCCGAGCCCAACCAGCCTGAACCGGAGCCGGTACCGGCCAGTGAGCCAAACAGCATTCCGGCAGCGGTGACCCTACCCGAGGAGCCGCCCGCCGAGGAAGATGAGCCCCATCCCCTGGCTTCGTTCTATCAGGAGTACCGCGACCTTCTGCAGCAGTTCGTTCGCGAGGACGGACGTGTCGACTACGACAGCCTGCGGCGCAAGCGACTGTGGCTCAAGCAGTTGCTCCGGGCCCCGGACGAGCTTGACCCCAACGTCTACCGAAACTGGACCCCAGACGAGCAGCTTGCCTTCTGGATCAACACGTACAACCTGAAGATGCTCGACATCATCGCGCGGAACTATCCGATCCAGTCATCCTGGTGGTTGCGGCTGACCTGGCCGCCGAGCGACATCCGCCACATCGAGGGAATCTGGAGCAGCTACCGATTCATCGTGATGGATGAGGAGTTCACCTTGGGCGAGGTCGAGCGGCGTTTGTTCCGCAAGACCCTGGCGGACCCGCGGGCGTATCTGGCGATCACGTACGCCAGCCGGTCCGGGCCGCTCCTGTGGCGAGAGCCCTATCGAGGCCAGAACCTGGACCGCCAGCTTGACGAGCAGGTTCGCGCCTTTCTGTCGGTGGGCAAGGGGTTCCGGATCGACCGCGACAAGGCGGTCGTCTACCTGTCGTCCATCTTCAAACCGACCTGGCACGGCAAGGAGTTCGTCGGCCGCTACGGAACGGACAAGAGATTCAAGAACCGCCCCCCGGAAACGAGAGCGGTCTTGAACTTCCTGACCCGGCATGTCTCGGATGACGAGGTCTACTTCCTCGAAGTGGAAAACTACACCATCGAATACACCAATTTCGATTGGCGTCTCAACGACGCGTCGAGAGGCTATTGATCCCCTCTTGCAGGGGCGAATCATGATTCGCCCCACCTTGATTCCCGCTCGAAGCGGTTTTTTGATTGACGAGAGGACCGCCGGGTCTATCATGGGGAGGTTTTTCTTCTGTGTAGCCCATGCCGTATCGGCCGCATGGGCTCTGAGCCCATCCTACGATCAAAGGCAGCCGATGATAAGGTGCTAAGGAAATGGCGAAACGATTGAATCTGAGTAATCCGAATTGCGACATGCGCAACTACCTGTTCACCAGCGAATCGGTGACGATGGGGCACCCGGACAAGGTCGCCGACTGCATCTCCGACGCGATCCTCGACGCCATGCTGGCCCAGGACCCGCAGAGCCGGGTCGCCTGCGAAACGCTGGTGAAGGCGGACCTGGTTGTGGTCGCCGGGGAGATCACCTCCAGGGCCACGGTGGACATCCCGCAGATCGTCCGCGACACGATCAAGGAGATCGGCTACGACGATCCGGAAGTGGGCTTTCACTACGACAACTGCGCCGTCATGGTGGCGGTCGGTCACCAGAGCCCCGACATCTCTCAGGGCGTGACCGAGGGCGTGGGCTTGCACAAGGAGCAAGGGGCCGGCGATCAGGGCCTGATGTTCGGCTATGCCCGGAACGAGACGCCTGCTTTGATGCCCATGCCGATTCAATTGGCGCATAAGCTGACGATCCAGCTCGAAAAGATGCGCCGGACCCGCAAGCTTCCCTGGCTGCGTCCCGACGGCAAGAGCCAGGTCACCGTCGAATACGAGAACGGCAAACCCAGGCGAATCCACACGGTCGTTGTTTCGACGCAGCACACCGACAACATCGCCCACCGCAAGCTGCGCAATGAGATCATCGCCAAAGTGATCAAGCCGGTGATGCCCGCGCGGCTGATCGACAAGAACACGAAATTCCACGTGAATCCGACGGGCAAGTTCGTCGTCGGCGGTCCGAAGGCCGACTGCGGCCTGACCGGCCGCAAGATCATCGTGGACACCTACGGTGGATGGGGTCGCCACGGCGGCGGCGCCTTCAGCGGAAAGGACCCGACCAAGGTCGACCGGACCGCCAGCTACATGGCGCGGTACGTCGCCAAGAACATCGTCGCGGCCGGTCTGGCCGACGCCTGCGAGGTCCAGTTGTCCTACGCCATCGGCGTCGCCGATCCGATCTCGGTCTTAGTCAACACCGAGGGCACCGCCAGGATCAGCGAGACGAAGATCAGCCAGATCGTCAAGAAGCTTTTCCCGCTGACGCCCAAGGGGATGGTCCGCCACCTGAAGCTGGCGCGTCCGATCTTCGCGGCCACCGCCCACGGCGGGCATTTCGGCCGCGAGCTGCCTGAGTTCACCTGGGAGAAGACCGACATGGTCGTGGCGCTCCAGAAAGCGGCCGGCCTCAAACCCGCCAAGAAGTAGCAGCACAGGCCATTCATCACGCCTGCGAAGCCCGGCTCCACGCCGGGCTTTTTCTTGCGCCGATCGAACGACAGACGCGGCGGTAATTCTGTAATGGTCGGCGCCGGAGCGGGTCTAATATGACAGCCATGGCGAAGATGATTGCGGAGCAGGCCCTGGTCGAGCGTTTCCGCCGGGGAGACGATTCCGCGTTCGACGGGATCGTGCAGAGGCATGCGGCCGACGTTGCGGCCCTCGCCAATCGTCTGCTCGGATGGTCCCAGGACGTCGACGACGTCGTGCAGGACGTCTTTCTGGCGGCCTTCACGGGCCTGCGGAGGTTCCGGGGCGACTGCGGGCTGCGGACGTGGCTCTTTACCATCACGGTCAACATGTGCCGTCGGAGACAGCGCCGGCGGGTCTTTCGCATCCGCACGGTCGCAATCGACGAGGATAGTCCCGATCTCCGTGCCGAAGAGGACGTTGCGCGAACGGCGATGGACAGCGAGACCTTCGCGCGGGTCCGCCGGGCGGTGCGGGCCCTGCCGCCGAAGTACCGGGAGGTCGTGGTCTTGCGCTACCTCCAAGGCCTCGAAACCTCCGAGATGTGCGAGCTTCTGGGGATCACCGCCAACGCCATGCAGGTGCGGCTGACCCGGGCCAGAGAGCAACTGAGACAGAGCCTGGGCGAATTGATCGAGGAGAAGACGTGAACGACGAACAAATCAAAAGCCTGCTGGAGGACGCCGACCGGACGGCCGGTCCGCCGCAGTATGGCCCGATTCGCGCGGGCGAGATTCGACTGCGATTGCGTCGCCGACGTTCGATCGCCATCGCAGCGCCGGCAGCCGCAGCAGCGGTCCTGCTGTGCGGCGTCGCTCTCTGGAACCGGCGTCCACATCCGCAGGAGCCTGCCGCGGAGCCACAGGAGCGAATCGCCTCGCTCGAAGAGCAGGTGCGGCAGTTGCAGGAGCAGACCGAGACAACCATGCGGCTCGTCCAGGAGGTTCTGGCCAAAGAGCGACAGGAGCGGCGACTCGCGGCCCTCCAGGCCGAGCTGGCGAGCATTCCCGATCCGGCACAGGAGCTTCAGCGACAGGCGGACAAGACCGCCTTCACGCTGGTCTACCAGGCGGACCGTATGATTCGCGAGCTGGACCAGACCGAGTCGGCGGTCGAGACCTACGAACAGGTCATCCGCCTGTTTCCACAGAGCCGCTCGGCCGATGTCGCCAGAGAGAGACTCGCGGAGATTAAGAACTACCGCATCAACAAATCCCCGATGGAAGGAGAATCCCGATGCGAACCGCACAAATCACCATCGTCTGTCTGACCCTGAGCCTGGCCTTGGCTGCTGCACCGTCCTTCGGCGAGGCCGAGGCGCCCTCGAACTCGCGGTACGCCAGTTGTCTGATACGGATCGCGATCGACGCGGACATCCTGCCCTTGGACCCGACCACGGTCGAGCAACTGATCCGCAGTTCGGCTGTCGCCGGAAAGGCCGCCAAGGACGTGTTTGGGCTGGAGGCAGAAGCCGCCGGCAACATCCTCCAGGAGATCCGAGTCGAATGGCTCTCGCAGACCGCCCAGGGGGCCGGTATGGCCGCACCACCGCAGCGAAACGCCGCTGAAGATAGCGACATAATCCGAGAACTGGAACCCATTTACGGAGATGATTACGCCAGACAGCTCAGAGAAGACAGGGACAAGTACGGAACGCAGGAGCCAGCCGCTGCCACCCCGCCGACTGACAAGAATCGACCTGTAGGAACGGATAATCATTCGCCCCGACAGGGAATGGGTATGGGCGGGGGTATGATGAGTGGTCGCGGCGGCAGGAGCGGCACCATGATGGGCCGCACCGGAATGGGCGGCATGGGCTATGGTGCGATGGGCGGTGGCATGGGTGGCTATGGCATGGGTGGTCACGGGGTGGGCGGCATGTATGGCGCGCCGACTGCACCGGCGCCAACTCTCGCCCAGCAGCAGACCGCGATGGTCCGGCTGTTTGTTCCACTGCCCGACAATGCCAAGCCGCTGGCTGGCCAGTTCATCCAAGCTATCGTGGACAACCTCAGGCGAGCGTTGGAAGATTCCTACAACCGGTATGAGAGACTCCTGAGCGACCAGATCCAGTTCGCTGAATTCCGACGCGAAGAGATCGAGCAACAGCTTGGGCGAAGCGCCACTCCTTCCTCACCCGGGAGCAGCAGAATACGCGAGCAGTTGAGCACGATCGTGGACGTATCCGCGTTGACGCCTCAGATGCCGTTCGCGGAAGCTATCGAGCTCCTGAAGAACTCGGTTGAACCGCCGTTGCCCATCGTCGTGCTGTGGAAGGAATTGCAGGAGAGCTGCGCAATCGAGCCTACGACAGCGATTGACATGGACGGTCCACCCCCGGTCAAACTGGAGAGCGCCTTGAAGACGGTCATCGCTGCCGTCAGCGGCGGAAACTCCGACATCTCCTACCAGATCGACGATGACGTGATCGTCATCCGCGAAGAAGAACTGCAGACGCCGCAGCCAACGGCCGCCGCGCTGAGCCCCCAGGAAGACACACAGGAGCTGATCGCCCGCCGGCGCGACCTGTCCGATGCGATCCAGGACCTGGAGATGGAGATGGCCGGCAGGGAGGCCCGACGCCAGGCGATCGAGGAACAGATCGCCCGGACGAGGAATGAGGCAGACAAGAAGCTGGCCCAGGACACGGTGACCAAGGAATTTCATATGCTCGTCGAGATGATTGAGACGCGTCTTTCCCAGCTTCGCAAGCAGGTGGACGCGGGCCAATTGCCGGAGTCGGAGTTGGCGCCAGCCCAGGAGAACCTGACCAGGGCCCGAATCGAATTGGCCAAGCGGCAGGAAGAGCTGACCAAGGACGCCGGAGGCAGTCGCCTGGACAGTCTCAACAGCGAATTGAGCCAGATGGCCATCCAGACGGCCGAGCAGAAGGCACGTCTCGAGGTGTTCCGAACTCAACTCGATGAAACGCATCGCCGACTGGCGAGGGCGTCGGCATTCGATCCGCAGGTGGCACGGCTGCGGACCGCCCAGCAGGCGTTGAATATCGCGGAGCGGCAGATCACCGAGTTGACGAATCGACAGGTCCAGCTCCAGCGTCCCAGCGTGACGGTGATGGCAGCCGACGGC
>CAZNSM010000003.1:22795-52172 GCA_964575615.1 uncultured Pirellulales bacterium | reverse complement strand
CTCGGGCGACTACGGCGCGATCAAGGCGCTGAGCCGCGACCTGGCCTTCAACGGCAGCGGCCACGTCCTGCACACCCTGTTCTGGAACTCGATGAGCCCCGAGAAGCCCGATGTGCCCGAGAGTCTCGGTCAGGCTCTGGCCAGGAGCTTCGGCTCGGTGGAGGCGGCTCAGAAGCAGCTTGCCGCCGCGACGAAGGCCGCCGAAGCCAGCGGCTGGGGCGTGCTCGCCTATGAGCCCATTGCCGACAGGCTCCTGATCCTTCAGGCGGAGAAGCATCAGAACCTCGCCTTCACGGACACGGTCGCCCTGCTGGTCTGCGATGTGTGGGAGCACGCCTACTACCTGAAATACGCCAACGACCGCGGCGCGTGGGTGGACAACTTCATGAAGATGGCGAACTGGCCCTTCGCGGCTCAACGACTGGAAGCAGCCCGCAAGGCCGCGACGAAGGCATAGCCTCACCGGCGCCGATTCAACGACGAAGACGCGACTGGACCTTGTCGCTGGTCAGCTCGCGCAGGGCATCGGAGGCGATCCATCGGGCGCTCCTCGTTCCGAGCGCGCGGACTTGGTTCGCGGTTTGAATCGCCAGCTTGTTCAATCGACGGCTGCGCTTGCCGATCTGGCGCAGGGCCCAGTTGACCGCCTTCTTGACGAAGTTGCGTTCGTCGCCGGCCTGCTCGACGATCAAGGGTAGGAACGCCTCGAACCGCTCGTCCGGCGCCTTCTTGTCGTGAACCGCCAAGGACGCCATCAGGACGAAGCCGGCTCGCTTGACGTACTCGGCGTCGCGCCGGCTCCACTCGATTGCTTTGTCCCAGGCATACGGAGTCTTGTCGAACAGGCAGCCGCAGACGGCGTCGCAGACGGCCCACGAATTGAAGTCCCTGGCCCAGCGTTCCATCTGGCTTTCCGTGACCAGCGCCGGATCGTCGATCAGCGCCGCCAGGCCGCGGGCATCGTGAATACCCGTCCGCCATAACGGGCCCGCAAGCCGGTGGTCGGCGCCGATTTCCTTTGCGAGCTTCCGCAATGCGGGCGCCGAGACACCCAGGATGTCAGGAACATCGATCCCAAACCGTGCCGCACCCTCGACCGCTTTCGGATCGCTCAGCGATCGCAATGTCGCGACCACCTCTTCCGCCGTTCTGCTTGACATCGACTCGGTCTCCGCCAGCGCATCATGTGCATGTGATCCTTATACCGCCTGCCTCGACGTCTGCCAAGTCGGTCGCGTCAGGCCTTCGGCGGGATGTTCAGACCCTCTGTGTAGGGGCGAATCATGGTTCGCCCAACTCTCCCACCAACACGCCGCCCGGCGCGCTCGGGTGGGCTCAGCCGACTCGCGCGCAGGCAATCGATGATCAAATCACCTGCGCTGCTTCTCGCGGCCGGATATTCTGGTTCATACGGAACAGATTCGCGGGGTCGCACTTCGTCTTGATGTCCACCAGCCGCCCGTAGTTGTCGCGATAGGTGGCCCTGACCCGCTCGGCGCCCTCTTCCATCATGAAGTTCGCGTATGCCCCGCCGGCGGAATACGGGTGCAGGGCCTCCCAATAGTCCCTGGCCCAGGTCGTGATCTTCTCGCGGTTCGCCGGGTCTGGATCGACGCCGACGATCACCATGGACCACGTCGAGTCGCGATAGCGCCAAGCGGTGTCACCGGGACCGATGTCATGAACGGCGCCGTCGATCGGATAGAGATGCATGGTCGATTGCGGCGTGGGAAGCGCCGCCCCGTACTGCAGATGCAGTTCGATCGCTTCGTCGCTGAGTTCGCTCACGAAGTCGCCCTTCCAGTACCACTGGTGGCCCGGCGGATACAGCGCATCGAACATGCTGTTCAGCGCAGGAAACGGCATCGGGCCGAGGTGCTTGAAGTCCGGCTTCGCGACATTCCAGACGGGTTCAAATGCTTCTTCGGCATTCTCCAGCGGTCCAGCATAGCACCAGACGATGCCGCACATCTTCTTGAGGTGGAGACCCCTGGGAAATGGCGGACCCGGCGGAACGGTCAGCAAGGCGAAGAACCCGTATAGCTCGCGCGGCGCTTGCGGGCTGAAGTCGCGATACCACCTCATGACTTCCCCTGCCCTGTCGAAGGGCCACAACGTCACGCCAGCGTAGACCGTATCGACGGGATGCGCCCGGAACAGGAACGAGGTCACGACACCGAAATTGCCGCCGCCCCCGCGAGTGGCCCAGAAGAGATCCTCGTTCTCGTGCGGACCGGCGGTGACAAACCGCCCATCGGCCAGGACGAGGTCGGCCTCCAGCAGGTTGTCGATGGTCAGGCCGTACTTTCGGGTGAGGTAGCCGTGCCCGCCGCCCAGCGTCAGTCCGGGGACTCCGGTGGTAGAGATGACTCCGGTCGGCACCGCCAGACCAAATGCATGTGCGGCGTGATCCACGTCACCCCAACGGCAGCCCGGCTCGACGCGGACGGTGCGACGCGTCGGGTCCACGCGAATCCCCTTCATGAGGCTCAGATCGATCACCAATCCATCGTCGCAGAGGGCCAGCCCCGGCCCGTTGTGGCCGCCGCCGCGAACCGCCAGCAGAAGATCGTTCGTCCGGGCGAAGTTCACAGCCGCAATCACGTCGGCGACATCCCGGCATCGCGCAATCAAGGCCGGATGTTTGTCGATCATCGCATTGTAGATGGTCCTCGCTTCGTCGTACGCCGGATGCCAGGGCTCGATCAGTTCGCCGCGAAGAGAGGCGCCGAAGTCGGCTACGGTGCTTTCCTCCAGGGTCACCGTGCCGTTGGAGATTGTCTTGACAGCCGAAGCAGCCATAATCGGTCTCCTTTCTATGAAGCTGGGACGCGCCCCTCCCGGCTGTTGTCACGCCGGAAGGTGCGAACCGTGCAACTATCCGTGCGCAGTTCCCGGAAAAGGGGGGCCGTACTCCGCTGGAGCCCCCCTTTCCGGTGCGTCACAAAGACGACTTTTGCGCGGGTCAACTCTCCGCCGGCTGCCCACAGAGGCAAGCGATCACTCGTCCCTACTTGGGTTCGACGGATACATCGACTCTCACCCCTTGCGTGATGGTGTTGAACACAGGAGAGTACTCTGTCAGCCTTCTGAGGCGTTCCATGTTGTCAGTGTCGGCCTTGACTCTGAACTTGACGCGGATGTTCGTATAGCCCCTCGGAACGTCATCCGACAAACCGAGGAAACCGCGCAAGTCCAGGTCGCCTTCCAGTTCGGATTCCAACTCCTCGATGTGGATGCCGCGCACGGCGGCATGGGCCACCATCCCCGTCGTCATACAGCCGGCCAGAGCGTTGAGCAAATGTTCGACCGGGTTCGGCGCCTGGTCGTCGCCCGCCAACACCGGCGGCTCATCGGCGTGCAACTCGAAAGACTGCTGGTGCGTCATCTCCTGTTTGGCGCCGTAGAAACCGGTGATTCGCGTGCGATTGTGGTTGCCGTTGATCCACTTGTTGCTCGCTCGGAACTTACACTTGGCCAGAGCGGGGTCGTTCTCGATCGCGCTGACCGTCTCGTGGAGAACGTCCAAATCGATTCCATTGACTGTACTGATTGTCTGCGGCGTTGCCATCTTGTGGTTACCTCCCAAGAACTCACCTCGGAGGATGGCCGCCTCAAGCGCAGCTTGGTCATGACTCCCAAAGGCAAGCCATACCCAGATCTGGAGGGCTTGAGTCTGCCACCTGTCGCCTGTTCACTTGCCATGCCTCGCTGTCGTCACTCCCCATGGAACAGGTACGAGCGGCGCCGGGGCGGGTTTCGATAAACTTATATTATTCCTGTGGGCATGATAGGCTTTGGGCGGACGCCGACATCCGGCAGTTTGTCGCAGGGAATGGCTGTTTGCCACCGCAGATCAGACGCCCAAGTGCAGGATCAGTGCTTGAAGTGGCGTTTTCCCGTGAAGACCATGGCGATGCCGTGGGCATCGGCGGCCGCAATGACCTCAGGGTCCTTCTTCGATCCGCCGGGTTGTACGATCGCGGCGATACCCGCCTTGGCGGCGTTGTCCACGTTGTCAGGGAACGGGAAGAATGCATCGGACGCCATCACAGCGCCGCGAGCCTCCTCGCCGGCCTGTTTCATGGCCAACAGCCCGGACTCGACGCGGTTCATCTGGCCGGCGCCGACGCCGAGGATGCGCCGGTTCTTAGCGAGGATAATCGTATTGCTCTTGGTGTGTTTGGCCACCAGCCAGGCCACGCGCAGATCTTCAAGCTGCTCGGCCGTGGGCTTGGTCTGCGTCGGGCACGTTACGACCTCGGGTTCCCAGCCCGCCAGGTCGCGCTTCTGGAGCAGCAGACCGCCGATGATGCAGCGCACGTCGAACTCGGAGGTATCGATCTTCGTGCGGTCGATCGGCCCGGTTTCAATCAGGCGGACCCGGCTGCCCCAAGTCTTCAACGTCCGGATGATCTCTATGGCGTCTTCCTCAAATCGCGGCGAGATGACCACCTCGGCGAAGAAGCCGCTGGCGCCGAGCGCCTTGCCGAATCGGCCGTAAGACTCCATGATCGTCTGGGCCAGCTCGATGTTGACGGGCCGGTTAACTGCGATGATCCCGCCGAACGCGCTGACCACGTCGCCTTCGTAGGCCTTGCGATACGCGACGGTGATGTCCTCATCGACGGCGCATCCGCATGGATTCAGATGCTTGACCACGACCGCGGCCGGCTCGTCGAATTCCTTGACCAACTCGAAAGCGGCGTTGGCGTCGAGCAGGTTATTGAAGCTGATCTCGGTGCCGCATTCGAGGAGTCTGCCGCTGCAAACCGAAGGCTCCGTGCCAGCCGGGAGCTTGTACAGCGCCGCGGTCTGGTGCGGGTTCTCGCCGTAGCGCAGGGTCGTCTCGCGCGTCAGAGCGATGGAGATCCGGTTCGGGAACTCGACGCCCGCCTTGGCATGGAGGTACCGCGAGATCGCAGCGTCGTACGCCGCCGTCAGGCTGAAGGCCGCGCGCGCCAGGTCGCTGCGCAACGTGCCGCTGACGGCGCCATTGTTGTTGCGCATCTGCTCGATGACCTGGGCATACTGGCCGGGATCGGTGACGACCGCGACGAACTTGTGGTTCTTGGCCGCCGAGCGAATCATGCTCGGTCCGCCGATGTCGATGTTCTCGATCGCCTCCTCGAACGGGCAATCCGCCTTTGCCACGGTCGCTTCGAACGGATAGAGGTTGACGCAGACCAGATCGATCGGCTCGATCCCGTGTTCGGTCATGGCCTCGACGTGCTCCTTCTTGTCCCGAAGGCCGAGCAACGCGCCGTGAATCTTGGGATGAAGGGTCTTGACCCGGCCGTCCATCATCTCGGGGAAGCCCGTCACCGAGTCGATGCTGACCACCTGCACGCCGGCTTGGGCCAGCCTGGCGGCGGTGCCGCCGGTGCTGATGATCTTGACACCCATCTGGGCCAGGGCCTTGGCAAAATCGACGACCCCGGTCTTGTCGGAGACGCTGATCAGAGCGGTCTTAATAGTGACGTCCATTTCAACTCCTTCTCCTTGGTTCGTTTCGTTGTCGTACAAGGATTCCGGTTCGCACCACTCGGCCGAAAGCCCATCCTACATCGGCTGGACACACAGGATACGTCCGCGCTGGCCGGCGACATAGATCTTCGCGTCGGCCACGTTGGCCGCATAGTCGGACACCTCCGCGAAGTTCACCCAGAGCAGCCTGCGGCCCGACGCGTTGTCCATGACCACCAGCGTGCGGTCCTTGGTAAACACATAGGCCCTGTTGCCGGCCTCGGCGAGCAGATCGACGCCTTCGGGCAGGGACCACAAGGCCTGGCCCGAGTTCCGGCCGATCGCGGTGACGCCGCGACCGGGGGCATATTGATAGACTGCGGCAGCAGTGACGCGCGGTGCGCGATCGAGGATCGCTTCGGTCTGATACTTCCAGGCGAATGCAGCGCTGTTCGTCCCGATCGCATCGACGCGATAGACACAGGTGTCTCTATTGGCGAAGAAGAACGAACGGCCGTCGCGAATAACCGGCCCGGCCATCGCTGCGACAGCATCGAACTGCCAGAGCTTCCTCGGCGCGTCGGGCGCCATCGCGACCAGATTGCCCGCGTCCGTGCCGAACACGACCATGTCCTCGTCGGCAAGGACGGAGGTGATCAGCGAATCGTTGTCGGCGGAGGCCTTGAATATCTCGATCAGATTGCGGGCCCGGAAGGCATGGAGACGGCGGTCGGCGGCGCTGACATAGAAGAACTCGCTGTTCCGAACGACGGGGGCAATGACACTCACTCCCAGGTCGGTAACTCGCCTGCGAGTCCCGGCGTTCGCATCCAACTCAACGAGCTGGTTGTCGATCACCGCAATCAGCCGGTCACCGTAGGCGTTCCATCCGAAGACGGGAAACCCCGCCGGCGCGATCGAGCTGCTGAAGAGGACGTCGCCGCTGTGACGGTCCAGCGACCACACGTGATTCTCCGCCGACCGAACGTACAGCCGATCGCCCAGAACCATGAGCATCTCCAGGCGTTCGCCTTGGCGTACCGGGACCGTCGTCTGCCAAACGGACGTCAGTCTCAAGGGATCCAGCAGGTCTTTGGATACGAGCCACTCCAAACTATGGGCGCCGTCCCCGGTCGCAGGAACACTCAGCAGCGTACCCATCGCCAGGAAGAGCCACGTCTTTTGCATCACCGATCTTCGCATATTCCACGTCCTCGCAAGAAGGGCCACCCTCATACTCACCCCAGGTCAGCGGCGTGCACGGCACCGCCCGGGCGGCGCTCACGGCATCTCGACGCAGTCCGCCAAGTCGATGCCGTACTCGGCCTCGAAGCGTTTCATCTCCTCGATGCGCTCAATGTCCTCCTGGATTCGGTTGACCAACTTGAAGATGTACGGTTTGCCCGCCAGACGATTCCGCAGATCGTCCAGCATGGGCTCCCAGGAACCGCCATACAACTGGCTCTTCAGCGCCACCAGCATTCTGTGCTCGGCGCTGAGATGGCTGACGTAGTCGGCCAGACCGCCCTGAGGGTCATGAACGGCCTTTTCCACCTCCACATCTTCGCGGTCCTTGCTGGTTCGGGTCGGTTCAGCCATACGTCGTCACCTCGCCGTCGGGCGCACAGATCAAGCCGGGGCACGTCACCTGCATCGTACTGCCCGATCCGGGAGAATTCAACAGTTTTTCCTATATTGACCGCGAGAATCGCCGTCCAGCTTGTCTATCTTGAGGTCGGCGAGCACACCTCCGGCCGGCGTTGCACAAAGGGTCCGGAGCGACCGTCTCGGCCCGGGACACAGCCGGACGGGCTGTTTTGTCTGTGCTGCGGTTTGACAAAGCCGGGGACAGCCCGTTCAATAGGCCCCGCAATTTCAACCGGACACAGAACCGACCGCAAATGGAGAACGGCAGATGAACAAACGATCCGTCTGGACGTCAGCAATACTCACCTTGATCGCCACCCTGGGCGCGGGCTGTCATCGCCCTTCGGCCACGACCGCGGCACAGCGCCGGCCGGCCTATCCGCAAGCCCGCAAGGAAGCGGTTGTCGACACCTATCACGGAATAGAGGTGGCCGACCCCTACCGCTGGCTCGAAGATGCCGACTCAGCCGAGACACAGGCATGGGTCGCCCGGCAGAACGACCTCACCGAGCGGTTTCTCGCTCGCACCGGTGCACGAGAGAAGATCAAAGCCCGGCTGGAATCACTCACGAATTACCCACGCTACTCGTCCCCGTCGAAACAAGGCGGACGGTACTTCTTCTGGAAGAACGACGGTCTTCAGAACCAGTCGGTCCTGTACGTTCAGGACACGCTGGATGGGGAAGCCAAAGTCGTGGTCAATCCGAACGGGCTCAGCGCCGACGGCACCGTGGCGGTGACGACGGCGGCGCTGAACTGGGACGGCACGAAGCTGGCGTATGGACTTTCACGCAGCGGCAGCGACGAGCAGGAGGTGCGGATTCGCGAAGTCAATTGGGGGATGGATCTCGATGAGGTCCTGCAATGGTGCCGCTTCACAACCATCGCCTGGCACCACGACGGCAGCGGTTTCTTCTACAGCCGGTTCCCCGACCCAAACACGGTCTCCGAGGAAGACCGCATGAACTACAACCGCCTCTACTGGCATCGGCTCGGGACGCCGCAGGCGGCCGATATCCTGACATACGAACGACCCGACAACAAAGAGCTGAGCCTCGCCCCCGTCGTCACCGAAGACGGCCGGTACCTCGTGCTCTACCTGCATCATGGGACCGATCCGAGGAATCGCGTGTACTACCGGCCGCTCGAAAGCGACGGTCCATTTGTCCGCCTGCTCGATGAAGCCGACGCGCGATACGATTTCCTCGGCAATCTGGGGCCCATCTTCTACTTCCTGACCAACTCAGATGCTCCGAAAGGACGCATTATCGCCATCGACACCGACCGGCCCGAGCGAACTCACTGGAGCACGGTGATACCGGAAGGCGACGATGTGATCGACTACTCCGCCTGGGTCGACAACCAACTCGTGCTCGTCTGCACGCACGACGTGCATCACCGGCTCAAGGTCTTCCACCTCGACGGACAGTACATTCGTGACATCGACCTGCCCAGCCTCGGGACGATCGGAAGTCTCTCGGGTCGGCAGGACGATCCGGAGATGTTCTTCAGCTTCACCTCGTTTCTGTATCCGAGCACGAGCTTCCGCTACGACTTCGAGTCGAACGAGCTGCGCGTGATCCGCCAGCCGGAGATCGATTTCAATCTGAACGCATACGAGACAAAACAGGTCTTCTGCACATCCAAAGACGGGACCCGCGTTCCCATGTTCATCACGCACCGCAAAGGTCTGACATTGGACGGGAGCCATCCGACGCTGTTGTACGGATACGGCGGCTTCAATATCAACATCATGCCGGGGTTCTCGACGTCGACGCTCGCCTGGCTCGAAGCCGGAGGCGTCTACGTCCAGGCCAATATGCGAGGCGGCAGCGAGTACGGCGAATCGTGGCACCAGGCAGGCATGCTCGACAAGAAGCAGAACGTTTTCGACGACTTCATCGCGGCCGCCGAATGGCTCATCGAAAACAACTACACCCGACCCACGAAGCTGGCGATTCGCGGCGGCAGCAACGGCGGCCTGCTCGTGGCCGCCTGTATGCTCCAGCGGCCCCACCTCTATGGGGCGGTCGTCTGCCAGGTCCCGGTGACCGACATGCTGCGCTACCACAAATTCACCGTGGGCCGCTACTGGGTCCCCGAGTATGGCAATGCCGAAGCCAGCAAGCAGGAGTTTGACTATCTCTACGCCTACTCTCCACTGCACAACGTCAAGGCAGGCGTCGGATATCCTCCGATTCTGATCACGTCGGCCGATACGGACGACCGAGTCGTGCCGCTGCACGCCAAGAAGTTCGCGGCAACACTTCAAGAGAAAGCGGTCGGCGACAATCCCATCCTGCTGCGGGTCGAGACCAAGGCCGGACATGGAGGCGGAAAGCCCGTCTCCAAGGCCATCGACGAACAGGCCGACATCTACACCTTCCTCTTCGACGTGCTCGGGATGCAGAGCAGGCGATGAGCTATCGCCCTTGAGGCCGTGCCTGACGACAGCGATCAAAGAATGGCGTTGTCTGCATCTGCACGCAGTGGGCGGCGTAGAGGTACATGGCCGCCGACCAAGTCTGCCAGTCTTCGCCGCGGGGCGTGCCGTCCTGAGCCCGGTGCCATTCGTTGAAACCGAACTCGACTTCGGCGTCGCGCCGGCCGCGAATCAGTTCGGTCAGGGCCAGCAGCGTTCGTTCGGCCAGTCGAACTCGCCCGGCGGCTACGAGCGAGGCGATGTAAAAGCCGCAGATGAACGGCCAGACCCCGCCGTTGTGGTACTCGCCCGGCTGGTTGTACTTGGCGTATCGCGGCATCCAGTCGGGGTCTTCCGGCCGAATGTAGGGGAATAAATTCGGGGGCAACTCGACCGCCAGAAGCCCGTTCTGCCGCAACGCCGCACATTCGGCTTCGATCCACGTCACCAGATGACCAGCCCGCGTGGGCGAGGCGATCCCCGAGAGAATCGCCAGGCTGTTGCCCAACAGATCGAAGCGCTCGCTGCGATAGACCTTGTACGACCACAGGGCGTAGTACGGCTTGCAGGGCAGCACGAGCCCTTCGTGGACGTGGCGCTGCTGCCGCTCGCCCGTGACGGTGAAGCGCTCCATCATCTCGTGCAGCACATCGGCCCGATCGTGACAGCCCAGGAGGCGCAGCGCGGCATAGAGCACCGTGTTGACGTACAGACCGTAGCCCAGGACCCACTGTTCGTCGCGCCAGTCGCTGGTCGGAAGCTGCGCGACCAGGACGCGATCCGACGGACTGCGATAGGCCATCCAGGTCAGCGCCTTGTCGACGGCTTCCTTCAGGAAATCCAGCTCGCCCGTGTGGAGGCGAAACAGCGCAACGGCCAGCAGGAACAGCGGCGTGGTGTCACTGGCGCCGCGGTCTTCGCGATCGTGCACCAGCGATGGAATGTGCCCCAGGGGACTCTGGTTGGACGCAAGGACTTCGAAGGTGCGGCGCCACACCTTGACAAGCTCGTCGTTGCCGGCGACCAGAACACCGAGCGTGGCGATCATCAAATCACGTGTGTAAGGCTCCGGATATCCCCATCCGGCCGTGCGAGGCAGCCCCCGGTACGAACCGTGCAGGTTGTGCAAAAGGACCTCGACAGCAGCCGCCTTGGCGCGCTCGATGAGCTTGGCGTCCGACGATGTCATATCAACTGATTCCGAGCCTTTTCTGGATAATCTCCACGAACCTTTTGGCGACGACGCGGTAATCGAAGTGCTCCACGGCCCGTTTGCGTCCGGCCTGGCCCATCTTCTTTCTCCGTTCGGCGTTCTGCATCAGCTCCAGCAGATAGCCGGCGATGTCGTGAACGCTGGCGCGATAGTCCACGGTGCGAGGCGCCTTAAACACCACGCGATGTCCCGCTTCGTATCCGGATTCGTCGCCGACGATGGTCTCGCGCAGCCGGACCTCCTGGGCGATGCCGGCCAGGTACGCCGTCTCGCCATGGATCATGGTGTCGAGCAGGCCCATTCCTTTGATGCCGATGACCGGCTTGCCGCAGGCGTTGGCTTCGACCTGGATCATGCCGAATCCTTCGAGCCGCGACGGCGCCGCGTAGATGTCACAGGCCGCGATCAGGTACGGCATGAAATTCCGCGAGATTACGTTCGTTGTGTAGACCACGTTCTTCTCGATGCCCAACTGCGTGGCCAATTGAAGATCGATGAGATTCTGGTGCTCTGTCCGCGGCTGCGGCCAGACCTTGCAGACGTACTTCCAGTCGGGCGCCTTCGTGTCGATCGTCGCCAGCGCCTGCATCACCTCCTGGGCGCCCTTGCTGGTCGCGTCGCCACCGACGGTCAGGATCATGATCTGGTCGGGGGCCACGCCGAGTGCCTCCCGTACGGTCGCCACTTTGGGATCGGCAGGGTCGCGCGGAATGAACGCGTCGGTGTCGCAGCCGACGGGGAGAACCTCGATGTTCCTGCCGCTGAGTCCGTCGCGCGTGTAGACCTGCTTGACCCACTTGCTGGTGACCAGGATCAGGGGCAGGGCCTCGAGCGTCTCATGGTAGTTCGCCATGTAGCCATCGGCCACCAGCCAGGGCACCGGCTGCACGCCGTAACGCTGCGGGTGGAGGACCAGATGCGTGGTGTGCCCCCAGTATCCGACACCGACAACCACATCAGGCTCGAACCAGCGGTAATACCACTCCTTCTCCTGCGCCGACTCGAAATGCACCGAATGGACGTCGACACCCAACTCCGCCAGACCCCGGTGCAACAGATGTCCCTGGGTGGCCAGGCCGGCCGGCGACGGCGGATAGTCGTACAAAACCAGAACCTTCATCGATCTCCCTCGAACGGGTCGAGCCGTACGGACGAATCATCACTCGCCCCTACTTGCCCTTGCCCAGGACCCAGAACGCCTCTTCCTTCGGCGTCGTCCGGGCCTCGAAACTGTCCTCGTCAAAGCCGTATACGTGGCGGATGATCTCGTACTTCCGCTCCCAGATGTCCTGAGGCAGACGCATGTGGACGTCCGCGTCCGCGATTGCGCGGGGCAGGTACTTCTTCGCGCCGTCCTCATACGCAAACATCCATACTTCCTGCGCCGTGAGCCGTCCGCCCTCTCGCAGCGCCATCACCGCCTTGGCCACCTCCTCGTGGCGACGATGCGAGGTGTATTCGCCCCACAGACCGTGCGTCAGGATCAAGTCGTACCGATCGGACGGCAGAATGTCGATAATCGCATCCTCAACATCAATGGTCCGCAGCGGCGTCTGCTCGGGCCCGTCGTTCAGTTCCGCCATCACCCCCCGGGCGCCGTAGCATTCCATGGCCTTGTGAAACTTGGGGGCCCGATCCGGATCGCCCCCTCGGCACAGCGACACAACCGTCCAGCAACTGTCGGGATGCAGCAGCATGGTTCCGCCGGCCCAGAGGGTCTCGTCGTCCGGATGGGCCACGATCACGGCGCAATTGATCAATTCATAGCTCAGGCGGCCGATTCGATCCTGCGTCATCGTCTCTTCCTCCCAAGATGCTCAAAATCAAACTGGATTCGTCCCTGGAGGCGCGCTCATCCCAATGGAAGCGCGCCCCTGGTCTACGGGTCCACAGCAATAGTAGTACGTACGGAACGAAAAGCAAGGCGATTGTCGCTTGCAGGCTCACCCACGAACATCGTGCATGGAAGCGCGACCCGCAGGCGCGCGCCGGGGTGAAGTCAGGCTTTGACGAGGCGAGAGTTTTCCGCGGCCTCGGCGCCAATGGCCTTGAGAAACTTCTCTTCGACGTGTTTTTCGGTCTTCTGTCGCTCGGCCTTGGTCTTGCCAGCCAGAGGGACCTGACCGCCGGCATAGGTCAGATGACCTCCGCCGGTGCCTTTGCGAAAGACCATGCGCTTCATCACGTTCTCGGCAACGTTGCTCTCTTCCGAGGTACGGATCGAGATCAGGAGCTTCTCGTTCCACAGCCCGGTGCACATCGTCCAGGTCGTCTCGTCTTCGCGCAGCAGCAGGTCGGCCACCTCGGCGATCATGTCGGGATTGTCGATCTCGCCCAGTTCGGTGATGATGGCCGGACCCTGGACGCGAGCGTTTCGCAGGGCGTTCGCCAGCATCTGGTAATACACCCGAGGCACCTTCCCCCGCTGGATGACGCTGAGCATGCGCTTGTTGGCGAACGGGTAGAGGAACTGGATGGCCTCAATGTCCGCCCGGGCGGCTTCGCGGCCAAGGTCCTGGGTATCGGAGCGAATTCCGTAGAGCAGCGCCGTAGCCAGGGGCGTTTCCGGCGTGATCCCTGCTTCGATGAGATACTCCACGAAAACCGTGGAGGTCGAGCCGTAGCCACTGCGGATGTCCGTGAAGGGCACCGCCCGCGTCAGCCGGCGGATCGGATGGTGATCGACGACGATGTTGGGCAGCAGTCGCGTGGGCAGGGAGTTGTTGCCCGTGCCCGGCTGGGTGTCCACCATCGCCAGCAGGTCGAACTTGCTGTAGTCGATCTCCTCGCAGTTGCGCAGATTCAAGCCGAGATACTTGACGAGGGCCCGGTTCTCCCCGCGTCCGACGGTCCCGCCGCAGGTGATGGAACACTGGAGGTTCGCCAGGCTGTTGGCCAGCTTGCGCAGGGCCACCGCCGAGGCGATGCAGTCCGGATCGGGGTTGTCCTGGATGATGATGAGCAGGTAGGTCTTGCCCGAAAACAGCTCGGTCAACTTCTGAAGCTTTGGACCCGTCTTATCAGCCGCTCTCATGCAAAAGACCTATTCCCTGCCCACTCCGTTCGCTGAGCCACATCGACGCCTCGGCCCGATCCTGAAACGCGGCATTGTACACACCGTCGGCGCCCGTGAACAGCCCTGTCGTACTATTTGCCCTTGCGAAACGGTCGGAGGAACCGTTCCACACCGATGAAGCGACAGTCTCTCTTCATGGGAAAAACGCCTTTTTCCACGAACCCCACTTCCTCAATGGAGTAGAACGCCTTCGGATTGTACGCCTTGACCAGATCCACGACCGCGCCGACCTCCCGGCGAGGCACGATGGTGAAAATGACCTGCACCGGGCCGGCGGCCCCCTCGCCGTCCAGGCTGGTCACGCCGTAGTCGCTCTTGCGCAGACGATCCAGCAAGGCATGGGCCCCCCTCTGCGTGATGATGCGGATCAGCACGATCCCCAGCGACAGCTTCTCGGCCACGCGCATACCCACGTAGTTGCCCGTGGCGAAGCCCCCGGCATAGGCCAGGTAGCAGATCCAGTTCGAGAGGTTCTGCATGATCTGGCCGATCGCGAGAATCCAGATCAGCACCTCGAAGAAACCCGCCACCGGCGCCAGATACTTGAAGCCCCGGGAGACGAAGATCAGACGCACCGTCCCCAGGGTCACGTCGCAGATTCTCGCCAGGAAGATCAACGCAGGCAAGATCCCCCAGGCGAAGAGGTTGGATTCCGTCAGCGAGGCGACGATAGACATCATGGCAAACTGGATTCGATACCTTCGTTCAGAAGAGATCCGGGAACAATTCCCCGCGGCGATTTGCTGCACCGAGCCGACATCGTTCATCGAGGCAGCCAGCCGCAGTTTCAGTCATATCCGTTCCAGCGGGATTCGGCAAGCCCTTTCTCCGGGGCGGGTGCATGACCGTTTCTGCGCTGCTCGGTCGGGCACACCGCAGAAGCACGAATAACGAAGTCCGAATCTCGAAACAAGCCCGAACGACCCAAAACCCAAGCTCGAAACACGGAGGCCATCGCGTGCCACTCGATCCATGCAAACCGAGGCGAGTTTACGGCATTCGGATTTCGTGCTCTGGATTTGTTTCGAGTTTCGTGTTTCGGATTTCGAGTTTGTCCTGGCCGGCCATGAATAGAGGCCCGGCAGAGAGGGTCGGAGCAAGCCGGATCACAAGAACGGTCATGCACCCCTCTGGGGCCCGCCCGCCGCGTCAGAGCTATCTCTTCCGGCGGAAATACACCAGCATGATCGAGGCCACGACGATCATCACGGCCCATATGGCGGCATATCCGTAGCGCCATCTCAGCTCCGGCATGTGCTCGAAATTCATGCCGTAGACCCCGGCGATGAAGGTCAACGGGATGAACAGCGTCGCGATGATGGTCAGCACCTTCATCACGGCATTCATCCGATTGCTGACGCTCGACAGGTAGATATCGAGCATGCCCGAGATCATGTCACGATAGCTCTCGATCGTGTCAATGATGTGGATGGTGTGGTCATAGACATCGCGGAGATAGATGCTTGTCGACTTGCTGATCAGAGTCGATTCGCTGCGATGCAGGCCATTGACCAGCTCGCGCAGAGGCCAGATGGACCGGCGCAGGTTGATCATCTCTCGCTTGAGGCCGTGAATCCGCCGAAGCGTCGCCTGGTTCGGGTCGCTGACCAGCTCCTCCTCCAGGTCCTCGATCTTCTCCCCCACTTTCTCGAGGACAGCGAAGTAGCTGTCGACGATCGCGTCCAGCAAGGAGTAGGCGAGATAATCGGCGCCGAATCGGCGAACTCGGCCCTTACCGTTGCGGATGCGGTCGCGAACGATATCGAAAACGTCACCGACTCGCTCCTGGAACGACAGCACGAAGTTGGGCCCAAGGATCAGGCTGACCTGCTCGGTCTCAATCGTCGGCAGATCGTCGCCGAAGTGGAGCATCCGCAGCACGACGAAGAGGTGCTTTTCGTAGTCCTCGAACTTCGGGCGCTGGGCCGTGCTGAGAATGTCTTCGAGAAGCAGAGGATGGAGATCGAAGGCCTTGCCGAGCTTCTCGATCACACTGACGTCGTGCAGGCCGTCGACGTTGATCCACGTCACGGTGGGCGTCGCGCGGAACGGGAAGCACTCCTCGGTCGAGGCCACCTGCTTTTCCTGCACGTGCTGCTCGTCGTAGTCGATGACGGTGATCCGAACGGTCTCGACCTGCTGCTCCCCCGTGTAGACGAGCGTTCCGGGAGGCAATCCGGCCTTCTTCGAGCGTTTCGCGACCGCTCGGCGCCTCGATTTCGGCTTGGCAGTCATATCGAACAGGCCCTTTCCAACGGTAGATCACTCGATCCGATGCGCCCGGATGCGATCGGCGGTCCGGACTACGGTCTGGTCTTCCTTCTCAGGAAGTTCACGGCCACCAGAATGCCGGTGAGCAGACCGAGAGCGAAGGTCAGTATGAGCAGTAGCGCACGCGACATCTCGATCCGCAGGAAGAAAATCCGCGCTTCGGCCATTTCCGTATTCTGCAGGAAGATGATGATCGCCATGACCGCGACGACCACCAGAGCGACGAGCTTGATCTTGTCCTTCTTCTCGATTTTCACGGGCATTCTCCTTTCTCCAGTTCGGCGCGGAGTCTGGGCAACGCGTGCGGATACTCTCTGCGGATGAAGTCGACCAGCTTCTCGCGGACCTCACATCGGAGGTCCCAGGCCAGCGAAGCATCTGCGGCGCTCATCAGGGCACGTAGCTCGACGGTCCGTTCAGAGGTGTTGGTCACCTGCAGCACGCAGACCTTGCGGTCCCATGACTCGGAGCCTTCGAGGATCTTCTGGAGCTCCGCGCGGACGGCGTCGATCGGAACGGTGTGGTCGACGTACAGAAACACCGTTCCGAGGATGTCGGCCGAGATGCGCGTCCAGTTCTGGAACGGCTTCTCGATGAAATACGTGATCGGCACGATCAGCCGCCGCAGGTCCCAGATTCGCACAACGACGTAGGTCAGCGTGATCTCCTCGATCCGGCCCCACTCGCCTTCGACGATCACCACGTCGTCCAGACGGATCGGCTGCGTGAAAGCGATTTGCAGCCCGGCGATGAACGTCCCGATCGTCTTCTGGGCCGCCAGACCGACCACGATCCCGATGATGCCGGCCGAGGCGAAAATGGCCGTGCCAAGCTGACGGACCTTCGGAAACGTCATCAACATGGACGCCGAGGCGATGATGACGATGATGATGACGATGATGCGACGGAGGACTTTCAACTGCGTGTGAATCTTCCGGGCCCGCAAGTTGTCCTTGACATCAAGCTTGAAACGCAGCGCCAACACGTCGTTGAGAACGTAGGTCGCCTTGATGAGCACCCAGGAGACAAGCACGATGAGGACCAGACCGAAGACCGTCTTGGCCGAACTCTCGACTCCGACAGGCAATCCGAGCGGATCGATCGCCAGGCGAATGGCCACCGCCACCATGATCCAGCGAGCCGGGCGGCGCAGGTGCTTGAGCAGCACCTCATCGATCGGAGAGCTGCTGCGTCGAGCGAAGTGCCCCAAAACTCTGACGACAATGAAATGACAGACCACAGCGGCCCCGGCCGCAAGCAGCATGACGGCAATGGGCCAGAGCCATCTCTGCCAGCTCAACAGAATCTCCCACATGTCCATGCCCTCCATGACAAGACCTCTCGTGCTGCGACGCAGCCTGTCCGGGGCGTCACAGGCGATCAACCGGTGTTGTTCGGCTCAGCCCTCATGCTACAAAGGCCTCGGGATCGTGCAAGGACAAACTCCATGAGGGAGACCTCTGTCCTCTCCGCGCAGACTCTGAGACGGCAAGATTCCTGCAATGAGTGGGGCCTGTGTGCGACTGCACCTCGCGGCAAACAGCGTTCCGGCGACACGCTGGGCCCAGGCGGGATTCGCAATGCGATTACACACGCCAAGGTCGTGCGGCCTCGCACGATCGGGCAAGCGGGGACCCTCGCCCTACAGGCATTACACGCCGGGCCCGCCTTCCACAGGCTCGTTGGCGTCGGTCGTATCGGCGGCTTCCGCCTGGTCCGGGGCAGCCGCCTCGGGCAGGCCGCCCTTCTGCAACTGCTCGATCAGAGCCTGCTGGTCGACGACCACCGCTCTGAGGTCGTCGATCTGTTTCCGCAGCACGGCCGTCGCACTGACTTGGCCTTCGGCGCGCGTACTCAGATGCGTGATCACCTGCTCGGCCTGCTGCGCCAGGGTGGCGGCCTTGTCTCGCTCCTGAGCCAGTTGATCGACCTGTTTCTGAAGCTCGTCGCGGGTCTGGCGCACCACGCCCAGTTCGCTCTTCAAATCGGAGATTTCCCGCCTCGCTCGCTCCAGACTCAGTTCGAGCTTCTTGACGGTGGCCTTGGCCTCGCGGGCATCCTTCTGCGCCTTCTCCAGATCGCCGTCACCGCATCCCGGCGTGACCAGCAGGGCCGCCGTCAGGAGCAACACCCCTGTCGTGGAGGCCACCGCCTTCAACCGTTCTGTCATTTGCGCTCTCCTGTGGAAACCGGCTCGAAGAACCTGGCACACTGTCTGCGGGCCCGCTGTTCCCAGCCGCGCCGGTGGTAGGCATAGCTGACGATCAGGGGCAGCACGCTCGTCGCCTCCGCGTAGACCATCTGCTCGCACCCGGTGTCCACCTTGCCCCATGAGGAAGCCTCTTTCAGCGTGGAACTGGAGCAGGCGCCATCGCGGACGTCGGCCACGGTGATCTGCACGGCATACTTGTGCATGTCCACCGAATGCCCGAGCACCTCGGCACAAACCACGGTGTCCTGGGCGAAGTTCTTGGGCACCCCGCCGCCGATCATGAACAGCCCGGAGACGTTGGAACGTATTTTGATCTCCGTCAGCTCCCGGAAATCCTTCACCGAGTCGATCGAGACGTGCCGGTCGGGGTTTTCGACCTGGTGCTTGACGAGACCGAAGCCCGCGCTGGAGTCGGAGAAAGCCGGGCAGAAGATCGGCACGTCGCACTCGTAGGCCGCCTGGACCAGCGAGTCTTTCTTCTTGGCGTGCCGGGTCAGGTACTTGCCCATCTCTCGGATGAATTCGCGTGACGAATGGGGCCGCCTCTCCAGGCCGTCGGCGATCTTCTTGATCGTCTCGTCGCAGACCTGGAGCTGCTCCTCGTCGATGAACGTATCATAGATCCGGTCGATGTACAGCTCCCGGAGCTTGTTGTCGTCCACGAACGGGCTGCCTTTGTAGTGCCGAAAGCCGATCGCCTCGAAGAAGTCCATGTCGACGATCGTGGCTCCAGTCGCGACGATCGCGTCGACCATGTTGTGCCGGACCATGTCGATGTAGACCTGCATGCATCCGCCGGCACTGGTGCTTCCGGCGATGCATAGCATGATCGTGCAGGCCTTGTCTTCGATCATCTTGCACAGGATGTCGGCGGCCCGGGCGGTGTCCCTGGCCGTGAATGACATCTTGTGCATCGCTTCGACAATAGCGGTGGAATCGAAGGTCTTGATATCGACGTGTTCAACAAGCTCTTGGAGCAGGTCCTTCTTCTTCATGTCTTTACACCCTATCGCATCGGTCCGATCGTGGCCTGCCTGGCCACGGATGTCGGTTGCCTCTTGTATCCAGACTATCCCCCCAGGCCGATAGTAGGGGCGAAGGATCATTCGCCCCTACGCGTCATCACAGGGACAGACAACCGGTAGCTATCGGTCGAAGATGAACATCGCGATCGCCACCACAGTCGTCCAGAGGTCTCTCTTGCCCCGGGCGGTCTGTGTGATATTCGAGGTGCGAATGATCAGCCCGCTGGATTTGTAGACCTGTTCCTTTTCCGACCAGGCCTTGTTCGGATCGACCTCCAGGCCGAGTGTGGTTCCGAGCATGCCGGCGGCCAGGTCCTCCGCCAGGTCGGCGGCTACGTGCTGGTCCATGCCGTGGCCGTGCACCTCGCTGAGATACCCCCATTTTCTTCCGTCTTTCGGAACGGCGATGCCGACCGAGGCAGCGACCAGACGGCCATGCTCGTCGGTGTCGGCGCGGGCCATCACGCAGAAGCATATCTCCCCTGGTGTCAGTTCAGCCAAACCTCTCTCTCGACTGATGATCTTGCATTTGGGGGGCAGAATCGAGGAGACCTGGACCAGGTTCTGCTGGGCCACGCCGGCCTTTCTCAGTGCTTCTTCGAACGACTTGAGCTGGTACTTGTGCCGTCCGACACCCTTGGTCAGAAAGACCTTCGAGGGAACCATGTTCTGCATTTTCACCTCCTTTTCCACTTCTGGAAGACCTGTAGGCCTGTCCACCTAACATCCGAACAGGCAGCGAATTATAAGGAGCACTAACACCTTGGCAACGAAAATCTTCAGAAGATCAGATAGCTCCTGGCCTTGCCGAGCCTGGCGCCGACGCGGCCGATCTCGTCAAGGCTTCGGATCCGCCGGCTGGCCCGTTGTTCGATGATGCGGTCGACGGTCAACGGCCCCAGCCCGGGCACGCGAAGCAGTTCCAGACGCGTAGCGCGGTTCACATCCAATGGAAACCGCTCCGGGTGGCTCTGCGCCCACACCTCCTTCGGATCGGCGTCGAGCGACAGACGACCTTGCGGATCGAACAGGATATCACCGTCTTTGAAACCGTACTTACGCAGGAGGAAATCCACCTGGTAAAGGCGATGCTCTCGGACGAAGGCCTGCGCCGGATCGCGTCCTGCGTCGATCCCGCCGTCCAGTGAGGCATCGCCGACGCCCCTCTGGTAGGCGCTGAAGTAGATGCGTTGCAGCCGCAAGCGGTCGTAAAGGCCGCCCATGTACTTGACGATCTCGGCATCGGATTCCCCAGCGGCCCCGACGATGAACTGCGTGGTCTGCTTGACGCTGGAGAAGCGAGACCCGCGCGCCGTCAGGCGGCTGATCAGCTTGATCGGCTCAATGATATCGCGGATGTAGTTCTTGCGGCTCGACAGTCTGGCGAGGTGCTTGTGCCCCGGCGTCTCAATGTTCAGAGAGACGGCGCTGGCCAGCGAGACCGCTTCTTCGATGGCCGCGGCGCTGGAGCCGGGAATGACCTTCAGGTGAATGTATCCCTTGAACCCGTGTCGGCGGCGCAGCAGTCCGGCGGTGGCGGTGAGCCGGTCCATCGTCGCATCGGGCGAGCCGATGACGCCGGAACTGAGGAACAGGCCGAAGACCTTCTTGCGGCGGTAGTAATCCAGAAACACCCGCGCAGTCTCCTCCGGACTGAGGCTGCATCGCCGGATGTCCTGTTGCTCCCGCAGCGGGCAGTACTTGCAGTCGTTGGTGCAGACGTTCGAGATCAGGCTCTTGAACAGGACGCTCCGTCCGCCGTTGGGCAGCGTGACCGGGTAGATCCACCGGCCGTCCCGGCCGCGACGACGACCTTCCTCCCTGTTCGTCCCGCAGGCGCAGGCCAGGTCGTACTGCGCGTCGGAACTGAGAATCTCAAGCTTGTCCCGCGTGTCCGGCCTGGAAACAATCCCAACCATACCTGCCCCAATCCCATCCCTGTCCACAGGGCAATGCACCGAGAGCCGCAAGATGATGGTGCCGACAGGTATTCTACCGCCGGGCCAGATGCTCGAAAAGCGCCAAAAGCGGAGATTTGGCGAAAAGAGGCGAACTGCAACCCATCAGCGCGCGGGCCGCCTGGGCCGCCACGAATCAAATCAGCGACCGAATGCGGTCGTCCAGGGCCTTCTGATCGGTGGCGAAGGCGCCAAACGCACTGAGATTCATCAGGGCGTCGAGACCGACGTCACCTCGCGAGAGCCGCCCCTGCCATCTCGCCAGGACAGGAATCTTCCCGTCGGCCGTCGCCGTGTCGATGTCTTGCGTCGACCATTCCGGCAGGAAATCCTCGAAGCCATGCCGGGCAAAATAGGACTGCACGTCCTCAGGGGTCATGCCGTCAACATCCTCGCTCAGGAGACCTTCAACACAGCCCTTGAACGCCTGAGGAACGTTCCAGAGCGTCATGGCGTTGAAGTCCTCGAAGCGGATGCCCTCCGCCAATTGAACGTCCGGGTCGGCGTCAATCTGGGGCGACAACCGCGTGGCGGGGCTTTCTTCGTATTGCGCTGCGGCCTTCGTGGGCATCGTCAGGACGTCGAGCCCCGTCAGGGCCGCGACCTGCGAGCCATCACGCATACTGGCGCCGATCAGCAGCGAGCGCGTCCGACCGGCGTCCCTCAGGCCGATCAGCATCCGTTGCGTCGCCAGCGTCGCCTTCTCTCCGACGTTCCGTCCATCCCCCAGCCCATTGTCGGCGACGAACGCATTGAGCCTGCCCATGAAGACGTTGACGAACCGCGGCTGGGCGATCAGGGCGGCGGCGTAATTCTGCCGGGCGGAAAAGCCCAGAGTGAAGTTGACCGGGATGCCTTCGGCACCAAGCCTTCGCGCCGCCAGCAGGCCGGCCGGCGTCAGCGGCACCTTCACGTAGAACCGCTCCGGGCAAATGTCGTAGTACCGCCTGCCGTACGCGACCGAACGCTCCACATCGTGACCGAGGTCCGTGTGCAGTTCCACGCTCACGTGCGCATCGAACATCTCGACCAGTCGCAGGGCGTGGTAGGCGTTCAGGACAAACGCGATCTCCAGTATCAGTCCCGAGGAATACGGCGACTCGTCAATCCCGGGCGCCACCCGCCGAATCGCTTTGGCCACTTCGCGGACGAATCCGTCGTACAGCCCCTTCTGAATCTCCTTGTTGAGCAACGTGTTGTTGGTTGTCAACGCCTCGAATTCACAACACCACAGCGCCTTGGCCTCGTCGATATCCCCGGTGTCCAGCCACAATCGAGTGCCCAGTGCGCGCACCTTCTGCCAGATGGGTTTTTCGCGAAACCCCAGCTCGGGGCCGCCAAACTGATGGGAGAAGTCACGACGGGCCAGATCATATGCCAGTTCGGCAATTGCTTCTGTGTCAATCATTGCCGTTCTCCTTCCCTGAAGCGCCACCCGAACGCGAAAGGCGTTCGGTATACGTCCGATAGGTCCTACTGGTCTTATACTACGGCGCCGGCGGGTGCGGAGTTTGGCAATTGGCCCAAAACGGTTGAGAGATCTGGGGTCCCGGGGCAGCCAACGATGGCCTCACAGCTTGCCCGGATCGATGACGACGTGCTTGATACTCTTTCTCAGGTACGTGTACGTGGCATGAACGAGACCGTCGGCGGTCTGAATGACGGCGGGATAGGAGTATTCGCCGGGTTGGTCTTCGAGAGTCAGCACCATGTCCCAGTTCTGCCCATCGGAAGAAACCGCCACGTTCAGCGGGCTGCGGCCCTGTGTGGTGTGGTTGTACACGAGCAGTTGCCGCCCGTCCCTCAGCGTGACCGCATCGATCCCCGAGTTGGGGTTGGGCAGGCTCGTAGAGGTCAACGGACTCCAAAAGCGGCCGCCGTCCTCGGACCACGTCTGGGCGACGAACCCCTTGCCCCGCGTGCGGCAGAGCATCTGGAGCCGCCCATCTCGATACTTCAGGATGGTCGGCTGAATCGCCGGCATGGCCTGGCCGTCGTTCAGCGGGCCAACGACGTGCCAGTCTTTCAGGTCGTTGGTGATCTCCAGGTGAATCTGCCAGCCGTTGTGTTCGCTGCTGGACGGGCACAGGACGCGTCCATCGTCGAGCTGGATCGGTTTGTTCTTGATCGGCCCCATCACATTCCCGGCCAGCAACTGCCGCGGCGTCCAGGTGTCGCCACCATCGTACGAGGCGGTCCATTGACCCCACCACTGGCTGGGTGTAGGCCCGACCTTGAAGAACAGCACCAGCGGTCCATCCTTCGGCTGGAACAGCACCGGATTCCAGCAGGGATACCGCCTCTGGACCGACATCACGCCATCGACCACTTCCGTCGGCCTGGACCACTGGCCGTCGATCAGACGGGAGACCCAGATCCCGACGTCGTCTTCGCCCTCGTCGGCGCCGGCGAACCACGCCGCGACGATCTGGCCGGTGCGAGTCTGCTCGATGGTCGACGCATGGCAACCCGCCGTTGGTCTGTTCTCCAGAGCAAAGATCAGTCTTGCCTCTACCACTGCGGCCTGTGAGTCCGGATTCGCGTCTGCTCTCATGGTCGCGAATCCCCCAACAAGAACCACGATCAGCCCCAGAACCACTCCAGATCGTCTCATCATACACCTCACACTGCCCCCGCGATTCGCATGTTTGGGCCCAGCCGGCCTCTGCCCATCAACATGTTCCCCGATACCCCCCCTCTCTGTAAAGGCCATACGGGCGAATAATCATTCGGCCGGCAGCCGAAGCGCACGGCGGTGCCGGCTTGTTTTCGGGGCGGCATTTCGGTATGCTGAGTGCTTGGGGGAATGAGTCGAGCGGGTGATGGATCACGGGGATGGGAAACTTTGGTGACGACGGGCCACGACGGACAATCTGCCTACAGCCATCTGCGAACGGCGACGCACGCCAACGTGCCGGCGTCGGACGTGCAGGGGGTCGTTTTCGATATCAAGAAATACGCCATCCACGACGGCCCGGGGATTCGTACAACGGTCTTTTTCAAAGGCTGCCCGCTGCGGTGCCGCTGGTGTCATAATCCCGAGAGCTGGAAGGCGACGCCGGAGCCCAGCTTCCGGCAGGGCCGCTGTATCCGCTGCGGGCGGTGCGAAGCCGTCTGCCAGGGCAAGGCCATCACGTTCCCGGACGGCTATCCCGTGACGGATATGGAAAAGTGCATCCTCTGCGGCCGATGTGCTGTCGAATGCCCGGCCGCCGCCAGGGAAATCATAGGGCAGCAGATGACCGTGGCCGAGGTGATGGCCGAGATTGTCAAGGACGTGGTCTTTTACGACCAGTCGGGCGGCGGGGCCACGTTTTCCGGTGGGGAACCGCTGATGCAGGGCGATTTTCTGCTGGCGCTGCTGAACCGCTGCCGGGCCGAAGGCATACATACAGCGGTCGACACGACCTGCCACGCCAAGAGCGATCTGGTCCGGCGGGTGGCCGAGGTCGCCGATCTGTTCCTGTGCGACATCAAGCACATGGATTCGCCCATGCACGAACGGTATACGGGCGTGCCGAACAACCTGATCCTCGCCAATCTCAGGACGCTGGCCGAGGCGGGCAAGAAGGTGGTCGTCCGGATTCCGATCGTACCAGGGTTCAACGACGATGTGGCCAACATCGAGAATACGGCCCGGTTCGCCCAGTCGTTGCCGACGGTCCAGAGGATTGATATCCTGCCTTACAACCGGGGTGGGCTGGAGAAATCGGTCCGGCTGGCCGCAGGCTTCGACCTGATGGAGGGCGAAAGCCCAAGCGATGAGCAAATGGCCGAGATTGCCCGGACCCTGCGTGGGTACGGATTCGAAGTCACGATAGGTGGATAGACGATGAACGAGCGTGTCAGGAAACTTCGCCAGCAGAGCGTCGAAACGCACCCTTACATTTCCAGCGAACGGGCCGAACTGATGACTCAGTTCTACCAGAGCGGCGCCGCCGGGTGCGAGAGCGTCCCGGTCACGCGGGCTCTGGCCTTCCGGCACCTGATGGAGCATAAGACCGTCTACATCGGCGACGGTGAGCTGATCGTGGGCGAAAAGGGCCACGCCCCGAAGGCAACTCCGACCTATCCGGAATTGTGCTGCCATACGCTGAGCGACCTGGACATTCTCAACTCGCGAGAAAAGACCTCGTTCGCGGTGAGTCCCGAGGTGCGGAAGGTCTACGCCGAGACGATTATCCCCTTCTGGCAGGGCCGGACGATGCGGGACCGCATCTTCCGCGAGATGACCGACGAATGGAAGGCCACCTATGAGGCCGGCCTGTTCACCGAATTCATGGAGCAGCGCTCGCCCGGCCACACCGTGCTGGACGACAAGATCTATCGCAAGGGCATGCTCGATTTCAAGCAGGACATCCAGCACAGTCTCGACAGCCTGGACTACCTCAACGATCCGCAGGCCTACGCCAGGCAGGAACAGCTCAAGGCGATGCGCATCTGCGCCGATGCGCTGATCCGCTTCGCCGAGCGTCACGCCGAACAGGCCCGCGAGATGGCGAAGCAGGAATCCGATCCGCGGCGAAAAGCGGAGTTGGAGCGAATCGCTCAGGTCTGCTCGTACGTTCCGGCCCACGCGCCGCGCGACTTCTGGGAAGCGCTTCAGTATTACTGGTTCGTCCATCTCGGTGTGACTACCGAGATGAACCCGTGGGACTCGTTCAACCCGGGCCGCCTGGACCAGCATCTCTATCCGTTCTACCGGCGAGGGCTCGACGACGGAACGCTGACCACCGAGCAGGCCAAGGAATTGCTTCAGTGCTTCTGGATCAAGTTCAACAATCAGCCGGCCCCGCCCAAGGTGGGCGTCACCGCCGCCGAGAGCGGCACGTACACCGACTTCGCCCAGATCAACAGTGGCGGTCTGAAGGAGGACGGCTCCGACGGCGTCAACGAGGTGACGTTCCTCGTGCTTGACGTGGTCGAAGAGATGCGGCTCGTCCAGCCGAGTTCCTCCATCCAGATCAGCAAGAAGAACCCCGATCGCTTCATCAAGCGGGCAACGAAGATCATCCGCACCGGCTTCGGCCAGCCATCGGTGTTCAACTGCGACCTGATCGTCCAGGAGCTGGTCCGCATGGGCAAGTCCGTGGCCGACGCCCGCAACGGCGGCTCCAGCGGCTGCGTCGAGGTCGGCGCGTTCGGCAAGGAGAGCTACATTCTCACCGGCTACTTCAACCTGCCCAAGGTCCTGGAGTTGACGCTCCACAATGGCGTCGATCCGAGGACGGGACGGCGTCTCGGCCCGCAGACGGGCGAACCCGAGCAGTTCGAGACCTTCGAGCAGCTCTTCGATGCGTACCGACGACAGCTCAACCACCTGATGGATATCAAAATGCGGGGCAACAACGTCATCGAACGCCTCTACGCGACGTACATGCCCGCTCCGTTCCTGTCGATCCTGATCGACGACTGCATCGCCAGGGGCAAGGACTACCACGACGGCGGCGCCCGCTACAACACCAACTATGTCCAAGGCGTCGGGCTGGGCACGATCACCGATGCGCTGACCGCCATCAAGTATCACGTGTTCGACCACAAGAGCGCGTCGATGTCGCAACTGCTGGCGGCGCTACGCAACAACTTCGAGGGCCACGAGCCCTTGCGGCAGACCCTGCTGGAACGGACGCCCAAGTACGGCAACGACGACGACTACGCCGACGACGTCATGCGATCGGTGTTCGAGGTCTACTTCAACGCCGTAGATGGACGGCCCAACACCAAAGGCGGCCGCTACCACATCAATCTGCTGCCGACGACGGTCCACGTGTACTTCGGCTCGGTGATCGGCGCGACCCCCGACGGCCGCAAGGCGGGCCTGCCGCTCTCGGAGGGCATCTCGCCCGTCCAGGGCGCCGACCGCTACGGACCTACGGCCGTGCTCAAATCGGCGGCCAAAATGGACCACGCCCGCACCGGCGGCACCCTGCTCAACATGAAGTTCAATCCCCAGGTCCTCGACGGCGAAGAGAGCCTCGACAAGCTCACGCAACTGATCCGCTCCTACTTCCGGCTCGACGGCCACCACATCCAGTTCAACGTCGTCGGCGCCGAGACGCTTCGCGAGGCCCAGAAGCACCCCGAGCGGAACCGCGACCTGATCGTCCGCGTCGCCGGCTACAGCGACTACTTCGTCGACCTCGGCCGCGACCTCCAGAACGAAATCATCGCCCGAACCGAACAGAGTGCTCTGTAGAGGCGGCCCGTCACCAGAGAGCCGTTCTGAACCATAGTTTCCATCGGCCTTGCACGGCTGGCGTCGTTCGCCCGGAGTATCCGCTTGACATTTAACGTGATGCGTTATATACTCCCTCCATGATCAAGAGCTTCCGTTGCGCGAATACACAGGCATTGTTTGAAGGCCGGCGCCCGCGCCGGTTCCAGGCGATCGCCACTGTGGCCGAGCGAAAACTGCAGATGTTGGACAGCACCCATGCTATCCAGGATCTTCGCGTCCCACCGGGCAACCGACTGGAGGCCTTGCTGGGAAACCGCAAAGGCCAGTGGAGCATTCGTATCAATGACCAGTGGCGTCTGTGCTTTCGCTTCGACAATGGCAACGCATTCGATGCTGAGATTGTGGACTACCACTGAGGAGATTACACGATGAGCATAGCAAACAAGATGCGGCCCGTCCATCCTGGTGAGATTCTGCGTGAGGAGTTCCTCAAGCCGCTGCAGATGAACGCTCACGCCCTCGCAATGGAGCTTAAGGTGCCCGCCCCGCGCATCAACGAGATTGCGCGTGAACGACGTGCCGTCACACCTGACACAGCCCTCCGGTTGGCACGTTACTTCGGCACCACGCCGGAATTCTGGCTCAACCTCCAGACCAACTATGATCTGAAGGTCGCCAAGCAGAAGATCGGCTCGAAAATCGACAAAGAAGTCCGATCACGACGCGTCGCATAAGTCTCACGTGCCGTCAGCGAGTCACTGATCAGCTCAGGCGGATCGGCGATGTTCTTCTCTGCCTTGCAGCCGGGCATGATAGATGGGCCGGTTCGAGAAATCGCGTCAGGAGATCCAACATGAGATTGATGTCCGTCGGGAGCGTTTTGCTGCTTACAGCCACAGCTCTGGCCCACGTCGAGGCTGTGTCGCAGGAGAGCGGACTGGCCCGCTTCATCGAGGCGCATGTGGCGCAGGTCGCTCCGCTCTGGACGCAGGCCAATCTGACGTACTGGGAGGCCACCACAACCGGCAAGAAGGAGGCGTGGGACAGGTATGAGACGCTGCAACTGAAGATCCGGCAGCTCCACAGCAATCGAGAGGACTTCGCACGCATCAAGGCGTTCCGAGAGGCCGGGCCCATAGCCGATCCGCGTCTGGCCCGCCAGCTCGATAAGCTCTACTACGCCTATCTCCAGAACCAGATCGAGCCGGAGCTGCTCACGCAGATCGTGCAGCTCGACACGCAGATCCAGCAGACCTACAACAGCTACCGAGGCCGCATCGACGGGCAGGATGTCACCATGAGCGATATCTACACGCTCATGACGACGGAAAAGAACACCCCCAAACGTGAGGCGGCCTGGCGCGCCAGCAAGCAGGTCGGCAACGTCATCATCGAGGACTTCCTCCGCCTGGTGAAGCTCCGCAACCGGGCGGCGAAGGAACTCGGCTTCGACAACTACCACACCATGACCATCGTCACGGGCGAGCAGGATGTCGCACAGCTCGACCGCATCTTCGACGAATTGGATGCGCTGACCCGCGAGCCGTTCGCCAGGCAGAAGAAGGAGCTGGACGCGATCCTGGCCGAGAGCTACGGCATTGCCCCGTCGGAGTTGATGCCCTGGCACTACCACGATCCGTTCTTCCAGCGGACGCCACTTGTTTACGAACTCGACCTGGACCGGTACTACAAAGGCCGCCGCGTCGAAGACCTGGCGAGACACTACTACGCCGGCGTAGGCCTGCCCGTCAACGACATCCTGGCCCGCAGCGATCTGTACGACCGCGAGGGCAAGTACCCACACGCGTACGGTTTCGACGCCGACCGCGAGGGCGACGCCCGGGTGCTGGCCAACCTCCAGGACACCGAGCGATGGATGGAGACGCTCCTGCACGAGCTGGGTCACGCC
>CAZNSM010000003.1:0-22695 GCA_964575615.1 uncultured Pirellulales bacterium | reverse complement strand
CTCTGGTGGGACCTCGTCGAGAAATACCAGTTCCTCCAGCGCCCAACCGATACGCCCGACGCCGGCTGGGCCTCGAAGCTGCATTTTACCACCGCCCCGTGCTACTACCACAACTACGTGCTCGGAGAGCTGCTGGCCTCGCAATGGCACCATCACATCGTCCACCAGATATTGAAGCTTGATTCGGAAGAGAGGCTCAGCTATGTTGGCGACGAGCGGATCGGCAGGTATTTCCGTGACCGCGTGCTCGGCCCGGGGGCCCGCTACCGGTGGGACGAGATGATCGTTCGAGCCACGGGCGAGCCGCTGACGCCGAAATACTTTGTCGAGCAGTTCATCAAGTGACATCGACGCGCAGCCGGCGTCCAGACTCGAAGCAGGTGCCATGGTCTATCTCATCGCAATTCTCATCTATCTGTTCGCCTTGACGGGCATCGGCATCTACAAATCCCGCCAGGTCAAGACGCAGGCGGACTTCGCCGTCGCCGGCCGGACATTGTCCCCCTGGGTGCTGGTCTGTACCATGCTGGCCGTCTGGATCGGCACCGGATCGATCGTCGGCAACGCGGGTATGGCGTACGACAGCGGCCTGGCCGCCCTGATCATCCCGATCGGCAGCGTTCTCGGTATGATCCTGCTGACGCGCGTTGCGCCGAAGGCTCGCGATTACGACGTCTACTCGGTCCCCGAGATCATCGGATCGCGTTACGGACAAATCGCCCGCCTGCTGGCGGTGGTCGCACTGGTCCTTGCCTACATGGTGATCGTCAGCTACCAGTTCAATGCAGGCGGGGCCGTCTTGAACGCCATTCTCAGGGACCACGCCGGTCACCCGCTCGTCTCGGTGCAGACGGGAACGATCATCGCCGCCGCGTTCATCATCACCTATACGATCCTCGCCGGCCTGATGAGCCTGGCCTACACGGACATCGTCACGGGAATCATCATCACGCTGTCGCTGATCGTCGCCTTCCCGGTTCTCTGGACCAAGGCGGGCGGCTGGAGCGGCATGGAAGTCAACTTCACGGCGATGGGCAGGCCCGAACACATGAAGTTCTGGGGCATTTTCAGCAAGGCCGAGGTGATCAACTACACCCTCCCGAGCTTCCTGCTGATCATGGGCGACGCGAACCAGTATCAGCGTTTCTTCGCTAGTCGCAACGCCAAAGGAGCAAAGACCGCGGTGACCTTCATGATCGTGATTGTGCTGGTGATCGAGAGTCTGATCATCCTGGAGGCGTGGGTCGCGTCCAGCCTGATTCCCAACGCCGCGGTCGGCAAGTATGTCCTGATCTACGCGGCCAAGGACTTCATGCCGACGGTACTGGGCCTGCTGTTCCTGGTCACGATCGTGGGCATTATCATCTCGACCGCCGACTCATTCCTCCTGATCCCGGCCACCTGTGTTATCCGGGATGTGTATCTGAACTACATCAACCCGAAGGCGGCGGAAAAGAAGGTGATCTTCCTGAGCCGGCTGCTGGTGCTGGCGCTGGGGATCGTCGCGTATCTCGTATCGCTGGCCTTCGCGCAGTCGACCACGATCTTCCACCGGGCCATGTATGCCTATACGATCTACGGTGCCGCCATCACGCCCTGCCTGGTAGCCGCTCTGTTCTGGAAGCGAGCAACCGGACCGGGAGCCATTGCGTCGATCCTTACCGGGACGATCACGACGCTGGTCTGGTCGGGGTTCGACAAGGGCCGTCTTCCGGCCTGGGCCGCCGGACTCGACGCCGTGCTGCCGGCCATCACGCTGTCGGTGCTGGCACTGGTCCTCGTGAGCCTGCTCACCGGGAAGAAGCCCGCGGGGCCGAGCTGATCATGCTCCCGACGGAAACATACACCGCGCGAAGAAGACACCTGCGGAAACAGGTGGCATCGGGGGTGATTCTGCTCCTCGGCAACGATCCCTCACCTGTGAACTACCCCGACAACTGCTATCCCTTCCGGCAGGACAGCACGTTCCTGTACTTTTTCGGGCTCGATGAGCCGGGGCTCGCGGCGGTAATCGACGTGGACGAAGGGACCGAAAGCCTCTTCGGTGACGACGTGACCGTCGATGAAGTGATCTGGACGGGTCCACAGACGCCGCTTCGCGAGAAGGCTCAGCGCCTGGGCATCGTGCAAACGGCGCTGAGCCAGGATCTGGCGTTCGTGCTGGAGAAGGCGAGCAAACGGGGCCGGCCGATTCACTTCCTTCCGCCTTACCGTCCCGATCACATCCTGTGGATCGGCGAGCTGCTCGGCTTTCCGCCGGAAGCTGTCGGTGAACTGGCTTCGGAGACACTGATTCGCGCCGTAGTCGCGCAGCGGTCGGTGAAATCGTCCGAAGAGATCGACCAGATCGAACTGGCCTTGAGCGTCTCGTATCAGATGCAGACCGCCGCGATGAGGATGGCCAGACCGGGCGTGATCGAGCGCGAGGTCGCCGGCGCCATGGCAGGGATTGCGATGGCTCTGGGCGTGCGCCTCGCCTTCGAACCGATCTTCAGCATTCACGGCGAGACGCTGCACAATCCCTTCCACAACAACGTGATGAAGGCCGGCGACATCGCGGTCAACGATTCGGGCGCCGAGTCGCCCATGCGGTACGCCAGTGACATCACGCGAACGATCCCGGTCGGCGGCCGATTTACACAGAAGCAGCGTGAGATCTACTCCATCGTGTTCGATGCGCAGCAAAGCGCCATCGCCGCGATCCGGCCCGACGTGGAATTCCGAGACGTCCATCGTCTGGCCTGTGTGAGGCTGATGGCCGGACTGAAAGAACTGAGTCTGACAAAAGGCGATCCGGAGGAAGCCGTCGAGGCGGGCGCCCACGCGCTATTCTTCCAATGCGGCCTCGGTCACATGATGGGCCTCGATGTCCACGACATGGAGGGTCTGGGCGAGGACAACATCGGCTACACCGAGGCGATCCGAAGAAATCCGGCGTTCGGCTGGAGCTCGCTACGGCTGGGCAAGGCCGTCGAGCCGGGCCACGTCGTGACCGTCGAGCCCGGCATCTATTTCATCCCGACGCTGATCGACCGCTGGAAGGCTGAGCAGAAATGCGACGCCTTCATCGACTACGCCAAGGTGGAAACCTACCGCGACTTCGGCGGTATCCGGATCGAAGACGATATTCTGGTGACAGACACCGGCTGTCGCGTGTTGGGCCCGCCGATCCCGAAGACCATCGCTGACGTCGAAGTGCTGGCGTCGGCGTGACGAGACAACCCTCGTTGCAGGTACATGAGTATGAACCGATGGCTTGCCGCTGCCGCTCTGCTGCCGAGCGTTCTCACCATGTGGGCTTCGGCACAGGACGCACCGTTGTTTGAAGTCGAGGAAGACGCGTTCCACCTGTACTTGCTGGCCGGCCAATCGAACATGGCCGGACGCGGCGTGCCGGCCGAACTGGACAGGACCGCCCACCCGCGCGTTTTCGCATTGAATCGCGAGAACCGCTGGGTGCCCGCCGTCGAGCCATTGCACTTTGACAAGCCGGCGATCGTCGGAGTCGGCCCGGGGTTGGCCTTTGGAAAGGCCATGGCCCAGGCTGACCCGAACGTCGTCATCGGCCTGATCCCCTGCGCGGTGGGAGGCTCGCCGATCTCGGCGTGGAAGCCCGAGGCGTACTACGCTGCAACGGGTGTCCGCCCTTACGACGACGCGATGGCGCGCTGCCGCATCGCCGGACAGCGAGGCACATTCAAAGGCGTGCTCTGGCACCAGGGGGAAAACGACAGCAACGCCGAGGACGGACCGCTCTATGCGCAACGCCTGACGGAGTTGATCCGGCAACTCCGCCAGGACCTGAAAGCTCCAGACCTGCTGTTCGTCGCCGGCACTCCCGCCGACGCCTTCATCGCTCGAACGCCCGAGAGTCGATTCGTGATCGAGGCGATCCAGGCCGTCGCGAAAGCGGACCAACGGGTCTTCTGGGTCTCCGCAGCGGGCCTGGCCTGCAAGGACGACCAGGTGCACTTCAGCACGGAAGCCGCCAGAACGCTTGGGCTTCGCTACGCCCAAGCGATGCTTCGCCGACAGAATATCACCCCGGACGACCTGCATCCGTAGGGGCGAATAATCATTCGCCCCTGCAAACGGGTCAATCACGGTTGCAGTGTAATGTCGTCGATCAACAGCCGGCCCGATCCGCCGGCGGCCGGGTTGTCGCGGTCGCCCACGCCGATCATCATCTTCTCGACTTCCGTGATGCGTACGCCCTGGCTGCTGAATTGCGACAGATCGATCGTCCAGTCCGTCCAATCCTTGAGCTGCACGGAAGCCGGCCCATCCGGGTGGTTCACCACCGCCACGCGACCGCCGCTGTCTTCCAGGGCGACATAAAGCTGTCCCGGCGCGTTGTTCGGATGCGGCACACCGATGTCGGAGACCTCCCAGTCGCCCGTGACCTCGCCGGTGATCTCGATTCCAGAAAACTCGGCGATGCAGATGTCGCCGGCGCTGTGACTGGTCACCGCCAGGCCGATATAGATGTTGCCCGGCATGGACAACGTCTGTGGGTTCCACGACATGGCGGTCCAGCCGGCGGTGGCGGGATCGGGGCTGTAATAGCCGCTGTACGACATGCCCACGCGTTCGAGCTTTACCCAGTAGGGCGCCGTGATCGCCTGCTGCTCGGGCGCGGCCACCGAGGTGTCACTCGTGGCGGCGCCTTCGGTCGCCGTGCGGATATGGAAACGGCAGCCGTTGCCCGGCGTGATGTACACCGCGCCAAACTCGGAGCCGGCGGCGAGCGTATCGCGGATCATCACACCCGCCTTCGCCCACGGATCGGTGTTGTCGATGCTCTGGACCCGGGCGACGATGGCGCCATCGCCGGTGAAACGCTTGTGCACGAATCGGAACTCGTCGGCAGTACCCCAGATATCCGTGCCCGTGGCGCTGATGATGATATGACCCGATGGGGTCTCGACGAAGGCCTGCGGATTGCCCTGGAAGAACAACGAAAGGGCCGTCACGCCATTCCGCGTCCAGTCCTGCGGCGCGCTCCAGGCTCGCTCGATCTCCGAGAAGAACCTCGCGCCGCCGGGCCCGCTGTTGTCGTAATAGAACGGCAGCGACTGGCGGCCCGAGCGGACGATTTCCTTTTCCATGAACTCGCCGTTGAAATACGGGCTGTCGAGACTCCAGACATCGTGGCCTACCTGCGAACCGGTCTCGTTGCCCTCCTTGCCGGGCAGGAATTCGTCCTGCTCGTAACCGAATCCGTCCGTCCAGGTCTGGAACGGCTGCTGCGGCGAATTGTTGCTGTAGGACTCGAAATCGTCGACGATCAGATAGTCCGCGACGGTAAAGCTCCAGATGACGCCTTTGCTCAGCGTCCCATCGGCGTTCCGCTCGTCGATGCGCCAGTAGGAGGTCTGGTCGAACTCAGGCGCCTCTGCCAGCTCGAATCGCTCGCCGCCGAGAGGCCGGACGCCTCGATAGACGCCTGTGGCGTCGGAACTGGTGGCCTGCGTCACGGCGGTCCGGTCCGTTCCGAAGTAGACGTGGTGCTCGGCGGCATTGGTTCCGGGCGACCAGGTCAGCGTCGCTCCTCGTTCGATGTCCGTGACCGAGCGATTGGCCGGACTCGGATTCGACGCGAGCATCGGATCGCCCTTCATCGTCTCGACGACCTGTTCGGCCGAGAGCGCATAGTCGTAAAGTCTTGCATCGTCGAGAAGACCAACGTAGTAGCGCTGGTCGGAGATCGGGGCCCCCAGGCGGGTTGCGCCGAGCGCCTCGAAGCTGTTGGCCGTGTGGGCCCTCGTGGTGACGGCCTCTCCATCAACGTAGACGGTGACATCCCCGCCGGCAGCCCAGGTGGCGGCCACGTGGTGCCAGGCGTCGTCGTTGACGGAGCTGGCGCGGACGGTGGTGTCGGTGTCGCCGCCCTCGATGAAGAACTCGAAGTCGCCGCCATCGCGGATGTGGGCGTGGAACTCGTTCTGGCCTCCGAAGCCGTCGCCGCTGTTGCCCTCGGCCGCGTAGAAGATCATGCCTCGAACGTCCAGGGTGGTCTTGATCCACGCGGTGACGGACCCTCGGTTCGTGCTGGTCAGTCCCGCCGGCAGTGTGACGTAGCTGGCGCCGTCGAAGTCGAGCGCATCGCCGTCGTATCCGAAGACCCACTGCAAGTTTTCGCTGAGCGTGCCGTGGTGGCCGTGGCCGGAGTAGTCCATCACGATGTCGATGCCCTCGTCTTCGAGCTTCCACCAGCCGACGAGATTCGGATCGCGAACAGAAATCTCCGGCACGGTCGAGAAGCGCCAGACGCTGCCCTTCTGCACCGTGGCGCCATCGGCGCCGACCTCGTCGATGCGCCAGTAGTACGTGGCGCTCCTGGCAAGCGTGCCGGGGTCGTAGCTCGTCGCCGAGACATTGCCCTGGAACTCGGGCGACGTCACGATCGCGTCCTGCACCGCCGTCTGGTTCGTGCCGAGATACACATCGTGCGTCGCGGCGCCGTAGCCGGCAATCCAACTGAGGTCCACATCCGGATCGACGAAGACCGCGCCGTCGGCCGGATTCGGACCGTTGGCAACCAGCCTCGCGGCGGTGAAGCTCCACACGGCGCCGGGATGGATCGTGCTGCCATCGGCCTCGATCTCGTCGATGCGCCAGTAGTACGTCGTCTGCGGCACGAGGTCTGCCGGCAGTGCATACATCGTATCCGTCCGGCGCTCACTGACTAACTCGGCCGCTCCGGGCGCCGGGTTTGTGCCGAAGTACACGTTGTGCCAGACCGCTCCCCGGCCGGCGGACCACTGAAGCGCTGTGGGACCGACGTTCTTAGCGCCGTCGGAAGGTCTGGGATTTCTCGCCAGCTCGGTGATCCTCAGTCCGTAATTGACCGCGGCTGCCAGCAGCTCGTAAGCGTTCTCATTCCACAACGCATAGGAGATCTCGTCGAAGCCCAGGCAGATGCGCATCCCCGCCGCGACTTGGGCGCTGCCATCGGCCGGGGCAACCGCCAATGGGGCCCCCTGCTCGTAGATGTAAAGAACGTCGTAAGTCTGGCCGTCGCTGAGCGTAGCGGTCGCGATGACCGTCGCCCCCGTGCTGGCAACCGCCGTGGAGAAGCGGGCGATGGACACCTCCCCGATCCCGGTCAACACGGGCACCGTCCCGCTCAGCCCCGCCGCCAGAAAATGGTCGGGACTGACAATCTCAATGTCGGTCGAGGCCACTTCGAGCCCGCCGCCGGCGCCTTCGGTCAGACCCATTTCATCCCAGGCCCACGCCTCGGTGACAATCATGGGCGTCGCGATCTCGGTGATCTCGTTGCGGATGGCACTGGAACCGACCGACTCCGAGATGAACACCAGATCGGCGGCTGCCGCGGCCGCCTCCGTCGTCGGCTCGTTCTCCCCGTCGTCGATGATCGTGATGGTGTGTCCCAGCCCCTCCAGGAACGCCCGAATTGGCGCATCCTCGGGATCAGCCGGCTCGGCGGTGACGAACAGAATGTTCGCCCCCCAGACCCCGTTCACGAACAGACCCAGCAGAACCAACAGGAAAATGAGAATTCTCGCATAGCGCGTCGCCACCATGATTCTGTCCTCCACAGTTCGTAGTGTGTCCGCGTGGGGGCGAACGATGATTCACCCCTGCAGGCGATTCCATTCGATCCGAAAGAAGCCTCCGTGGTCTTATATGTGCCCTGCTCAACCATCTCGATTATACCGCCTGGAGGGCCCCAATGGCAAGCCTTAAGCGCGTGCACGTAAGGGCATAACGCCTCACGGCGTCACTACAAACAGGGTCGCGCTGACGGCCCGGCGACACCCGAGAATGCGGATCGGCGGATCGTCCGCAACCTCGACGATGGCGTAAGAATTTCTGTCGGCCCCCTGCCCTTCGACCACCGCCCGCAGGGTGTAGTAGTGAATCCCCTTGATTCGGTTGTATCGGCCCTCGTGGTGGTGGCCCTGGAAAACGACCTGAACCTTGCCCGATTCTTCGAGGATCGTTCGCACCTGTTGGGCGTTCCTGACGCTGACGGAATCGGTTCCGTCGAGCAACTGGTGAATGAAAATGACCGCCGGACCGGGGGCAGCCGCCAGGTCCTTTCTGAGCCATTCCAGCTCGCCGGCGGGAATGTTGGCGTCGGTCCAGTCGAAATCGCCGTGGTCGTAATCGACGCCGTCGCTGCGATAGTTGGCGTCGAGCACGATGCAATGAAGGCCTTCGACGTCGAACGAGTAGTAGCTGCGCTCGCGATTGACGCCGGTGTTGGTCACGCAGGCCAGAAACTGCGACTTGCAAATGCTGTCGACATCGTGGTTACCGAGGACATGATACGTCGGGACATCGAATCGCCGGAGGACGGCTTCGGCGTTCTGGAGGTACGCCAGCGTGTCCCGTTCCACGGGCGGTCTGCCCTGGTCCTTGAAATCGCCCAGCTCGATGAGGAAGTCCACCTTCTCTGCATTCATACGGTCGACGCACTCGGCGAGCTTGTCCAGCGACTGGCGATAGAAGCGGGTCCCCGCCGGATCCACATCGGCGTAGTGACAGTCCGTGACCACGCCGAACCGCACCGGCCGGTCTCCACGAGACGACGCCGGGCTGCAGGTGTATGACAGGGACGTCGCCACCGGCCCGGCCATCACGGCAAAGGCAGATCTCAGAACTGCCCTGCGTCCGATGGTATGTCTGACTGCGCTTTCGTCCATCCGATACTCCAAATCGCGAGAATCGATTATAGCGTCGATCAGCCCACCGAGCTATGATGAACAACGCTTCGTATCATCAGAAGAATCATGGTCTTTGCGAGGTGCAGAAATGAACTACCGATGGATGGCGATTGGGAGTCTGGTCCTTTGTGCTTTTGCGTGGGCGCAGACGCCGGACTGGGAGAACGAGCAAGTCATTGGGATCAACAAGGAGCCGCCCGCGGCGACGGGACTGTCGTTTGCGGACACAAGATCAGCCATCCGCGCCCATTCCATGAAGAACGCCGCCGACGCGGTGAAGAAATGGACGGACTGTCCCTACTGGCAATCGCTGAACGGGCAATGGAAGTTCCACTGGGTCAAGTCACCCGATGAGCGGCCGATGGACTTCTACAGGCCTGACTTTGACGCGAGCGGATGGGATGAGATTCCCGTGCCGTCGAACTGGGAGATTCACGGTTACGGCACGCCAATCTACTCGAACATCCGCTATCCGCACGTGCGTCAGCCTCCGAGGATCCTCGGCGACGTTCCGCCCGACTTCACCGCCGCGAAAGAGCCAAACCCGGTCGGCAGCTACCGCACCACTTTCACCGTGCCGAAGAAGTGGGATGGGCGAGAGGTCTTCATCCACTTCGAAGGCGTCGCATCCGCGTTCTACCTGTGGGTCAATGGCCACAAGGTCGGCTACAGCGAGGGCAGCCGGACCCCTGCCGAATTCCGCATCACACAGTACCTTCAGCCAGGCCAGAACGTTCTGGCGGTCGAGGTCTACCGCTGGAGCGACGGCAGCTATCTCGAAGACCAGGACTACTGGCGCCTGAGCGGCATCTTCCGCGACGTGTACCTGTTCAGCACGCCGGCCGTGCAACTGCGCGACATGTTTGTCGTGAGCGATCTGGACGAGCAGTACCGAAATGCCGAGGTTCGCATCACCGCGAAGGTGCGCAACCTCTCCACCAGCCAGGCCAAACGGCAGGTCCGCGCGACACTGGTCGATGCGAAACAGCGCAAGAGCCCACTGGGCCAGTCCGACCTGGCCACCGTCGAGCCCGGAGAGGAAATCAGCCTTACCGTGGGGGCGAATCATGATTCGCCCCTGCTATGGACGGCAGAAACACCAAACCTCTATACCGTGGTTCTGGAGCTGCTCGACGCCGACGGCAGGATCACCGAGGTCAAGGCGTGCCGCTTCGGCTTCCGCGAGGTCGAGCTGAAGGACCGTCAGTTCTTCATCAACGGTGTTTCGGTGAAGCTCAAGGGCGTCAACCGTCACGAGCACGATCCGGATCGCGGCCAGGCGGTGGAGATTGGCTCGATGGTGCGCGATCTCGAGCTGATGAAGCGAAACAACGTCAACACGGTCCGCACGTGCCACTATCCGGACCATCCGCTCTGGTACGATCTGTGCGACCTGTACGGCATCTTCATCATCGACGAGGCCAACGTCGAATCGCATGGCATGGGGTATGGCCGCGAGACACTGGCGGCCGTCGACAGTTGGAAGACCGCCCATGTCGACCGTAACGTTCGCATGGTCGAGCGCGACAAGAATCATCCGTGCGTGGTGATCTGGTCGCTCGGCAACGAGGCCGGACCGGGCCCGAACTTCGAGGCGGCGGCGCAGGCGATTCGCGAGCTTGATACGTCCCGGCCGATCCACTACGAGCGCATGAACTCCGTCGCCGATATCGACAGCGTGATGTACCCGTCCGTCGCCGCTCTGATTGCCCAGGGGCGCAGCGAATCGCCCAAGCCCTTCCTCATGTGCGAGTACGCCCACGGCATGGGCAACGCAATCGGCAACCTCCAGGAATACTGGGACGCCATCGAGGCCTGTCCGCGACTGATCGGCGGCTGCATCTGGGACTGGGTCGACCAGGGACTGCGCAAGTACACAGGCCGCACGGCCGCCGACGGCTCGAAGGAGTGGTTCTTCGCCTACGGCGGCGATTACGGCGACCGGCCCAACGACAACAACTTCTGCTGCAACGGCGTCGTCACGCCCGACCGCGCCGTCACCGCCAAGCTGCGGGAGGTCCAGAAGGTCTATCAGTACGTCGGCTTTGCCCTGGGCGACGTCACGGATCGCCGCGTGACGGTCGAGCTGACCAACAAGTACTTCTTCACCGACCTGGATCGTTTCGACCTGGAATGGCAACTGACAGAGGAAGGGAAGATCGTCAAGAAGGGCCGGGCGAAGCTGGAAAGCACAGGGCCGGGACAATCGACGAAGGTCGTGCTGAGCATCCCGCAGCCCAGGCTCAAGCCGGCAGCGGAGTACTTCCTCAACGTGAGCCTGACGCGGAAGGACAAGACGTTGTACTCCCGGGCCGGACACGTGGTCGCATCGGAGCAGATGAAGCTGCCGTACGCATCGCCCGAAGCGCTGCAGATGGATTTGGCGACGCTGCCCGCTCTGACCCTGACCGACGGCAGCGATGCCATCGTCGTCCGAGGCAAGAGCTTCCAGGTCACCTTTAGCCGGTCGAGCGGCACGCTGTCGTCGCTCGTCTACGACGGTGCGGAGGTGATCTGCGATGGGCACGGTCCCAAGCTGAATCTGTACCGCGCCCTGGTGGACAACGACGTCTGGCTCCGTCGGGACGTGGAACGCGCAGGACTGCGCGACCTGACGTATACCGTCAAAGACGTTGCCGCCGAGCAGCTCAACACCGGAATCGTCCGCGTCCGCTGCACGGTGGACTGCGCCGGCCGCTCCGACAGCGGGATGGTGCACGCCGCCACGTTCACCGTCTTTGGCAACGGGACGATCGACGTCGCCAATCAGGTCCAACCCTATGGCAACCTCTCGGTGCTGCCCAAGCTGGGTGTGAGTCTGGCGCTGCCCAAGGGGTTCGACACGCTGACGTGGCTGGGTCGAGGCCCACACGAGAGCTACGTCGACCGCAAGCGCAGCGCTGACGTGGGACTCTATCGCGGATCGGTGGCCGAGCAGTACGAACGCTACGTCCGGCCGCAGGAGAACGGCAACAAGACCGAGGTGCGCTGGGCCGCACTGACAAACCGCAAGGACAAGGGCCTGCTCGTCGTCACGGACGGCACGCACTCGATCAGCGCCCATCATAACACCGCGCAGGACTACGACGAGGCGAGGAACATCCATCGCGTTGTGCCGCGTGACGAGGTGTATCTGTGCATCGATGCGGCGCACATGGGCCTGGGCGGCGCCAGTTGTGGGCCGCGTCCGTTGCAGGAGTACACGCTCACCGCCAAGCCCGCGCGGTTCCGCTACGGATTGCGGCCGGCAACCAAAGACCTCGCCACCGACGCCAGGGTCTTGTCGCCCGACCTCCAAGCGCCGTTGGTGACGCGTGACAAGGCGGCGATGGTGCACATCGAATCAGCCGTCGCGGGCAAGGTCGAGCACCGCCTCGACGGCCAGGACTGGAAGCCTTACACCGGACCGTTCGAGCATGCCGGAGCAGGTAAACTTGAAGCCAGAGCCAGGATCAGCGAAGGACTTCTCAGCGACACCGCCCGATTCGAAATGGACGAAATCACCCCGATGCAGGAACTGGACAAGTCGGCATGGAAGGTGATCCACGTCGACAGCGTCGAACCGGGTGAAGGAGAAGTCCGTCATGCCATCGACGACGATCCCGCGACGTTCTGGCATACGAACTGGTCATGGACGCGGGAGAAACATCCGCACGAGATCCAGATCGACCTGGGCCAGACGCTCGGGATGCTCGGCTTTACGCAATTGCCCCGCCAGGATCAGGCCAACGGGCGCGTCCGCCGGTACGAATTCTACGTGAGCGGCGACGGCACGGACTGGGGCGAGCCGGTGGTCAAGGGGGAGTTTCCCAACAGCGATCAGCTTCAGACGGTCACATTCGCCCAGCCCGTCAAGGGCCGCTACATCCGTCTCGTGGCCCTGAACGAGTGGGGTCGCCAGTACTACACCACCATCGCCGAACTCGATGTGATGGCCGCCAAATAGCACAGCGGTTCGGCCCGTGGAGAAAGGAGCAGACGATGAACAGGCTAACAGCGCAAGTGTGGCTCATCCTGGCCGCACTGATTGCGGCGGGGCTCGCCGTCGTTGGGGCCGGCGCCGCCGAGGAGGAAAAACTTGAAGAAGACATTTTCAAAACCGAACAGGGCGATCTGAAGATCACCTTCATCGGTCATGGCACGCTGATGTTCACCTGGCAGGACAAGATCATCCACGTCGATCCCGTCAGCCGGGAAGGCGATTACACCAAACTGCCCAAGGCCGACCTCGTCCTGATTACGCACGAGCACGGCGACCATCTCGACCCCAAGGCGCTGGAGTTGATTCGCCGGCCGCAGACGAAGATCGTTTTGACCAAGATCTGCGCTGAGAAGGTCGCCGGCGGTCTGGTGATGAAGAACGGCGACGTGCGGACGGTCGATGGACTCAAGATCGAGGCGGTGCCGGCCTACAACATCGTGCACAAGCGTCCCGACGGCAATCCCTTCCATCCCAAGGGCAATGGCAACGGCTATGTCGTGACATTCGGTCCCGGCGCGCCGGGACGGGTCTACATCGCAGGCGATACGGAGAACATCCCCGAGATGAAGGACCTCCAGAAGATCGACATCGCGTTCTTGCCGATGAACCTGCCGTACACGATGACCCCGGCGATGGTGGCCGATGCGGCCCGGACCTTCCAACCGAAGATCCTCTATCCGTATCACTACGGGCAGACCGATCCGAACGAACTGGTCAAGCTTCTGGCCGACGACAAGAACATCGAGGTCCGCATCCGCAAGATGCAATAACGGCGACGACGGCATGGATGAGATCGAGACGCAGCGAAACCTCGCGAAGCCGCCCCGGGCCAGCAGGCTGGTGCTGGCCATCGGAGCGTCCCTGGTGGTCGCGCTGGTCTGCTTCGTCGTGCTGGCAGTCCTGCCCGAGTCCAAGGTAGCGCGTTTGAAAGATCCGCTTCGCAGCGTCCTGACCGGGATCGGCGTGCTGGGCATCGCGTCGCCGTTGTGCATCGCAGGGGCGGTCCTGAAGCAACGATTCGCCGCCTCACCCTATTTCGAAGGGAAGTTCATCGCGACGGTGCTCAGCGTATTCGGCTTCGCGTGCGTCGCGGCGGGACTGGCCTGCATCCTCCTGGGCATCTACGACCTGCTCGCACCGTTGTGGTCCAGATAGGATGCTTCAGCCGAGCAATCCATCGAGCACCTCGGTATAGGCGCTGCGAGGCCGCAGGCCCACCAGGCGATGTGTCTCGGCGCCCTTGCCGAAGAAGAGAACGGCAGGAATACCCTGGATGCCGTACCGGCGGGCCAGTTCCGGGACGCGATCGACGTTGACCTTGGCGACGACGGCACGACCCCGGTATTCCTCGGCGAGTTCTTCTACGGTGGGCGCCAGCTTGCGGCAGGGTGGACAACCATTCGAGTAGAAGTCGACCATCACGGGCTGCTCGGCCTTCAACACGAAACGTTCGAAGTCGTCCGACGTCTCGATCTGCATCGCAGCGTAACCCTTCTCTTTGCCTTCCGGATTCACCCGCGATCCGGCCCCGGAGTAGGCAATCATGCCTCCCATCAGGGCCCCAAGGAAGGCGCCGCGATAGGGATTGGCCGTCAGGGGACACGCCCCGCTGGAACACTTGCCATAGTATCCCATCACAGCCCCCAGGCCGCCGCCGATCAGCAGCCCCAATGCCAGTTGAATGATCAAGGTTTTCGGCATCATCGTTCTCCAGACTTCAACTCTACAGGCGGTTACAGGGCCGTCTCCAGCAACTCCAGCGCCTCTCTGATGCGTCTGACGCCCAAATCATCGAGGCGGTCACAGACGCGGTTTTCACAGGCCTTCATCCGCTCGATGATACGATTCTTCATTCGTTTGCCCCTGCTCGTCAGCGAGATCTCCATCGTCCGTCGGTCGTCGGGGCGGTTTCGAGTGGCAACGAGCCCGCCGGTGACCAGACTGTTCAGCACCCGGCTGCCCCGTGAGGGCGACAGGCCCATCCGCCGGGCGAACTCGCATCCGGGAACCACGGTCCCCTCTTCCAGAACGATCAGGCCGTGAAACTGCGAGGCGGTCAAACCCAATTCCTCCTGAATCTGCTCCTCGTTGCACTGGCACTTGCGTTTGACCGCGAGAATCAACTCAAACAACCGTCGGCTCATGATCTCTCTACTGCCCTGCTCACGTATTTGTTCATAGCAATACTTGCTAATGGCAATAATATAACAGGAGCAGCACCCTCGCAGCAGAAACTGGGAGCTTTTCGGACCCAGACGCTTACACGGATTAGGAAAAGTCCTCGCGCGGAAGTGACTTTGTCATCCCTTCGACAAGCTCAGGGCAGGCTCTGAGCCTTGCGAAGGATCTGGTCATGGCATGAGACGCTCTTCTCATTCGCCGCCCAGGTCCTTCACTTCGTTCAGGACGACAAGGCGGAGCGCACGACGAAACCCCAATCCGTATCACACGGAGCGCAATACCACCTGCGCTTTGCCCAGAGCCGAAAGCGCAAAGACGATTGGATAGAGTTCCTCGAAATACCAGAGCTGGGCGAAGTACAGACCGATGGGGCACGCCGGCATCGCTCTGCCCTGGTCGGTATGCTCGATGAGCCATTGGGCTCCACGGGCGAGCGCTTCGCCCAAGTTCGTAGTGTGCCCGCAAAGGCATACGCGCGAATCATCATTCGCCCCTGCAAGTTCGGCCAGCGCATCGACGGCCAGCGAGGTTTCCTCGAGGGACGAAACGACGCCCGGTGCGCCGCCCCAGCCTCCATCGGCGTTCTGTGCCGAGAGAAGCCAACGCACGGCCTGCTCGCATGCGGCATCCATCCGCCGGCGATGCGCGGGCGGAACACGCGAAAGGTGTGTCAGCACCCGGCTCGTGCCATAGACAGGATTCTCCTGGTTCGGCGCGGACTGACTACCGAACCACAGCGGCGTCCACGAGCCATCCGCACGCTGGACCGCTTTCAGGAAGTCCATTGCCCTGTCCATCGCGCGCACCGTCTGTTGTTCCGGGTCAGCTTCCCCCACCCAGACGCCCATCGCGCCGAGAGCATGGGCGGTCAGATCGGGCGCGCTTCTATCGAACGGCAGATTGGTCCAGCCCCGGCAGAAAGTCGGGATCCCGCCGTCGCGGTTCTGAAGACCGAGAAGCCAGCCGATGCCTGCTCTGACGGCTCTCGACACGGCCTGACTCCGGACGCCGAGTCTGTGCAGCGCGAGCAGTGCGCCGGAGGTATCGTCCGCATCGGGAACTGCCCCGGGCAGATTCGTCCACGCCCATCCCCCCGGCGCCGCCTGCGTGTAAGGGTGCACCGTCTTGTGCTGACAGGCCAGCAGCCAATCCACCAATCGCTGTTTCTCTGAGTCGGCCAGGCCGCCGTTTCCGCCGGCGGTCAAGGCGGCAATCGAAAGCGTCGTGCCCCAAATCGCGAGGTTCGTATCGATGGGCCAACTGCCGTCGTCGCGCACAGAGGCAACCAGGAATTGCACTCCCTTTTCGACCGCCGGGTGCTCGGCTTGTCCGCTGGAGGCCAGGCTCATAACGACGAATGAGGTCAACGGGGCCGCTTCAAGAAAGCCGCCGTTGGTCGGCTGGAGCATCGCAAGCACATCGAGACTTGGCCTTCGCGCCAGATGGCGAACGAGCCGGGTCACGGGGCAGCGCGGTCTGAGATGTTCGTAGCGGGCCTGCCCGATGGCGATCAGAGCGGGCAGCGCGTAGCTGACGACCGGCAGCCGCAACCACTTGTACAGCCGGTGCGGCAGGACCGCCATCTCGAACGGCAGTGGCTTGACCCGACGCCACGCCTGGGGTCCGGCGCCCAGCCGCCCTGCCAAGGCGCACATCGTCAGGATCGGAACGGAAAACGTCCGGTCCTTGCCATACCGCGCTATCACCGCCGCAGCCAACGAGTCCGATTCGAGCGAGCCGACCTCGCGACGAAGCCATGCCTCGGCCTTCTCGACCACGAGTGGCAGCCTCAAGTCCGATCCCGATGGACATCGGGATGGGGATGGTTTCCACGAACGAGCTATGCCCGAGCAGTGTTTGAGGCTGCCACCCTCTAAGACCGACATCGCCGAGTAACACAGCAACGTCGTGCTGAGATTGCTCGGGCTCTGAACCGTGTCACCCCATCCGCCGTCGGCGTTCTGGTTCTCGCAGAGCCAGCACAGGCCGCGTTCGATCCACCTTCCATGCCTCGCGGCGTCAACCCGGGCCAAGGCGAAAACAGCGGTGGCGGTCGACAGGGCGCTGCTGGAGAGGTATCCGACCCAGTGACCTTGGGCATTCTTCGCCGCCAGCAGGCGCTCGCGGAGAGCAACAATCGTACGGTTCAGTCTCTCTTCGTCGATTCGCGTCATGGTCCGACCAGGTCACCGAGTGACAGAAGCCCGTAGTAAGTATACTCGCAGTCTAGCACGTCGTCCGCCGGATGGCCCCGGAAACCGCCTCGCACGCTCCACAAGGCGTCGAGATAGTCGAGATTCCTCTCTCGAATCTCGTCCAGGTCCACGCCGACCAGCGTCAGCGCATGCAGCGCGGTCGCCGTCGAGAGCAGATCGGGGATCGCGATGTCGGGGCCGGCTGGAATGGCGCAGAACCCCCCGCCCGGCTCGGCCCTTGCGGCCAGCCATTGCAGCGCCGACTCCGGCAGCGGCGCTTTGAGGTAGTGGAAGATCGTAACGGCCGCCGCGGTGGCGGCGGTGGCGCTGACGGCCATCGTCGGTTCGTTCGAGAAACCGCCGTCGGGCATCTGAAGCGAACGAACCGATTCGAGCACGCCCGCCGGCTCCAGGTCGTCGACCTGGAGGTCCTGGCAGATGCCCAGGGCGAGAAAGCTGCCATACACATGCCCCCGTTCGGCTCCCGCCGAGGTGCTGAAGCCCCCGTCGACCGCCCGGAAGTGCATCAGGTGCGCGATCATGGCCCGTCGGGAGGCAGGATCGATTGCATCGTTGCCCCCCTCGGCCAGGTTGATCTGACATCGGACCAGTGAGGCCAGATGAACAAGGTCCAGGGATTGCCCGGTCCCAAAGCCGCGCAGGTAGCTCACGACGCGCTCAGGCGGGATCTTCACATCCAATGCCAGAGACGCCTCCAGTCCGAAGACCGTGTAGTATAGATCGCTTCTGCCATCGCGGCCCTGGAAGCCCCCATCGTCGCACAGGTGGCAACGGAGGAACTCGCGGACGGCGTCGACGGAGTCGCCAAGGGTCTCGGCGGCCCTGCTTACAGCCTTGCGCATGTCGAGACGGATTGTCATGGCAACTCTTCCGCTCCTGACGGCTCGCGAGGCGCGACGACACTGGCCTGCCCGGTCATCTCTTCCGCGGGCTCGCCCCCGGCGACCTGAAGCGCGACGATCATCTGACGAGTCTCGTCTTTCAGCGCAGGCAGATGCCAACGGAACAGCACAGCGCCCGCGATACACGCCGAGCCACCCACCATGACAGTCGCCGGCGCGCCGATGCGATGGGCCAGCGCTCCGGCCAGAAGGGCGCCGAACGGCGCCATGCCCATGAACATCATCGAGTATACCGCCATCACGCGGCCGCGCAGCGCATCCGGGATCAACGATTGAATCATCGTGTTCGAGGCCGCCATCTCGATCATCATGGAGAAGCCCGCCGGCACCAGCAGCGCCGCCGAGAGCCAGAACGAACGGGACAGCGAAAACAGGATCAGGCTCATCCCGAATCCAGCGGCGGCAAGCGCGATCCAATGGCCTAGCCCGCGAATGCCCTTGCGTGCCGCGAGCACCACAGCCCCGACCAAGGCTCCGGTTCCCGAGGCGCCCATCAGCAATCCGAGTCCGCGCGGGCCGCCGTGCAGGATCTGATCCGCGAAGACCGGCATCAGCACCGCGTAAGGCATTCCCATGAGACTGACCAGCCCCAGCAGCAGCAACAGGGCTCGAACCGGCCCGGTACGCCGGACGTAGCGGAATCCCTCCAGGATACTCTCGGGCGCCGACCCGGGCAGCGGGACAGTGGTTCGCGCCGTCATGTTCATCATCAGCAGGCCCGCAATCACCGCCAGGAAGCTGACGGCATTGACGAGAAAGCACCACCCCTCGCCGACACGGGCCACCAGCACACCTGCCACCGCAGGCCCGACGATCCGCGCCCCGTTGACCATGGAGGAATTCAGAGCGATGGCGTTGATCAAATCCGCCCGCCCAACGATGTCGACGGCAAACGCCTGCCGCGTGGTAATATCGACGGCATTGATCGCGCCGAGGAAGGAGGCCAGAACAACGATGTGCCAGACCTGCACGCGTCCGGTGAGCGTCAGGCCCGCCAGAATGAAGGCCACCAACATGGCGGCGGTCTGCGTGGCGATGAGCACGTGACGGCGGTCGTATCGGTCGGCGACCGAGCCCCCGAGAGGGGCCAGCAAGAACACGGGAAACTGAGCGGCAAATCCAACGAATCCTAACAACACCGGCGATCCGGTAAGCCGGTAGACCAGCCAGGCCTGCGCCACGGATTGCATCCACGTGCCGACGAGCGAAATGAGCTGGCCGCAGAAAAACAAACGGTAGTTTCGGTGCCGCAGGGCCCGGACAACGTGGGGAAGCGTCGGTCCCATCCCTATCCGCTCACTGCCGGCACAACCTGCACATCCGGCCGGGTTGCCTGCCTGATCCTTCACGTGGGCGGCCTCACTCATGATATGCCGGGCGCTGAGGCGGACGGTCGTTGCAGCAGCCCATGATCTCGAAATCGTTGAAGATCTTGCTCATCACGCGCCGCAGGAGGCCCTTGAGGTTGGCGTTCTTCAGTGCGATGAGCGAGCCGATCGCCTGCGCTTTGTAGCTCTCCATCAGCCGCAGCGCCGCCAGCTCCACCTGCGGCGCCGAGATGATCTGCCGCACCTGCTCGCGGTCGGCGTCCGTGGCGGATGTGTCCCACTGCTGCTCGATTCGCTTTCGCTGCTCCAGGTCACCTGCCTCGTATGCCAGCGCCACCAGGACGCTGGGCCGCCGGCTGATGCACAGATCGAGCCCTTCGGGGTCACGGAGGTCCTCCAGGTCGTCGCGAATCTGATACGCGATGCCCAGAGAATCGCTGTATTGCTTCAGCACGCTGCCGACCAGGTCGTCACAACCCGCCAGGATCGCGCCGAGGCGAAGCGCCACCTCGAAAGCCGGCGACGTCTTCAGGCGGAAGATCTCGAGCACATCCGCCACCGTCAGCGGTTTCGGCGCGTGGGCCCACGCCAGTTCGCGGCCCTGTCCCAGGCAGAGCGTACGATGGCCTTGCACCGCCGCACTCAGGAGTTTCGCTTTCCGCGCATCAGAGGCATCGGTCTCGACGAGGAGCCGATAGCCCTCGCCCAGAAGCAGGTCGCCGACGTTCAGCGCAATCGGAATGCCATACTCCGAATGGAGCGTCTTCTCGCCGTAGCGGTGCGCGTCGCCGTCTTCGATATCGTCGTGGACGAGCGATGCCTTGTGGAAGCATTCCACCGCGACCGCCATCCTTTGTACGTCCCGGTCCGTCGCACGCAAACCGTCGGTTGAAAGCGCTTTGTACGTGCAGACGCCGAGGAAGGGCCGCCAGCGTTTGCCCGCCTTGGCCATCCAGTCCAGGGCCACCTGTTCGGTCGGGTCGGGCTTTGGCGCGATCATCTGCGTGAGAGCCTCGCGTGAGAACCACTCGTTGACCTGCCGATGCAGCGCATCGAGATCGAGACGTCTGGTCTGGTCTTCCGTCGTCTGATAGATCGCCTCCCAAAGCCAATCGAGGTCCACGCTGGTGTCGGCACAGCCGTCTCGCAGGAGGGGAATCGCCACGCCGGGAACGGCTCCGGCCTCCATGTAAGGAAAGACCCGCTCCAGCACCGACAGACAACTGGCGCCCACGACGGCCTCGATCTGGCCCGTCTCGATCAGGCTCATCACGACCGGCGAGCCTTCTGCGACCAGGACGGCGTAGCCCAAAGACTCTGCCTGGCTCTTCAGTTCGCCGATGGGGCATCGCCCGCAATGCTCGCACAGCAGCCCCAGATCGTCGAAGCTCGCCGGACATTCGGTGGAGCTGCGCAGACACTTGGGCAGCAGAAGAAGGCGCTTCTCGTAGGGAATCGCCGCGACCGTCTCGCGCCAGACCTCGTTGTTGACGAGCACTCCGGCAAAATCGCTGTACTTGCGATCCATGCCCGCCTGGCGCAGCACCGCCTCCGTATGAGACCGCAACTCGTCGATTGACAGAGGCGGCACCGGTCCGTGCATCTCCACGTATTCTCGAACGACCGCCAGCAGCTTGTCGCGCTGCTGTTTGGTCTGCGGAACGTTGTCCTGAGGTGGCCGGACGGGCCCGGCTGTCAGCAAACGGTCATCAGGCATACACCTGCTCCTTCTCCACGATCGGGACCGAACGTTCCATCTGTCTGTGCAATCGCCTGAAGGTCCGTCGCCAGGTCATGACTTCTCCACGTCCGAGGGTCTGCATGACGATCCGTTTGGCCCACGAGACGCCGCCGGCACGCTGATTGTCCCAGAACAGCCTGGGAACCATCCTGAAGTTCTGCTCGTAGCAGGTTCGATAGAGCTCCAGATGCTCGGGCGTCATCCTCGCCAGCGTAAACCGCTGCCGGTCGGCCTCTTGGCTCGAGACGAGCGGCTCATAGAAAATCGGAAAGATGACGGCTTTCTTTGCCGCAAGATCTCGAACCAGCTCCAGGGTCGCAACAACGTCGTCCGGCGTTTCGCCCGGCATGCCCAGCAGGACGCTGACGACGGGAAAGAACCCGCAGCGCGTCGTGCGATCGGCCGCCTCGCGGACCATCTGGCCCCAATCGTCCGGATCGAAGGGCGCGACCTTGCCCGGGCTGTTGGCGGCCACCAGATGCCCGTTGGCGCTTTCGACACCCATGTTCACCCATAGATACTCACTCGGCCGCTCCCACGTCAACAGACGCCGGATCTGGCGAAGCTGCTCGTCGGTCAGTTGCAGGACCGATGTCACGTTGGCGTGGTCGATCTGCATGAACGACAGACCCTCGGTCTTCCGCATCCGTTCCAGCAGATCGCACAGCTTCTCATAATCGGGACGCAGCCCCTTGGCGCCGTATCGGAAGAAGTCCTCGCTGCCGCTGACGACCGCCTTGAGGCCGCCCGCCACGTTGGTTTGCAGGTCCGCCAGAATCGTGTCAGGATCCAGGTGCCGCATCCCCTGGCGCGCCATCGCGCAGAACCGGCAGCCCCGGCCGCAACCACGCGACAGTTCGATGATCCCGAGCAGGGATGGATCGCGGATCGGCTGGATGCGATCGGCGCCGATGTCCGTCTCGATCACATGATGCGCGGGCAGCCGGCCGTTCAGAATCTCGGTGAACAGCTCGGGCCCAGAGGCCTCGAAGTAACCCTGGAAGACCACGTCGATGTCGACGTCGGGCCTTCTGTCCGCATGGGCGATCCACTGCCAGGCCCCGGCGCCGCCGACGACGATCTTGAAGCCGTATCGGCGCTTCAGCGCCGTCAGTTGCTCCAGGGTCTGGCGCGTCCATCGCCGGGTGTAGAGTTCGCCCTTCCAGAAATTGGAGGTGGTCGTGTTGCTCATGCCCATGCCGAGCGGATCGCTGGAGCTGAAGCCCACAATCTTGACCCACGGACCGATCACGTCCGCCAGCCGCTCGGGCGTCGTGCAGACCACGTCGTCTCGTTCCAGCGAGGTGTATTTCAGCAAGGCCGATTCGACGCGCCGCAGTCCCAGCGGCACGGTGTGGGCGCGCCCGCCCGCGTCCGTCCGCACAGGCGGCGAGAGGAAGTGACGCATGAACGCTTCCGGCACCTGGGTCATCTGCATCGTCGCGAACATGCCGTCGAAGAGGATGCGGTAATTGGCGCTGAGCGTCCGGTCGGCGACGAGAACGACGGCGGGCTGGAGTCGCGATTCAGGCATTGCGACTCTCTTTCTTGCCGCCGGCCTCATCGCGGGGCTTCTCTTGTGCCCGCCCCTTGTTCGCCTCCGCCCGGATTCGCTGCAACTCGGCGCCCGACAGCGACGCGAGAACATC
>CAZNSM010000002.1:73332-94797 GCA_964575615.1 uncultured Pirellulales bacterium | reverse complement strand
GCACAACACATCCAGGCCCAGATGTGCCAGAGTGCGAACGGCGTTGAGAGGGCCACAGGAAATCTCCAGCATGCCCTTGCAGATCACTATAACGCATGTCGGCATTCACTACCTCGACCGATGGCGCCGCAAGCCCCGAAGCGGGCTCGCGGGCCGACTTGCCACATATACTGACAAGCAGATGACAAACGTCATGGGAAACACGCTGTATCTGACGTTGTAGAATGTGAGGATGCCTCCAATAGAATACACAAGTGGCAACGTCAAAATAGGCCAGAACCTCAACAAGGCGACTAGATTCCTGCGAATCACCAGTAGATAGATGAGAGTCAGCCATTCCAAGGCAAGCATCAACTGGTACGTGATGTCCGTCTGATACGCGACAGAGGTAGCCTTCCTGAGATTCGCCATCACGAGGTTGCGGTAGTCTCCAGCGTAGTTGAGGACGCCCTCTTGAGCATATGCCTTCATGTCGCTCGAAGATTCCCCCATGGCAAGATTTGCATGAAGCCCGTATGCAATCATGCTGTGGAAATACCACCTGCATGTTGCCCAATACTGCCAAGCGGTCACCAGAATGAGACACAGTAGTATCGCCACTCGCGCCGGACGAATCCTCCAATTCCTGTCAAACAGAAACACTGCAAACCCAAAGAACATCGGGCGTCTTATGAGCATCAGGAGGGTGGCCAGCAGCACGATGAGGACCCACCGATTCCGTATCGGTCGCTTGACCAGGAGAATGAAGAACTCGACGGTGACGTAAAAGAAGAGGGCATCCTTGTGGACAAAGATGGCAAGGTAAGTGATATGCAGGAAGAGAATACCTACAAAACTCAAGAGATAGAATACGTACCGTCTTCGGTTCTGAACCAAGTCTTTGAGTGTGTACAAGCGGACTACAGCAAAGCTGCTGATGAGGATATTGAGCATCTTGATATTGTTGATGCTGAAACCGATGTATCGCAGTCCATACACGAGAGGTCTGTACAGATTGACCACGGTTCTCGCCTGAAGCGAATCCAACAGATAGTAACGCTCGTCGCCGGTCATGATGTAGTCGACATCTAACCACCCGGCTTTATGGACTACCCAGATGCACAGGAACAGAACTTTTACCACATTCAGGGAATGGAAGATGATGAGCGCGTTCACAACGTTCTTCCGCCCCCTGATGGTCAGGGCGACGAGCAAAGTGAATGCCACGATGAGAAGCAGGTTTATGGTTAAGGACATCATTGCGGGAATCGTTGGTCCGAAGATGTTGCTAGCGCACTGCTCTACATCAAGTCGCCGGAAGACCGCTGTCACCAGCAACTGCTCTTGGGCCAGTAATAGAGCAACGAAGGCTTCTCGTGAAGGAGCATATACCCTGTGAGTTGCCCGCCCGTGCAGTGCAGGGCGCGGAGTCGACGAAGGGAGAGGTTGGCAAATCCTGACGCAAGAGATATGTCATGTCGCCGCTGGAACGACTGATACCCCAGAAGAAGAGCACGGTGATACAGGAGAAGGCGAGACCATTGGCCAAGTCAGCAATCGGAGCACACTCAGGGTCATCCAGCAGAAAGGCGAAGACTCGAAAGCATGAAAGCCACACAAACAGGTATGGATTGAGAATGCTCTTTCTCAGGCCGGTTCGCATAATGACAATGCAGGCCGCCACTATCGCGGCGAACCCTGTCAACGTGATTGGGAAAGAGTGTTGCGGCACGCGCTCTCCATGATCTACGGGGCGTTGCACAAATGCTTCAGAGGGTCGTGATGTCCGAACTGCCAATGCGCTCCGCGCGATCCGTGCACGGCGAGGCCTTCACACTCGCAAGGGGTCTCGCGGGCATCGGGGTGTGGCGTTCTTTGTGCGCCAGACTGCGAGGCAATGGAAGAAGAGACCTGACCGTCGATCGTAACTGCATTGTGAAGCCTTCTATGCGCTCACTCACAGGTTCTCTGAGATTCTTCCAGTTGCTCCCTACGTCCTCAATCAGGCCGATCGTCTCCGTGTAGTCAAACGTGGCAATATCAATCACATATCTTCTCAAACCGAGCATCTGCATTATGCCCTCGGTCTTGTGAGAGTAGGAAATAGCAACGCACGGCGCCCCGCCAATCAATGCGAAGATCGCGGCGTGCAGCCTTGTTGCAATCACTATCTGCGCGTGTCCGTACAGGATGCATTGCTCCTGCGCCGACAAGTCATTGTTCACAACAATCGCCTTGTCCTTGAGTTCCATATTCGCAACAATGCCATGCACTGGCACCGCATCGTTTTCACAGGGACTGTGCTTGCCATCATTGTGAACCATAAGCAGAACACTTTCCGCCTTCCTTCCCAAGTAGTCCGACACCCGGGCCATCAGCTTTATGTATCTGTCATGGAGAACACCCCTTTGGTCAACCTTGTGCTCGTCAAAACTCCAGTTCTTGGCAATCACCACAGCATAACGTCCCGGCGAGATGCCCTTCTTCTTCATGAACTCCTGCAGCCATGGATTGCCTGCAGGTAGCAAGGCAAATGCCGTGTCTGGGATCACATCGAGCTTTGTCGGTTCCACACCCAGTTTCAACAGGATTTCGTGCGAGATACCCTCTCTGCAGCCCACGTAGCATGCCTTGTTCAGGACATACCTGGCAATGCATCTCGAGCCGCTATTGTTGAATGGTCCAAAGGTATGAGAGACGAACGCCACTCGTTTTCTGAGTCGAATGCACAGCAGAACCGTGTAGAAAGCCATGTACGATGCAAGAAAACCGCGGAACGGATTCTTCGTGACGAACCTGTAAAACTGTCCTCCCTTACTGATAACAACGTCAGCGCGATTGATTGCGGCTACTGCGCGATCACGGAGCAGGGCTGGGCACACCAGTGCGAGGAGCGACCCCAGATATACGCGGCACGTCTCCACAAGACGAAGCACCCCTCCGCGTTGCCTTGCGGTTCGGACAGGACACCCGTAGATAGGAACGTCGGGAAACAATCGGCTTATATGCCTCGTGGCACTCTCAAACCGGGGATCATCCTCAGAGAACCTGTACACGATACTCACTTCGAACACCTCTTGCGATTCTGCCGCAACTGAATACAGAGTATTCAGCAAGCCACTGAGAATTCCTACGCCTCCTCGATCCGAATCATGGTATGCATCAATGATGACTATCTTCACAATCGCACTCCTCTTCTTGCGCAGTGTTCTATCTCGACGTGACAGTCTCGCGCACGCTCCTGCGTCAACGGGCAAGGGCGGGATTTGACCCAACTGCAAAGGGATGCCGGGTCGTGGTGATTCGGGCAGCAGCCGCAGCATGCGAGTCGTTAGAACTGTATCTCACCCAGGTATTCTCGTACAAGGTAGGAATACAAATGCTGCGTCCCGTTATAGAACTGCGTGAACGCGCGCTCTGGCATCACGCCATACCAACCTAAAAAGTGGTTCCTATAGACTCTCTTGTATTGTGTCGCGCGCACTTTCCGCATGATGCGATCATAATGTTCGGTAAGGTTGAGTTGGGCGAGAGTCCAACTCTTCAGTTTGCGGAAGGTGCCTGTGGGATTCGCATGCGGCAAGCCCAGAGCCGCACTCTGCTGGTTGACGTAAGTATTGTAGAGCCGCTTACAGATTCTGTATGCCACAGGCACGCGTTCCCAGAATGCGATCACGTCCCGATCCCAGAGCGGCAGGCGCCACGCATATCGCCAGAACTCGTACACTCGGCAGCTGTTGACAATGAACTTGGCCTGGCGTTCTTGCCATTCCCAGGACTCAAATGCATTGATAGTCCTATCCGGCGACTCTGTCGGTACGGCTTCGACAATATGCAGGATTCTCTTCTGTAGTGCCGATTGTACTTCTGTGTCGAACGTACCAATGCGATTCAGCCAAAAGTGCTTTTGCAGAATTGCCTGGACGCCCGCATCCGCTGTGCGCCCTCTTCCTCCGTACAGGCGTTGCGGCACATGTCCACCAGCGATGAAGTCGCCCGTATGTCCCGGTACGAACACACTGTCTTCGGGTATTAATCTATCTTGCCTGAGTACCTTCACTGCCGGCCAGTCCTGCAAATGAGGAAGTGATGCCAAACCGTCGGCGTAGCGGTAGTATGCTTCTCGCTCGCTGCTGTGAAACCAGTCGTGCCATTTCGACCGACTGTACGGGATGAATATCCAACGAAGCCCTAACCTCTCCGCTACTTCCTTGGAAATGCTCGCCTCTCTATTGCCTGAAAGGCCATAGCTAAATGTCACGATATTGTCATATCCTAAACGCTGAAGCAGAAGCACTATGATGCGAGAGTCAAACCCTCCGCTCAATGGTACAATCATGGGTTTGCCGTCGACAGAGGTAATCAGGCGACGAATGGCACCCTCAAGTACGGCATCCAGATGACCTACGTATTCCTTCTCGTTCAGTGATAGATAATCACCCCGCAAGAACCGGTAATACCTGTCGGCTTGCATCACTTCTTCAAAGCAGTTGTTCGCAACGATGATCATTTCGCCTGCCTGAAGCTGCTTGACACGGGTGTAGAGCGTATCGGGCCCCGTCACGTATGAGCTAAGCAGGAACTCGGCGCACGCAAGGTCGTCTTTCGGCTCGGACCCCGTCTGTGCGTGGATACGGACAGCATCATCGCTCAGGAAGAACTCCCTGCCCACCGTGCCATAGAACAGGGGTATGCTGCGCGTACGATCGACGCCCGCAAGTAACCATGTGCCGTACTTGACAACGACAGCGAAATGTCCGTTGAGTTCTCTTAGGGTGTGCTTGAACTGATCAGTAATCCTCCGCCTGTCTTGACCCCCTTCAGGCAGAACAAATAGCTTTGCCAGATTGTGTGCCTCCACGAAAGCCCCGTTCCTGAACGCAAAGCCTTTGACCCAGACATTCACGTTTGCCTCAGGCAAGTGAAACCACTCTATTCCGCAATCCTTCACGAGCTGCACATTCAGATCCAATGCATTGTCACGGGAATCCCTCTTGCTCACGTGTTGGTCCACGCCCCCAGATCATCGAGAATGACTAACGTGGTGTTATTCAACGGCAATTCTGCGATGCGAATTGACGGGTTCTTCCGTTTTTGTATGCCAGCTGTCTGAAAACGAGGCTGGATGTTTCCCGTATTGATTGACGACAAAATGACAATCCGGCATAGAGGGTGACGAAGATGCTCGCATAAAGAGCATGCGCCAGGACCGTATCAGGCGAGTGCATCCATTTCGCATAGACGACCCCCAATGTAGCAGCCCCGCTTACCAGCAACGAAGGGACCAGCGCCTTCATGAACATAGAAACCGTCACAGGAGTCTGATGGAAGCAGAGGAACAGAGAGGGTAAGAGGATCGCGTAGTTGGCGATGGTGTAAGCCCCCGCCACCCCTTCAATCCCGAACGGAAGGCCCACAACAAAGGACGCTACACACAGGATGGCATTGAACAGCCCCCAATGGAAATACCGCCTTGAGAATCCGCAACTCAAGAGGACCAAACCGCGCGTTCCGGCAATTGCCTGGATCAGTCCGGCAACCGCCAAGATGCGAAACACCGGCACTACACCCATCCATTCGGGCCCAAGGAGAACTTCAATCAGGAATTCTGCCTCGATCGCACAATACGCCGTCGCGGGCATCGCGAGTGAAGCCATGATGTCAAGGAGCCGCCGATAATAGTTCACATAACGCTCCGGCTGACTGCGAAGCGAGCTTAGGATTGGTATTGCAACCTGGCTCATCGGTACCGCAATCTGACCTATCGGCAGCATGAACAACTGATACGCTTTGGCATAGAGGCCCAGGGCATCGGCGCCGAGGAATTTGCCGACGAGGATATTGTCGGCATTGCGGGAGAAGTAGTTGACGAAATTGAACCCGGTCAGGTGCCCGCCGAACTTGAGCATACTACGGATGCCAGTTCTCTTCTGCATCCATCCCGGCACCCATGGACAGAAGAAGAACGTCAGCAGCGTTCCCGACAGTCCCGTCATCAGCGTCCCCCCGACCAGCGCCCAGTACCGCCAGCCCGCCAGGGCCAGCAGGATCGTCACGATGACGTTGGCCACATATGAGGCGATTTGAATGGCCGCCAGGGTCCCGAACTGCATGTGCCGCCGAAGGAGCGCCTGATGCTGGATCGTCAGGCCACTGATAAGGAGGGACAAGGAGAGCGCCGCCGTGACGGGCGCAAGCTCGGGCTTGCCGTAGAACCAGGCAACCAGCGGAGAACCGGCCAGCACGCACGAACCCAGAAAGGCGCTGATCAGGACGTTGATCCAGAACAGAGTGCTGATCTGTTCATGAGAGATGCGCTCCTTCTGCACCGTCGCCATGGCCAAGCCGGCGTCTTTGAACATGGCGGCGAAATGGACCACGACCATGACCATGCCGATCAGACCGTAGTCGTTCGGCGTCAGCAGGCGGGCCAACACCATGGTTCCGGCCAATTGCAGAACAAACTGGGCCGCCTGGGCGGTCATGGTGGTGATTCCGCCCCGTACCGACTTGCCCGCCAGATCGCGGCTCAGGTGCTGTGAATCAAACAGTATGTCAGAGGTGAGTCTTCTCACTCTACGGCGCCAGTGGCCCCGATCAGGATGAGCCCGGCAAACCGGGTAGGATATGCGCCTGCGCGTCTCTCGGTATCACCACTCCACGCCGGACAGGACTCGCTCGGCTCGCTTGTCCCAGACGGTCATTATCGGTCCAGAAGTTGGCTGTGGCTTTCATTCGCGTCATGGAATGGCACGATACTCCGGTCAGAATACCACACAAAACGGATTTCTGGTCGAAAAACGGTGTTTTGTCCATTTCATATACCGCATTTGAAGCGTGATCTGCCGTATTTGAAGCTTGTTCTACCGCATTTGAAGCGTCATCTGTCGTATTGGGAGCTTCGTCTACGGCATTTGAGGCTTGGTCAATGGCATTTGAAGCCTCGTCCATCGTATTTCGAGCTTCATTCGCCATGCTCGAAGCCTGCTTTGCCGGACTCGAAACGCCTTTCGCGACAGATCGAACGTCCATCGCCGCGGAATGAACCGCTTGTCCAGCGGGCTCGGTCCGGACGGACTCCGTCCCCGTCGGTGGCGCCGGGCCGTTGGTGACGACGGCACTACCGTGGTCGAAATCCGAGGCGGGCATCACCACCCATCCCTACAGGCACCACCCGCCGGACCGTGCCTTCGATCCGAGCTACCTGGCCCCCGAACCCACCTCGGCAGGCGGCTTGCGTTCCCTGGAAGGCGAAGACTTCGGCGCCTCCTGTTCCAGAGGAATCGGATAGCGGCCGCCGGCGTGGCGTTCGGCGGTCGGCGGCAGTGTCTGCTCCCGGTTGCGAATCTTGACGGCCGCAGCGTATTCACGGGCGAAGGCCACGAAGATGCCGAATATGAAGGCGACGATTCCGGCCAGCACACCTTTCTTGACCGTTCCCCGACCGACCGGCAGCTCCGGAACGATGGCCTCATCGAGCACCTGGAGCGTGGGCATGCTCTTGGCCTCTTCGATCTTGGCCAGCTCACATTCATGGACGAGTGTCTCGTAGAGCTTCTCCTGGACCAGCGCTTCATGGGCGGGAATGCTGTCAATCCGGCTGAGCTTGGTCTCCAGTTCCTTGAGACGGCCCTCGAGGAAGACCCGCTTGCTGGTCGCCTCACCCGCCGAGAGCCTCTTGTTCTGCCGGTCGAGTTCCGCGACGTAGGCGTTGGCCATCGCGGCCGCCCGGTTGGGATCGCGGTCCTTGACGGCAATCTTGACCGCCCCCTCATCGGTGGTCTTGATGGTGGTGTTCTTCACCAGTTGTCTGCATGTCTCCGTCCGATTCTCGACATTCTCGTACACGTTCATCAGATCGAACTTGTCGATCAGGGTGTCGGCGACTTCCCGGCTCTGGAGGATTTCGACATAGATGCCGGCGATGCTGCCGCTGTCCATGATGCTGCGCAGCATGGAGTTCCCTATCCCTCCCAAACCGCCAAGGCCGCCCGGAGCCATGGACTGCTTCTGAAGGATCCCGACGGGCGGAACGATTGTGGCGTTGGCCTGATACTGGCGAGGCCTGGTCAGCATGAAGGCGACCGTAGCCGCCATGACCACGAAGGTCAGGCCGACAATCATCCACCGATGCCGCCAGATCACGAGCAGGTAGTCGAACAAGTCAATCTCGTCCATGCCGGCCGTCGCCGGCCCCTGCGGCAATGCCGGGCCACCCTGTTTTGCCTGCTGCTGAACCAATGTTCTCGCCCTTTCTTTCCGGCGGCTATATGGCAAATACCACCCCGGCGGCGACGGCGATCTGGAAGACGATCTGGGTGATGTCCTTGGTGGTCTTGAGCCAGAAGTAGCGATCCAGCTTCCTCGGCACGACGATGGTGTCGCCCGGGTCCAGTTCGGTATTCTTGAGGCCGCCAAAAGACCATTGATTGAACTCATTGTCCCAGAACACAAGTTTGCCGCGATTCTGCTGCCGGCTGATCACGGAGCCGTCGGCCTTGATAATGCTCAGTTGTTTGGCGTCGGCGTCTTTGGTCATTCCGCCCACGCGGCGGAGATAGTAGCTGACCGTGCCGTCGGTCTCGTACAACAGAGACGTCTCGTTGAAGACCTCGCCGACGACGTGAATGACTCCCGGCATGCGAGGAATGACCAGCAGATCGCCGTCCTCGAGTTCCAGGTCGTATTTCGTTGCCTTGAACTCCTCCAGCGGCGTCAGCTTCACGACGACCCGGCCGGTGATCTCGCTGGTGCGAAGCCTGGCGAGCAGCTCCTTCTTTGCGTCGAGCGCCGCCTGCTGACCTTTGACGGTCTCGGCGTCGAGGGCGCTGCCCAGGGCCTGCTCAGCGCCGCCGAACATGGACTCCTCAAGCTGTCGGATCAACTGACCCAGTCGTTTTCGTTGAACCTCTTTGGCGCTTTCGCGGGTGAAGACAGCTCCTTTAAGATAGGCCTGCTCGGTGTAGCCGCCGGCTCGTTCGAGGAGCGAACTGAGGGTCTCGGCCCGACGAATGGGATAGCGGCCGGGGAATCGCACTTCGCCCTGGACCTCGACCACTCGGTTGAAATCCAGCTCTGGAATGGGCCGCACCACCAGAGTGTCGCGGTCTCGCAGGAGAATATTGTGCTCGGGATCGCCCGCCATGGCTTTGTCCAGATCGACATCGAGCTTCTCCGTATCCACGCCATCCTGGGTGATGTGCCGGCGAGTGACCTCCGCCGAGCGGCAATAGGCGTCTTTCTTCAGCCCCCCCGCCACATCGATCAGGTCGGTCACACGCATGTTCGGAACCAGCCGGTACTCATTCGGGTCAAACACCATGCCGGAGATCGCAACGCTCTGGTAGTTTCGCTCATCCCACTGGAAGAGGCGAATCGTGTCATACTGGGCCAACTCGAGGTTCGCCGCCTCATCGCCGGCCAGCACTCTGGCCGGGTTGAACGGAACGAACGTCACGTGCAGATCGGGAGGGACCAGCCGCTCGATCTCGCCATAGTCGATGTTCGGCTGAGGCAGAAAGACGTCGTACGAGCTGAGGATATCGCCCAGGCGCATGCCGGGCTTCCACTCGTACTTGCCCGGCCGCTCGACGTGTCCCTCCACGGAGATGATGTCCCGTTCGCGGGCCGCCACTGGAAAGAGCTTGACGACGTCTCCATCGTGAACCGCCGTATCCAGCGGTCCCCGCCGACCCGCGCCGGCCTGCCTGTCAGCCAGGTCGAAATCCACCACGATCCTCTTGCGGTGATCTTCTATGCGTTCGACCTGCACGCGCTGGAGCCATCCGGCAAAGGTGACTCCGCCGGCCAGGTCGAGCACCTCGCCTAACGTCATGGGCCCGGCCATTTCATAGATCGCCGGACGCTTGACGTTGCCGGCCACACCGACCACCGGGCCGACCACCGGGATAAAGATCGTATCACCGTCCTGGAGCCGGACGTCACCACTGCGGTCACCGCCCAGAAGGAAATCGTACAGATCGACCGTCATCGGCTCGGCGCCGTTGCGCCGCAACTGGATGTTCCTGAGACTGCCGTTCTTGGAGGGTCCTCCGGCCGCAACCAGCGCATTGATCACGGTCGCCAGCGAACTGATCGTGTAGCTGCCGGGCTTCGAGGCTTCGCCCACCACGAAGACACGGATGACGCGCAGACGATCCATCGCAACGGACATCTTGAAATCGGAGTACTTGCGCGACAGCTCGTGCTGAAGGTAGTCTTCCAGCTCGCTGAACTTCATGCCCCAAACCCGCAGGGCCCCCACTTGGGGCACGACGACCTGGCCGTTGCGATCGACCTGCAAGAGGAACTGGGCGTCGACGCGTCCCCAGAGCGTCACAATGAAGCTGTCTCCGGGCCCGATCACGTAATCCGGCCCCACAGGCACATCGGTCACCGGCGCGAAGGTCAATACGGGTGCGGCGAAGACATCGTATCCGAACTGCTTCAGTTGCGTGGATACGTTGGGGTCGATCTCACCTGCGATCAGCCGCTCCATGGCCGAGGGCTCTTCTTCGGCCAAAAGAACCGGCGGTTCCGCAGGCAGATTGACGTCGTTCGGCTCCAGCACGGGGCTTTGCTCTGCGGGGGCGGGCCTGAGCCGCCCATAGACCAGCCGCGGGTCAACCCTGTTTGGATCGGACAATTCCGCCGTCTTGGGGGCCAGTGCGCTGGTGCGTGGGCGCGTGGGCGGCGGGGAAGTTGGGGTGCTCGTACGCGGACGAGTGGCTTCCCTCGAAGCAGCGGTCCCTGACGCCGACGCCCCGAACGCCGAAACGGCCAGCACCAGTGAAAAGCCCAAGCAGGCCGCGCCCGACAGAACACCCGCCCATGCCCGTCGATGGAAACGGTGCAAGACGGCAAACCTCCGAACCGCTCGATCCTCCGACCGGCCCCGGGAAACAGACTCACCGGACTCCATTCCAAACTCCTCTTGTGTCACAGCCCGAAGACCTGACCTTCCTCACCTGCCGGGACGGCTGTCGTCAGTGACCAGCCCCTGAAACGCCCGTCCGCAGATGTATCGTGCCGAACCGGCCGACCGTGTCGCGAGCGGACGATGGCACGAAGCCCCGGTCGGCGGCCAAGGCCCTTGCGATCTTGTCGCCGCGACAAGACGGCGCGCAATACAACCGAAACAACGTTAACTCAACTGTGTTTATCGGACAGCACGCCCGGAAATCTTTACTCGTTCAGAGAATTCCGGTCGGGTCCGTCTGCACATTGACCTTGACCAGCCTGCCGGGATGCCTTATCCTCGCGCCCGTCGTGAGAAGGATTCGCGCGAAGACCCTGTATTGACTGAGGCCATGCGAAGGATTGCGGCGTCTCTCATTCTGGTTTTTCTACTGCCTGCTCGGGGCCAGGCTCTGGTATCGACCAATGTTCCTCTCGATCACTGGAGCTATCAGGCCGTCGATAAACTGGCGAACTACGGCCTGATCGACAGCGCCATGCTGACCGTCAGACCCATTTCCCGAGTCGAAATGGCCAGGCACATCGAGCGGGCGACGCAAAGCCTGTCGCAGATGAAGGATCCTCCGCAGGTGCTTTCGAGCATTGTCGACAGGCTCACGAAAGAGTTCAAAGGGGATCTGATCCTGATCGGCGCTCTCGACGGCGCGTACAGCGAGTCGTTCGTCAAGCCCGTCGAAGACCCCTATGTCAAGTTCCTTCATGCCGACCGCGACAGCGGCCTGGAGAACATCCGCGGCGATACGTTCGAGTCCAGCTCCAATTACCGGGCGGGGTTCGCTTCACGCATCAAGCTCTGGGAACGCGCCGCATTCTATCTGCACCCGGAATTCCGCGCCGCCTCAGACGACGGCGACAACGACGTTCGGCTGATCGAAGGATACGGCAAGCTGCAAGGCGGGCCGTTCGAGGTGCAGGTCGGAAAGGACTCGCTCTGGTGGGGTCCGGGCTGCCGCGGCTCGATGCTGATGAGCAACAACGCCCGGCCTCTGACGATGGTCAAGGTGACGAACCCGCAACCGATGCAATTGCCGTGGCTTCTGCGCAATCTGGGGCCTTTCCGGGCAGAATGGTTTCTCAGCGAGTTGGAGGAGGACCGCGTCATCCCGGAAGCCATGCTGTCCGGCATCCGGCTGAATTTCAAGCCGTTGCCCGTCTGGGAAGTGGGGTTCTCCCGCGTGTTCATGTTTGGCGGAAAGGGCAGGCCGAGCGTGGACCTGTTCGACTACGCCGAGCTGGCCCTGGCCATGAGCAATCAGGAGCAGGACAACCAGATTGCCGGCTTCGACACCTCGGTGCTGTTTCCTCTGGCCGATATCCCCTGCTGCGGGGCCCTTCCGTTGCGGTCGGTCAGGCTGTACATCGACGCGGCCGGTGAGGACGAAGCGGGTGGCATTCCAAGCAACTGGGGCATGCTGGGCGGCATTCAGCTAAATGACCTGCTGAAGACGGGGCGAACCGACTTGCGCATCGAATACGCCGACAACCACGTTTCCGGCAAGCCCAACGTCTTCTACAACCACAGCCTCTATCAGTCCGGATACACCTACAAAGGCCGGGTGATGGGCCACTACATGGGAACCGATTCACGCGATGTGTTCGCGCAACTGTCGCACTACCTGACAGACGATACCGTCGTCCACCTGTCGTTCGACCGGCTGACGCACAATCTGTCGGCGCCCGACCATCCGAGGGTAGACATCTATCAGTGCGATCTGACCACGTTCTCGTGGCCCAACTGGCAGATCGCCGCCGGCTATCGGTATGAAGACGGCAAGGGGGGAGGATACGAAGATAACCACATCTTCCAGGTGCGATTGATTCGCGACTTCTAAGACAACGGCCCGACTCATGCGGCCGCCCTGGCGACGTCTCCTTCGCACGCGACATCGCCAAAAACGTGGGAGTCCGACGGCTCAGCCGGTGATGGCTTTCCAGCTCTGATTCAGTTCTTCCAGCAATCCAATGACTTCCTGAATCATCTGCGGATCGCGTTTGGCGTTCGCCTGGCTCAGACGCCGCCCCATGAACAGGTAGAGCTTACGCAGATTCTCGGCGATCTCGCCCCCCGCCTCTGTGTCCAGTACCGCGTTGAGTTCGTTGAGGATATCCTGCGCGCGGCTGATGTACTGCCCTTTGGCCGCGTAGTTCTTGGCCTCCAGCTCCCGAATGGCCAGTTTGAGAAACTTGATCGCCCCGTCGTAGAGTAGGACGATCAGGCGGCCCCTGCTTTGCGTGCCAACGGTGGCTTCCTTATATGCACCGATTCCGTTCATGGTAATGCCCTCATCAAAGACATCGTCCTCCGAGTCCCTGGAAGCGATTCTTCCCGGCGCCAAGAAACCGAGAAGGCAGACAGGTCACACAGACACGTTCATAGATAGGGAGATGACTGACGCAATCTCCATCAGCCATCTCCCTCTATTCGTTGCGTGATCTCGATGCCGAGGCGATTAGCCCAGCAGCGTCAGGGCCATCTGCGGAATCGAGTTGGCCTGCGCCAGCATCGCGGTACCGGCCTGTGAGAGCACCTGGTTCCGTGTCAGCGTCGCCATTTCCGTCGCCACGTCCACGTCCGAGATACGCGATTCGGCGGCCGAGAGGTTCTCGGCCTGAATGTTGAGCACCTCGCCGGTGGACTCCAGACGATTGATCATGTAGCCGAACTTGGCTCGCGCGGTGTCCTTCGTGTTGATCGCGCTGTCGAGCGTGGTCAAAGCCGCTCGAGCGCTTTCGGCCGTGGTGATCGACAGGTTCGCAATGCCCAGGCCGGAGGCATCCATCTTACTGCCCAGCACATCGATCTTGTCCGTCTCACCGCCGAAGTGAATCGACACGGTGGCCGAGTTGTTGAGCATCTTGATGCCGTTGAAGTCGGTCGAGGTTGCGATACGGGTGATTTCGCTGGCCATCTCGGTGAACTCGTTGTCCATGATGACCCGCTGAGCCGACGAGTACGAGCCCGTGGCGGCCTGCTCGGCGAGCTGTTGCATACGCACCATCAGGTCGTCGATGGTCTGCAGGGCACCTTCCATGGTTTGCAGCAGGCTAACGCCGTCCTGGGCGTTCCGCGCGCCCTGCTGCAGCACCGCGATGTCGGCACGCATCAACTCACGGACAGCCATGCCCGCGGCGTCATCGCTGGCGCTGTTGATGCGAAGACCGGACGACAGCCTCTCGACCGACGTGGCCAAGGCGTCGTAACTCTGCCCCAGGTAGCGGGCAGCGTTCGCGGCCATGAGATTGTTCTTGATTGCTAGCATGTTTCCGTCTCCTTAAACAAAGACCCCAATTTGGCCCCTACTCGTTTGCTCAATTGACAGCGTATCCGCTCACAATTTCGCGGCATTCAATGGTCATTATCGCCAAAAGACCCAGGGACTTGAGCCTGCCGGACGTCGCGAAAGGCCACAAAAAAGAAGAGCCCTCTAAAACCTTCGCTCGCGGGGCTGATATGGCCCGCCTGGCCGTGGCCCCCATGATAATTCTTGGTATAGAAAAAACCGGAATCCTCGGAAAAAGGGCATTGCGGTACGCTCGACAGACACCTTCCGTTTCGCTCCCGCCGGTCGGGGAGGTAAGCCTCCGGCGCAACAGATCAGGGCCGTTTTTTCATGCGAATCGTGCCAAATGCCGATAATCTCTTCGTTGTGGCCGCCCGAAACCACTCCATCGGTCCATCGGCCGGTGGCCCACGGCCGTTCGCGGAGTCTCCGAAACTGACGCCGCCCTCGGCCCGGAGGGCGAGAGTGCCCTGACTGAGATCGCGCATGACGGAAAAGAGCACGCCAACATGGGAAAAGACACTGCTGGTGTTCAACTGCCACGAGCCGTGGGTCTACCAGCTTGGAGCACTCGGCTATCGATTGGACGTGATCGTCAATCTGAAGGGCAAGTACAACCTTGGCTGGGACGAACGCATGCGTCCGCTCCCCGCCAACGCGCGTCTCATCACCTTGCCGGAGGCGATCCAGTCTCCGACAGACTACCACTGCATCATCACTCACAATGTGACAGATCTCATGGATGTCCGCAGCCGGTCCGAGCCGAAAATCCTCGTGCTTCACCACACTCTTGAAGGTCGCGTGCAAGAGGAGCATCCAAGCTGCGACCCTCACGCCTTCCTGGACCGGCTTCACCGATATGTCGAGCTGGTGGGCGCCCATGTCGTGGCGACGTCGATGTACAAGGGCGAATCGTGGGGGTTCACCGAAGACATCGTCCACTTCGGCATCGACGTGAACGACTATCTGCCCTACTCCGGAGAAAAGGCCTGCGGTGTGCGCGTCTGCAATTTCATCAATTCCCGCCGACGGATCCTCTGCTGGGACTTTCACGAGAAGGCCTTCCAGGGCATTCCCGTGACCCTCGTGGGTCACAATCCGGACATTCCAGGCGTCCAGGCCGCTCGCGACTGGAATGACCTGAAGAGGACTCTCCAGTCCCATCGCTTTTACATCCACACCGCCGACCCGCGTCTTGAAGGGGGATACAACATGGCCAGTGCCGAGGCCATGGCCACCGGGCTGCCGGTGCTCGGGAACCGCCATCCCACCTCGCCCATCCGCCACGGCATCAGCGGATTTTGCAGCAACGATCCCGCCGAATTGCAGCGCTACGCAAGGATTCTGTTGGAGGACAGAGAATTGGCGGCCCTGATGGGGCAACAGGCTCGCAAGACCGTTGCCGAACGATTCTCGCTGACCCGATTCCGAACCTCTTTCACACGTTCGATCGAGATCGCGCGACGCAAGTGGCGCGCCCGCCAGGCCTCCTGGGCGGTCTCCATGGATCGGTGGCCCGCCGCCACCGTCGGCCGGTGAGACCGAAGGCCCATAGGGAAGGTTACACCAGCATGTCGATGCGGTCCTGCACGCCTTGGGCCTGCAATCTGTCGCGGCCCGTGGGGTCCTGCGGGAACCCCGTCTGTGCAGGCCAATTCATCACAGAGGTGCTCTGCGGGCGATACCCCTGTTGATCTGAATGCTGTTGCTGCTGCTGCGTCCAGGCGTCCTGCTGCGACTGTTCCCTGCCGACGCCCCTGTCGGGCTGATCAGAAACGACGACCTCAAGCCGCCGGACCTGAACGCCGGCATCCTGCAAACCTTTCAGCACCTGGGGCAGCGCCTGCTCGATCTCCCGTCGTATTTCATCCCGGCTGACCTCCAGGAATCCGCGGATTTGATCGCCCTGTTCGCTGAGACGCACCAGAACGCTACCGAGTTCCGGCGGGTCCAGCCGGATCTGCACCTGCTTGTCCGCACGAGCCAGGGAGGCCTGAACTGAGCTGAGAATCTGTTCTCCGACGTCCTGCACGGGGCTTTTTGTCGTCGTTGCGGCGCCAAGACTGGCTGAGCCGGACGTCTGCGCCGACAGTCGAGCGGAAGCATCCGCAGTCTGGTTCTCGACAGCAGCGGTCAACTCCGCCTGAGGTTGCGCAAGGTTCTTGAAGCCCGGGACAAATGCCTGCTTGTCCTGTTCCGGCGTCGCCACAACCTGGACGCCACCCTGGGAAGCCGTCCTGTGGTCCTGCTGTGAAGAGGTCTGTCCGTCCTCCCGAGGCATGTCGTCCGAAGTGCGCTCGGGCGTCTGCGATCCGCGGGATGCGATCGCGGCCTTGTCGAGGCCAGACTCCTTCGGGCCTTCCGAAGCAATCTGAACCTCAGATCGGGTTTGCCCCTGCGGCCTGGCCGCCGCTTCACCGGTGGCCGCCACAGGTGTATCGGTGACCTCCGCATTCAAACCGGAAGCCTTCGCTTGCGCATCCGCCACTTCGCCGGTCTGTTCCTTCACGACCACGGTCGCTGCATCTGCCCCGACCGTTCTGGTCCCTTCGAAAACGGCCGGCTTTTCCGACTGGACTACGGCATTATCGGATGCATTGTCCGTCGCCTGGTCCGAGACCGACACTCTTGCCGACACCTCCACACTGCCCTTGGCCACGGAAACCACGACCTCGGACTGGAGAGAGTGTTGGCGTCCATCGTCCGTCTGCGTCACGGCACCGGCCTGGACCTGGCTGAATGCCCCGCCGTCACCGGTGCCGGCTTGTGCGACCATATTCAGCGATTGACGCGTGGATGCAAGGGAAACGTCGGTGGTCACCTCGGCTCCCATGACGCTGACGACCTCGACTTCGCCCGTGGCTGAGACACCTGCAACGCCATCGGCGTTCGACGGCGATGCCGCGAGGGTCGCTTCGCCGTGCCGCGCAACCTCGCCTGCCGGCGCCGCCACCTCCAGCGGAGCCGTCTCTTCTTCCGCTGGTGCGGTGGCATCATCATCAAGAGATTTGTGTCGTGGGCGGTCGCCGGACGCACAGAACTCCTTCGGATCGGTCTGGCGCTCTGCCACCTCCGGCTCTTCCAGACACTTCGGCCTTTCAATATCGGAAACCTGTTCGTTATTGGACCTTATCTCCTCTCGGAGTCTGGCCAGCGGGGCCGTCTCGGCAAAGAGCGGATGGGTCCCCTTGCTCTTTGGCTGGAACGCATGGGAGCAACTGGCCCCCGCCTCGCCGCCTGTGCCAACGAACAGCTTGCTGATCACCGTCGCTACATCGCTCATGCACTGGTTCCTAAACGAGAACAGATGAACATGATCCCATCCCAGCAAGCGGTGTGCCAGCAGCAGCCTTGATGCGACAGTTCCGGTCTAAGGCCTGTACGTAAAAGACTTTGCGCCTCGCGTTCCGATGCGGCGGCCATGCAATTGCCGCATTGACCGGTCATTCGCCGGAGGAATGTTCCGCAACCGGGAGGTCTTTTCCGCCCCTCGACGCAACAACCCGGGCCGCCTCATGCGCCGCGATGCGCGTCAAATTACCCAACCGTGTGTATAGAATCCTGACACCCCCGAAAAGAGCCCCGAAGACGCCGACAGCCCCGATTCTCCTTCCTCGCGGGTCTTCCGCGACGCCCTCAACGACCTTCCGCACAGACGCCCACGACCTGGCACGGTTATTGCACACCATGTTCCCGTCAAAGAATGTTCGTTCGTGAACAGAAGGGTGCAAACGATGACGCAGTCGAACAATATCGTGGACCTGCTGGAAGCCGGGATCAAAGCGGAAGGGCTCCGACAGAGGACGATCGCCAGCAACATGGCCAATATCGAGACGCCGAGGTACCGGCGAATCGATGTCAAATTCGACGAGTTGCTGGCCAAGGCCCTGGAGTCGTCGCGCGCGGTCGATCTCGACAAGGTCGAACCGGAGATCTACGAACCCCGGAACACCTCGATCCGCGATAACGGAAACGACGTCAGCATGGAGGCCGAGGTCGGAAGCCTCGTGAAGAACTCCCTGCGTCACACCGCCTATGTCAGGCTCATGCAGAAGAAGTTCACTCAGATCGAGGCCGCCATTCGCGTCGGCGGCTGAAAGAAACGCCGTCACCCGGCCGCAGGCACAACGCTCCGAGTGAATTGAGAAAGGATTCGTCACTATGCGAGTAGACAGCACGTTCGGTCCCGTCGATATCGCCGTCTCGGGCATGCGGGCCCAGAACACGCAGATGGAGCTCATCTCGTCGAACATCGCCAACGCTCGGACGATCGACAACGGACAGGGCCAGCCGTACCGCCGGCTCGAGGCGTTCTTTCGCACCGAGAATCAGGACGAAGACGGCGTCGGCGGCGTCGGGATCGACAGCATCACCCAGGACATGAGCGCCCTGGAGAAGATCTTCGACCCGGGCAACCCCAAGGCGGACGCGGGGGGCTACGTCAGCATGCCGAACGTCCAGTTGCCGATCGAAATGATGAACCTCTCGACCGCCACGCGGGCGTATCAGGCCAACGCGGCCATTCTGAAACGCTATCAGAAGATGGTCGAAACCACCCTGGAACTGCTCCGGTAACAGAAGGATAGCCAAATGATCGATTTCAATCCGAATGTGAATTCCCTCTTGCCGAACACCAGGTCCTCCCTGCCGCCGACCGAGGGTCCCGGCCAGGCCAAGACCGACTTCTCGCAGGCAGTCAAGGCCCTCGACAAGTACGTCTCGCAGGTGGACGATCTCCAGCAAACCTCCGATGCCTCCATCCAGGACCTGCTGACCGGCAAGAACAACGACATTACGGCGGTCGTTTCCAGCGTCGCCAAGGCGGACGTCAGCTTCAAGGTCCTGGTCGGCGTGCGAAACAAACTCATCGAGGCCTACAAGCAAACGATGAACATGCCGCTGTAGGCCCGGCAAATCTCGGGCGCCGTGGTGGCGCCCGGCGACGCGTCTTGAGAACGCGCGGTAGCGCGGGTTCAGAGGCTCGATGGAACTTCTTCACAAGATAGCCTTGGTCTGGCAGAAGATCAGCCTGATACAAAGGGCTTTGTTGGCCGCCGTGCTGGTGGCCTCAGCCATTGTCGGGTCGCTTCTGGTTCATTGGGCGCGTCGACCCGACATGCGGATGCTGTACCAGGACCTGACGCCGGGGGAGGCCGCCCGGATCACCGACAAGATCGCCGAGAAGGACATCGCCTACCAACTGCGGGACGGCGGCACGACGATCTACGTCCCCCAAGAGCACGTCTACCAGCTTCGCTTGGACCTGGCCAAGGAAGGTCTGCCGGCCGGCGAGCAGAACGGATATAAGCTCTTCGACGACGAGAAGATCGGCGTAAGCCCCTTTGTCCAGAACGTCAATCTCAGCCGGGCTTTGCAGGATGAGCTGGCCAAGAGCATCCAGATGATCGACGGCGTGGCTCACGCCAGGGTCCATATCGTCAATCCGGAGCAGAATCAGTTCGCGTTGGAAGAAGGCCGGACCTCCGCCTCCGTCGTTCTGCGCCTGAAGCCCGGTTACCGGCTCAGCGGCGTCAACATCGCCGCCATCACGCACATGGTTTCCGGAAGCGTCAAGGGCCTCAAGTCCGAAGACGTCACCGTCATCGACAGCCAGGGCAATCTCCTTTCCGGTCAGAACGATTCGACGCTGGCCACCGGCGCCGGCACGGTCCACGACTACAAGGAGCGCGTCGAGCAGGGTCTCGTCAAGAAGGCCGAAGACATGCTCACGATGGTCCTGGGACCGGGCCGCGCCACCGTCCGCGTCAGCGCCGTGGTCGATATGAACAGCGTCAGCACCGTCACCGAGATCTACGATCCGTCGGCCAAGGTGGCCACCAAGGAGGAGATCACCAACAACTCGGAAACCGGCGCCGGCAACGCCGGGCAACAGGCCGCCGCCGGCAGCACCAAAAAGGACGAGTCCATCGTCACCGAGTACCAGGTCGGAAAGACCGTCAAGCAGCAGATCATCCTGCCCGGAGAGATCCGCTCGCTCTCCGTGGCCGCCTTCGTGGATCTGTACGTGCGCGATGCAAATGACGCCACCACGGCCGCCCAACCCGCTCTGATCATGGAGGTGGCCGAGGTCGAGCAGATCATCCGCACGGCCCTGGGCCTGAAGGAGACCGATTCGCTCAAGGTGGTTAATGCGCGATTCCGCCAGCCGACCGAGTCCCTGATTGAGACCGAACCGACGGCCTGGCCGCGGTATCTGGCGTTGGCCCGCCATCTGTCGCTGGGGATCATGGCGGTCTGCGCCCTGATCGTCTTCCGGATCTTCAGCCGCGCCAGAGGCAAAGCGGTCGCCGCCGGCCAGACCCGGCAGTTGGCCGAGGGCGGGAGCACCGGAGGCGGTCTGCTGCCTCAGGGCAGCCCGGCGGCGGAGCCCGTCCTGCTGCGCCGACAGATCACCCATGCCCTGAGAAACAACCCGGACCAGGTCCGAGAGATGTTCCTGAACTGGATCGAAGAGAAGGAGTGACGAAAGACGTGGCACTGACCGGAAAACAAAAGGCCGCCCTGCTTCTGACCAGTCTCGATGCGGCCACCGCCGCGGAGCTGCTCAAGGGCGTGGATCCCCGAATGGTTCGGGAGCTGGCCGTCGAGCTGAGCTACCTCGACGCCTCCGGCCACCGAAATGCCAAGCAGGCCGCCGAGGTCGCCCGGCAATTCTGCCAATCGCTGGGAAGTGAATCGGGATTTCAGTTCAAGAACTTCCTGCGCGAGGTCCTCAAGAACACAGTAGGCGAGGACAAGGCCAAGCAGGTGCAGCAGGAGATCCAGGATCTGCTTCAAAAGCGCGATCCATTCATGACCATCCGTTCGGCGGACCAACGGAAACTGGCGACCGTCCTGGAGACCGAGCACCCGCAGGCGGTCGCGGTAGTCCTGTCGGAACTGCCTCCGAAGAAAGGCTCGGAGATCCTCGGGCTGCTGGGCGAGGGAATGCGGGTCAGCGCGATCAGCCGCATGACCGCCATCGGCTCGGTGACGCCCGAGGCCAAAGCGAGAATCGCTCAGATGGTGCGCAGGCGTCTGGAAGCCCTGGGCTCGACCCAGCAGATCGGCGGCGCCGTGCAGGCCCATCCGGAGGAATCGCTTCGCAAAGTGGCGGTCCTCGTGCGGAACCTGGACAAGGAGGTCCGCGACGGCGTCCTTGAGGCCATCCAGCAGAAGGACAGCGAGGCCGGCGAAAAGGTGATGAATCTCATGGTCACATGGGACG
>CAZNSM010000002.1:5784-73232 GCA_964575615.1 uncultured Pirellulales bacterium | reverse complement strand
CAGAAGGACAGCGAGGCCGGCGAAAAGGTGATGAATCTCATGGTCACATGGGACGACATCCCCCAGATCGGCGGCCGCTCCCTCCAGCAGGCCCTGCGCGGCGTCGACGAACGACAACTGGCGCTGGCCCTGCACGAGGTCCCTGAGGAGATTGCCCAGGCAATCAAGTCCAATATCTCCGAACGTGCGGCGGCCCTGGTGAGTGAAGAAGCGTCCCTGATGTCGGCGCCGAAGAAGGAAGACATTCGCCAGGCGCGCGACAAGATCGTCGAAGGGTTGCGGGAGCTCAACCGCAACGGTGAACTGACTTTCGTGGAAGAGTAGGATCATGTCCGAGGCGCTGACGCTCAATCTGCCCCGACCTGTCGCAGGCCTTCGCGTCGTCGAAGAGCCGGGGCGGGCGGTCTTGCCCCCGGACCCGTCGATGAACGCCGAGGCCCAATCGCAACAATCCCTCGCCGCACCGACCGACGTACTCCGCGAGGCGGAGGCGCTCCAGCAACAGAACAAGAGCTTCACACAACTGTGTGAGACCATCAACACCCTGGCGGCCAGGCTGAACGATCTGCATCAGCAGACCGTCGAACGCCATCGGGCCGACATCGCCAGGCTGGCGGTCGAGATCGCCAGGAAGATCCTGACGCGCAAGATCGACCAGGGTGAATACGACATCCAGACGATCATCGAGGAGGCACTGAAGTGCGCCCCGGCCCGTCAGAACCTCGTGGTGCGCGTGAACCCGGAGGATCTGGCAACCTGTCAGCAGTTCCAGCGGGAAAACCCCGGCACGCAGTTTGCGGAGCTGGAGCTGGTCGCCGACTGGAGCATCGCGCGCGCCGACTGTCTGGTAGAGACCCCGAAGGGCATCGTCAAGTCGTTCGTCGAGGAGCATCTCGCGCGGATTGGCGAAGCCCTGGAGAAAGCGCAGTAGTCTATGATCGACTCCAATTGCCCGACCATCGATTTCGACAAGTACCGCTCGGCCCTGGAGACGGTGGACCTGGTGGATTGCCAGGGCTACGTCGTACGCGTTTCCGGCTCGACCATCGAGTCGGCCGGTCCGTCTGTCGGCCTCGGGGAGTTGTGCGGAATCCACATCGGCACCGACCGGCGGGTCCTGGCCGAGGTGGTCGGCTTCCGTCACGACCACGTGATCCTGTTGCCGCTGGAACACATCGAGGGCGTCTGCCCCGGCGACGTCGTGACGGCCCGGACCACGCCCCGTCACATCATGCTCAGTCCGAAGGTCCTCGGACGCGTTCTGAACGGCCTGGGCGAGCCGATCGACAACAAAGGGCCTCTGCTCGGAGACGAGAAAAGGCCGCTGGACGTCAGCAGCCCGCCGCCGTTGAGCCGCGAGAAGATCACCAGGCCGCTGGCGTTGGGCATCCGCTCGATCGACGGTATTCTGACGTGCGGCCAGGGCCAGCGCGTCGGAATCTTCGCGGGCAGCGGCGTCGGCAAGAGCGTCCTGCTCGGCGACATCGCCAACGGCAGCGACGCCGCGGTCAACGTCGTCGCCCTGATCGGCGAGCGCGGCCGCGAAGTCCGCGAGTTTCTCGAAGAGAACCTCGGCCCCGAGGGTCTGGCTCGCAGCGTGGTCGTCGTGGCCACGTCGGATGCGCCGCCCATTCAGCGGGTCAAGGCCGCCTTCGTGGCGGTGACCGTTGCGGAGTACTTCCGGGACAAGGCCAAGAACGTCCTGTTCATGATGGATTCGTTGACCCGGTTCGCCCAGGCGCAGCGAGAGATCGGTCTGGCCGCTGGAGAACCCCCTGCGACGAAGGGCTACTGCCCGAGCGTGTTCAGCCTGATGCCCCGGCTGATCGAACGTCTGGGCTGCGCCGGCATCGGCAGCATCACCGGCATCCTGACGGTGCTGGTGGAGAACGATGACCTGACCGACCCGGTGGCCGACAGCGCGCGAAGCCTGCTGGACGGGCACATCGTCCTGTCGCGAAAGCTGGCCAGTCGCGGCCACTATCCGGCGGTGGACATCTCGCAGAGTGTCAGCCGCCTGATGCCGGCGGTGGTCAGCGAAGAGCATCGCGCGGCCGCTCAGAAGCTGCGGGAAATCTATGCGACGTACGCCGACGCGGAGGACCTGATCAACATCGGGGCCTTCTCGCCGGGAAGCAACCGGCGCATCGACGGCGCCATCAGCCTGATCGACCGCATCAATGAATTCCTCGTGCAGCCGGTACGTCAGAGGACCCCTTTTGAGGAAACCGTCCGACGACTGACGGAGATTCGGCGCGTCTGGGACCAGTTGCTCAGTCCCGACAAGGCTCGGACGTAAGGCGGATACGGCTATGAGACGATTCGTATGGCGCCTCCAGAGAGTGTTGGACATCCGGACCAAGGAAGAGCAGCTCAAACGCATGGAGCTGTTTCGCCTGACCGAAACCCTGGCCATCAAGCGAAGCGATCTGCTCACGCGCCAGCGCATCCTGCGCGAGATCATGGCCGAGATCACGCAGGATCGGTCGCCCGGACGTCTGGGGACCCAGGAGTTCTTCCTGAGGAACGCCGACCGGGACGATCGGATCATCCGAACGCTGAAAGACGAGATCCGCGACCTGGAGGTCCGGCAGAAGGAGAAGACCGCCGAGGTCCTGGCGGCCAAGAGATTCAAGGAAGGCCTGGAGAAACTGCGGGCCGAAGCCAAGGCACGCTTCCTCGAAGAGCAGGAGAGACTCGAACAGAAAGAGATGGATGACCGAACGACCATCAGCTTCGCACGAAGACAGTCCGATGCTCTGATGCCGCATGCGGTCTCGTCGCACGCGCATCCCGTGGATACCAGTTGGGAGCATACACCGTGAGCAAGAAACTTCTGATAATCACTGCGGCCGCGGGATTGGTCAGCTTCCTCGGCGCGTTCGGCACCGCCTGGCTCACCAGGCCGGCCGCCGTCCAGGGCGCGGCGCCGGAGGAACCGGCTTCCGCCGCCGGCCGGGTCCCGTCGCCGGCAAAGACCGCACCGACGGTCCTGGCCACCGCGCTGACCCCGGCCGACGACAGCGCCAATACCCGCGCGATGACGGAGGAGCAGCTCAAGGAACTGATCTTCGAGGTGCGCGAGAAGATCGAAGAGTACAACACGAAGATTCAGAGTCTCGACAAGGAAAGACAGCGTCTGGCCATCGCCCAGCAGACCCTTCAGAAGGACGTCGCGGAACTGAACAACCTGCGGGTGGACCTGGCGGCCACCGTTGCGAATCTCCGGAACGAACGGGACATGCTCCAGAAGACGCGCGTGGAAGTCGATCAGGCGGAGAAGGCGAACCTGCTGGCCATCGCGGCCGCCTACGACAAGATGGACCCCATTCGCGCCGGCGAAATCCTCAGCAACATGGCCATGACGCAATCGACGAGCGGCGGGGCCGCACGCAACACCAACATCGACGACGCCGTCAAGATCCTCTTCTTCATGCAGGATCGGACCAAGGCGAAGGTGCTGGCCGAACTGGCGACGAGCGAGCCGGCCCTGGCTGCCTTGTTGTGTCAGAAGCTCAAACAGGTCACAGGAGGATAACGCGTCCATGGACATCGCAACCATCATCGGAACCCTGCTCGGCCTGGTCGTGATCATCGGCGCGATCATCATGGGCGGCGGCGCCGCCATCTTTTTCCACGTTCCCTCGCTGTGCATCACGATCGGCGGGATGCTCTGCGCAACAATGATTCACTTCTCGCTGCCGCAGTTCCTCAGCATTTTCTCGATCATCAAGAAGACGATCATCGCCAAGATCCCGGCGCAATCCGAACTGGTCCAGAAGATGGTCAACTTCGCGGCTATCAATCGGCGCGACGGCACGCTGGCGCTGGAGCCGGAGATCGGCAAACTGAGCGATCATTTCTTCGCCAAGGGCCTGCAACTGCTCGTGGACGGGCAGGATTCCGAGGCCATCCGGGACCTTCTGGAGCCGGAGATTCAGTATCTCCAGGAGCGCCACGCCGGAGGCAAGAAGATCCTCGAATTCATGGGAGCCGCCGCCCCCGCCTTCGGCATGATCGGCACCCTCATCGGTCTGGTCCAGATGCTCCAGAACCTCAGCTCGCCCGACCAGATCGGGGCCGGCATGGCGGTGGCCCTCATCACGACGTTTTACGGGGCATTTGCCTCCAACCTCGTATTCATTCCCCTGGCCGGAAAACTCGGCATCTACTCCAAGGAGGAATCGCTGGCCATGGAGATGATTCTCGAAGGCGTCTGCTCCATCGCCCAGGGCGACAACCCCACCATTGTCCGCGAGCGGATGCAGGCATTCGTCTCGCACAGCCGACGGAAGGAAATCAAGGCGACCGTCTGATGGCCCCCAAAGGCAGACAGAAACCGCAGGAAGACGATCCGGGCGCTCCGGAATGGATGGTCACGTTCAGCGACTGCATGACCCTCCTGCTGACGTTCTTCGTCCTGCTGCTGAGCTTCTCCTCGTTCGACAATAAGGTCTTTCAGAGAATGGAGTCGGCGTTTGCCGAGGGACTCTCGTCGATCGGGGTGCGTCTGACCCGCACCAACGAGGCGTTGCTGCCCATACCGCGCGTGGTCTACCAGCAGGACCCCGAGAAAGGCAGTGACAAGCCGACGGTGGACGGACAATACGAATCGAATCCGAGCGAGAGTCTGGATTTCATGGATTTCCAGGATCAGAAGGTGTTTCTGGTGCCGTCGGAAGACGTCTTTCTGGGGCGCGGGACCCGGACCAGCGGTCACGGCCGCCAAATGCTGGCCGACGTGGCGGCCCTGCTGAAGGCGGTGCCCAATCGAGTCATCGTCAGCGAGCACGCGCTGGAGGCCGGCCAGGAGGCCTCCGACGAAATCGGGCTGGGCCGGGCCTGGACGATCGCCCAGTTCCTGACAGACGGTCAGGGCATCGCCAAAACCCGGCTGAGCATCACTTCGGCGGCCACCGTGGACCCCGAGACGCTGCGTCACAGCGGGCTGGCCGCTCTGAATGCGGGAGTCTCCCGGGTGGTCGAGATCGTCATTCTGGAACGGAGCACATACAATTGAGATCGCGGATTTCCTCACCTCCGGAAGAGAAGCCGAAGGTTCCGGCCTACATCGTCACCTTCTCCGACATGGTGACGCTGCTGCTGACGTTCTTCGTGCTGCTGCTGTCGCTGGCGACCGTGCAGGATCCGGAGCTGTTCAATCAGGGTCGCGATTCCTTCCGGGAGGCCATCAATCTGTGCGGCCTGGGAGTGCTTCTGGGCAGCAAACCGGTCCCGAATCTGGACGCCCCTGCAACAAAGTACCGCACCTCCGACCCGGAGACGACATCGGACCGGACCCTCGATGAATACCGCGAAAAGCTCCGCCGGATCTTCGAACGTCTCAACCAATCGATGACCACCCTGCCTTCGCAGATCGTCGGTCGTCGCCTCGACTTCTCGATCACCGCCGTGCGGTTTGAGCCCGGCCAAGCCCTGCTCAACGAGGAGGCCCGTCAGTATCTGTCGAGATACTGCCTCGACCTCCAGCAGAACCTCCGTGCCGAAACCTGTACCCTGTATGTCCTCGGGCTGGCAGGCGACGAATCGACGGAGCGACAACAGTGGATGCTCTCGGCCCGCCGCGCGCAGGCGGTCGCCGGGTTCCTGGAGGAACAGTTGGCCCAGACCTTCGTTGCCCGGCCGGGAGCTTCTGCGCCCCAGGAGGCCCCCCCATGGCGCATTCTGTGGTGGGGAGCCGGCCCGGGCGGCAACTGGGCAGGCCAGGACCGCCCCGATCCCGGACAATCCCAGATTCTCATCGCCATGCTGAAATCGGGCCCCTGACATCGATCGTGTCAAGTTTTTCGACAGTCTGACCATTCTTCAGTCGCTTCGACGTCCGGCGGAACGGCCGATATCCCTCTGACGCCATCGAAACGCCCTCTTTGACAGGCCCCAGGGTCCCGGCACACCGTTTGCACATCTGCTCATGATGCGGCACCTCGACCGTCATTGGGACGCGTCAGGCCGCCGCCGGCAAAGCTCCTTCGCGAGCCGTACCGGCCAGAACACTTTCGAGGTCCGTGTGAACGATCTGAAGAAAAGGAAAACACTGGTGATGTTCGCCGCGGTCGTCGTCGCCGGCGGGCTGATCGGCTTTGCCGCCCGCGCGACCGATCAGGAGAAAGCGGCCCCTGTCCCGCCGGCGCAGAGAACCCTGTTCGATGATCCCAACTTCGCCCAGCCGGGTCCCGAAGCGTCAGGCAATCTCGGCAACAAGGAGCTGTTCTTCAAGATGATGCTCTCGGTCCTGCTCGTCGTGGGCCTGGGCGTCGGCGCCCTGTACCTGTCCAAGAGGGTGCTTCCCAACCTCACCAAGGCGTGCGGCAAAGAGATTCGCGTCGTCGAGACCACCTATCTCGGACCGCGCAAGGCGCTGCACCTGGTGGAGATCGGCAACCAGAGGCTGCTGATCGGCAGCACCAACGAGAGCATTGCCGCCCTGGCCCACATCGGGGACACCTGGCTGGACCTGCCCAGGCAGGACATCGACAATCCGGTGAGTGCATAGATGATGGCGATTCGAACCACCCTGACGGCACTGCTGCTGGTCCTTGGGGCAGCGGTCACAACGTCGCACGGGCAGATGGCCGGCCCGATCGCGCCGCTGCCATTGCCCGGGACGCCATCCGACTCGACCACCGTTCCGCCATCGAACAACGTGCCGAGCCTGAACGACCTGGCGACCGTCCTCGACAAGGCCACCGCCAAAGAGACAGAGGGCCGCGACTGGTCCACGCCCGTCAAGCTCGTCATCATCTTCAGCGGCCTGGCGATTCTGCCGAGCCTGCTGATGATGATGACGTCTTTCACCCGGATCGTGATCGTGTTGTCCTTCGCGCGGCGGGCCTTGAGCACCCAGAGCATACCCCCGACGGTGGCGGTCATCGGCCTGGCGCTGTTTCTGACGCTGTACACGATGGCCCCGACGTACGCCAAGGTCAACACGGAAGCCATCCAGCCCTACCTCGCCGACAAGATCGACTTCACGAAGGCCACCGACACCGCGGCCGGGTGCATCAAGGAGTTCATGCTGCGTCAGAGCCGGCGCAACGACCTGGCGCTCTTCGTCCAGATGGCCAAGGTCGCTCCGCCGACCACGCCCATGGGCATCCCGCTGCACATCGTCATCCCGGCCTTCATCATCAGCGAATTCCGCACTGCCTTCGAGATCGGCTGCCTCCTGTTCATCCCGTTTCTGCTGATCGACATGGTCATCGCCAGCGTACTGCTCAGCGCGGGCATGATGATGCTACCGCCCGTGATGATTTCGCTGCCGTTCAAGCTGATCCTGTTCATCCTGGTCGACGGCTGGGGGCTGCTGGCCAAGAGCCTCAGCCTCGGGTTCCAGTGATGACCGGCCCCGGGCGCAACGGCACACCCAGACAAAGAGGACTGGAATCTATGGATAGCAGCTACGTGCTCTACCTCGGAAGACATACGCTGGAGACCGCCTTGCTCCTGTCGGCGCCGATCCTGATCACCTGCATGGCCGTGGGCGTCATCGTCACCCTGCTCCAGGCGGTCACGTCCATTCGCGACATGACGCTGACCATCGTGCCGAAGCTGCTGGCCGTCTGCGCCGTCAGCCTGCTGTTCGGCAGTTGGATGCTCCAGATCGCCTTGCGGTTCACCGCCGAAATCTTCGCCCAGATTCAGCATATCAAGTACTGACGGCGGAGGCCCCGATGCTCGAAATCCTGCTCGGCTTCACCCTGGTCCTGACGCGCATCAGCGCCTTCTTCCTGATCCTTCCCGTCTTCGGGTGGCAGGCGATCCCGATGCAGATCAAGGTGGCCGCGACCGTGGTTCTCTCGGTCTTCTTCGCCGCCGTCGTGCCGCTCGGCATCGACGTGGCCGAGATCTCCACGCTCAAGGCGATGCTGTTGCTGGCCGGCGAAGCCACCTACGGCCTGGCCCTCGGAGTGATCGTCACCTCGCTGTTTTCCGTGGTCAGGCTCAGCGGCCAGATTGTCGAGCGTGAGATGGGACTGACGATGGCCGAGATTCTGGACCCGTTGACCGGAGAGAACGGCCAGCCGCTCGGCGGTCTGCTGGAGATGATCTTCGTCCTGTTGTTCCTCAGTGCCAACGGGCACCATCTGTTCCTGCTGATCCTCTCGAAGAGCTACACCGCCTTCCCGGCCGGCACGATCCCGACGATCCAGACGCTGACCGGAGGAGTGCTCACGGCCGGCTCGGCCATGCTGATCGCGGCGCTGCGTCTGGCGGCTCCCATGCTGGCGGCGTTCATGGTCCTCATGGTGGCGTTGGCCCTGCTGGCGCGGCTGGTTCCCGAGATGAACATTCTCTTCATCAGTATGCCGGTGCGCATCGGTCTGGGGCTGATCATGGCCGCGACGTTTCTGCCCTTCCTCAATGGGTATGTGACGGAGATGGCCGGTTGGATGGCGAAGCTGCTGCCGCTTTAGAAGGATGATTGATTATGGATGATTGACGATGGCAGAAGCGAGACGTTCTCCCAATCATCAATGATCCATAGTCAGTTTCGACGATGGCCGACAAACCTGCTGCCGAAAGGACAGAGCAACCGACCCCGCGGAAGCTGGGGAAGGCCCGCGAAAAAGGGCAGGTCCCGCAGAGCCAGGACCTGGGCTCGGCAGTTACACTTCTGGTGTTATTTCTGAGTGTCGCGCTGCTGGCACCCGGCCTGCTGCGCTGGTTCAAGGGTCAGGTCGAAGCGAGCGTGTCCGGGCAGATCGGCCCCATGGCCGACGCCGCCACGTTTGCGGCGTACCTGAACGCCAACATCGTGGATGCGGTCGTCGTCATGTTGCCCATCCTGGCCGCCATCAGTGTGGCCGGAATCGCCGCGAGCATCGCCATCGGGGGCGTAACGTTCAGCGCCGGCGCCGTGGGATTCAAGTGGGACGCCATCAATCCCGTTTCCGTCATCCAGAGACTCGGCAACGTGCGATCGCTGGTCCGCCTGATCAGCTCGATCGCCAAGCTGCTCATCGTCGGCCTGATCGTCTGGCTCTACCTGCGGGACAAGCTGGAGACCATGGCCAGCCTCCGTTGGGCCTGGTCCTCGCAGTTGATCGGCTCCATTGCCTCGATGACCTTCGGCCTCGGGATCCGGGTGGGCATCGCGATTGTCGTGCTCGGGCTGGCCGATGCGCTCTATCAGAAGTGGCAGTACATTCAAGAGCTGAAGATGACCCGCCAGGAGGTCAAACAGGAGCGCAAAGACAGCGAAGGCTCCCCGGAAATCAAGGGCCGAATCCGCCGCATTCAGATCCAGATGTCGATGAAACGCCTGATCCGCGAGGTGCCCAAGGCCAGCGTCATCCTGGTGAACCCGACCCACGTCGCGGTCGCGCTGCGGTATGAAGCCAGGACCATGGACGCGCCTGTCCTGCTGGCCAAGGGCGCCGACCACGTGGCGCAGAAGATCATCGCCATCGGGCGTTCGTACGGGATTCCGATCGTCCGACGGCCGGAAGTCGCCCGCGCCATCTACGCCTCCGTCCAGCCGGGACAGCGCATACCGGAATCGCTCTACATGGCGGTGGCGGAAGTCTTGGCGATGATCTACCGGCTGCGGCAGAGCCGAAAGGCTCGCAAGTAGTACGAGGCGACCGACGAGAACCACGCCGCTTTTCCTGGCCGGTGCCTACTCGTTCGACAGAAGCCCCGACATCTGGCTTTGCAGCAGGGTCAGAGTCCTCTCGAGCCGTGCATACTTCGCAACCAGACGCGCCTCCACGCGCGACAGGCGGTTTTCCTCTGTCGCGATGCGGTCCTCCAGGTTCTCAATCTGCGACTCGACCGACTCCTGGTCCAGTGTGAGCCATCCGTTCGTGGGCTTCAGGAACCGCTCGAGCACGTCCTTCATCGCCCCGGTGAATCCCTGCTTGACGCGGACCGTGGCGTTGAAGGTGCCGTCCTGGCTGAGATCGACGCTGAGCGTCAGGCCATTCTCCGCGTACAGCGGCGCTCCATTGTTATCGAACGTTCGGTCTCCGGTGACAATGTTGCCGGCGAATATCGCATCGCGATAGGCGGATTCGCCTTCCGGCTTAATCTTGGCGCTGGTGATGACTCCTCCGGAAACCGTCACCTGCACGCTGTACGTCCCGCCTTGCGTGTTCTTGCTCGAGGCGCTGTAGAACTGAACCACGTTGCTGTCGGAGCTGCCCGTCTTGTCGGCCCCGATCAGAGAAAGCACGCCCATGTAGTCCTTCGCGATTGCTTCATCGAACGCCGTCGAATCCAGCGAGAGCAGACCGTCGCGGTCGAGTTCGAGACCAATCTGTCCCGGCATGAGGAAGCTGTCCACGTCCATAACGAAGCCGCTGGTTCGCCGAACCAGGGACGTCCGCAGGTTGTTGGCAATGCTCGTGACGGTCGAGTCGCTCATCAGAAGGCCCGCGATCCCCTGTGTGCTGTCGTATCCGGTGTTTGCCGCGATGAACGCCACCACGTCATTGTAGGCGTCCACCCACGACTGGAGCTTGTCCTTGACCGATTCGGTGTCGCGGGTCAGGCTCACTTGCACGGTCCCGGCGTCGTGCAGATGCAGCGTCACGCCGGAAATGACGTCGTCAACCGTGTTCGAACTGCGACTGATCCACTCATCGGCGCCCGGCGGAAAGCCATCCACCTTGATCTGAGAATCCTGGGCGGATTGCGTCTCGACGAAATCCGACCCGGCAAAGCCCGCCAGGCTGGCCGTCACACTGCCCCCCTGCGTGGACTGGCTGATCGCCGGCAGGTCCAGCGTAGTGGACCCCGATCCGGAATCGTACGCCAGGCTGAGCGTCATCTGGCTGACGCCGCTGGTCTCGCTGGTCAGCCGGATCTGGCCGTTGACCAGCGTCGCGGTCGCAGTGCCTGCGAAGGCGTCATTGATCTCTCCGAGGAGATGATCCAGGGTCGTATTCTCGTTGACGTTCAGCGTGTGGTTGACCACCGTGCCGTCGTGCATCGTGCCCGAGATGGTGATGGACTCGTCGCCCGCCAGCACGCCGCTGAATTGATCGAGCTTGCGGATCTTATCGGACAGGGCGACGTTTTCGCCCCCGACCGTCAGGGCCGAGGCCGTTTGCCACACCTCCGTGTTGCTGGTGTTGATCTTGATCTCGTAGTCCGAGCCGGCGTCGTTGCCGTTCAGCACGAGATGATACGCGTCATTATAGGACAGCAAATTCGCGGTCACGCCCGGGTTACTCGCGTCGTTGTTGATCAGCCCCACGAGTTCCTCCAGCGTCGTGTCCTCCGTGGTGGTGATGACCATCTCTTCGTTGTTGTATGAGAAGATGAACGTGCCGGCCCCAACGAGGCTTTCCGCATATTCCAGGCCGCTGGTGTGCACCCAGCGTTCCGCATTCGCCAGCCGATTCACGACGACCGAATGGCTGCCCTCATAAGCCGTGTTGGACGATTCGGCCGAAAGGATATCCTCATCGCTGGTCTTGGTTCCGAAGGAACGCAGCTTCTTGGCGTCGGAAAGACCTTCGGCCGCCTTTTGCAGGGCCTCCAGCTTCGTTTCCAGCGTGTTCAAGGCCTCCCGGCGCTCGTCCCAAGTCTCTTTTCGTTCGACGTACTTGTCGCGCCGTTGCCCTTCAATCGCGACCAGTTGCTTGACCAGTGTCTCGGTGTCAATGCCCGTCGACAGGCCGGAAAGCCGCAATTCGCCCATGATTATCGACCCTTCATTGGCCGCCGACCCGGCGGCGCACAGAAATCCCCAGGGCTGTCGGAACGATCGACCCCGATAGTGTTATCGTTCGGACTCGCATCGTCCTAAAGCCGCTGATCCGTTTTTTCAGACCCCGACGGACGAAAGCGTCGTCTGCCGCGATTTTGGCGGTCCGGCCTCCACCAGGCGCAGACCGAATCGCTCCCCGCACTCCTGACACCAGGACGCCAGATCGACCGGCTTGGTGGACTCGAAGGCATCTGCGACAAATCGGCGGGCCGCGGCCGTGCCGTGACGACGAATCTCGCGATCCAAACACAGCCGCGCTGGCCCGTTCATCCGCAGCGCGAAGAACGCCAGACCTCGAAGCAGATCATAGCCGGCCACACGAGCGGCCACGCCCGGATCGAATGCCTCCACGTTGTTGAGGACATTGACGCAACTGACGTGACAGCCCCTGTTGAACAGCAACAAGGCGATGTCCAGATACTCCGGGACCACTCGATCGTTCAAAGGCTCACTCTCCCAGGCGAGGATCTGGGCCTGGAAACGGGTCAGGAAGTCGCCGCAGGCACACTGGCGCAGTTCCCGTCCGATATCCATGCCGGGTTCCGACTTCAGCCGCTCACGGATGCGCCACAGCCGGCCTTCGCAGTATTGCCGGTACCGCGTCCTTCGGTTGCGCGGATCGAGTGTCGAGACGACCCGCGTGTGGTTCATCGCGTGCAGACGGATCAGGGTCAGGCTCTCGGGCACATTCTTCACGAAGATGGGCCGGCCGGCCTCGGCATACAAAGCCAGTTTCGCCGACCAGAAGGAGTCGGCGGAGAATGGATTTTCGTCGTAGAGACCGATCTCGGCGAAGAGGGTCTTGCGGATGATCGCCGATCCGTGACTCATCCCGTGCTGCCAGGATTTGAACCGGGTCAGAATCTCGTCGTCCTTCAACGGCAGTTGGCTGCATTCGCTGTATTCCGGACCGCGATACGCTTCGAGGAATGTACGGTAGTTCGAGCCCACCATCGCCAGCCGGTCGTCCCGGCTGATCTCGTCGTACAGAGTCTCCAGCTTGGTGGAGCACATCAGGTCATCGGCATCGTGAATCACGATGAAATCCGCGCGGGCCCGCTCGATGGCAAAATTCCGCCGGACGTACGGTCCCTTCTGGTCGTCGAAGAAATGGGCATGGATGCGTCCATCCCGTCGCGCGTATTCCTCGATGATCCGGCGGGTGTCGTCCGTGCTGGCATCGTCGAGCAGAAACAGCTCCCACTGGCCCAGCGTTTGGGCCAGAATGCTGTCCAGGCACTCCGGGAGGAACCGAGCGGCATTCCGGCACGCGGTGATCACCGTGACCTTGGGCGACTCGCCCGCCGCCGTCTCGACGCCGGGCCCTGCCGGCGCAGACGGGGCCGAAAGCCTTGCATCCGTGATTCGCAATGCGACGGCGTCCACATGCTCAGCGCCCCACTGGTGCACGTCGATCGGCACGCCTCGCGTGAAGGCCTCCTCGTAAAACTGCCGGGCGACCGGGTTGTCGTGATGGGCCATCTCCCTGCGCAGATAAATCTGACACCGCTCTTTCTGCCCCAGCCCATAGAGCGCTAGCGCGCGGACCAGATCGACATTGGCGAGGCGATGCGGCAGTTCCGGGTCCATGCCTTCCAACGCGGACAGGGTCTGCACGCAACTGACGTAACGCTGCATTCGGAAGCACTCTGTGGCACGCTGAAGGAAGCGAACCACGATCCCTTCGTCCATCGGCGCGCGCTCCCATTCGGCGATCTGCGCGCCGAAGCGCGGGAGGAAGTCGGCGCAGGTGCATTCGCGCAGCGCCCGGGCGACATCCATCGAGGGGTCGCGCGCCACCGTGTTGACCACCTCCTGGAGCCGGCTGAGGCAGTACTGCGAATAGCGCGTTCGTCGGCTGCGGGGGTCCATCGCCGGCAGTTGCCCCACCTGCGATTCGCTGTGCACCCGCCGCAGAGTGAGAGACTCCGGAATATTGCACAACCGGATACGCTCCGTGCGGCGGGCGTATTCGGCTACCTTGGCCAGCCAGAACGAGTCGGCGCCGAAGGGGTTCTCGTCGTACAGCCCGATCTCCTCGAACAGCATCCGCCGGACGATCGCCGAGCCGTGCCAGGAGAAATCCCACATGGACCGGGCGTCGTATGCCTTTAGAATCTCTTCGTGCGTTGCCGGCAACGTCACGGCCTCCGTGGATTCGATGCCGGTGAAATCATCCAGGAACTTCCGGTAGAACGAACCCACGACCGCGAGACGCTCGTCGCCGCCGATTGCGTCATACAGACGCCGGAGCTTGTCCGGACACATGATGTCGTCAGCGTCCTGAATCGAGACAAACGGTGCACGGGCCTGTCGGATGGCGAAATTGCGACGGACGTACGGTCCGGCGCTTTCGTCGAAGTAGAAGGGCCGGATGCGCGCATCGCGGGCGGCGTACGCCTCCATGATCCCGCGCGTACTGTCGGTGCTCCCGTCGTCGAGAAGCAGCAATTCCCACTCCGACAGGGTCTGCGCCAAGACGCTGTCCAGACATTCCGGCAGGTGCTCGGCCCCATTGCGGCACGCCAACACCACGCTGACTGCCAGCACGGATACACGCGGCGCGGACGCAGTGGATACAGCCACCGCCGGCGTACTGGCCCGCGTCTGGAGGCGCTGCTTCAGTTCGGGCACAAGAGCCGGATTGACGTGCATCATCGCGTCGTTGGAATCGGCTCCTCGCATGAGTATGCGGCAGTGCTTACATCGCTCGGGCATTTCATCGCGACTGTCCCGGATGGCCTGTCGCAGTCCTCTGAACTTCTCGCCATTCCACACCCCCTCAAAGGACTCCGCCAGCGCATTGCCCATCGGAAGGTCGTGGAGATGACAGCAGGGAATGACCTCGCCATGGATGAGCAGTCGAACGCGCTGCCAGGGCCGGGTGCATTGTCTGTGGCCTTCCGTCAGTTGTTGCGAGGCCACGTAGGGCGTCCGGCTCAGGTCGAAGTTGTCGGGAATGTCCAGAGCCAGGCCGAGTCGGGCCGCTGCCGCCCGGGCCAGGTCGAGGTGCTTGTTCGCCAGTTCTCGGTGAAACAGCAGCGAATCGTCCAAGGTCTGAGCATTGTACACATGGACGAAATTGACGGCGACGCTATCGAAGGCGTACCGGGCGGCCATTTCGATCACGTCGGGCAATTCCGCAATATTCTGGCGCATCGCGACAAAGGCCAGTTCCATCTCGAGTTCCGGCCTGCTTCGCTTGATGTCCGCCAGAACCGCCAGGTTCTGACAGAGTCGCTCGAAGCTCAGACGCCGACGTATGGATTCATAGGTTTGTCGGGTGGCCCCATCCACAGAGACCCGAACCGTGTGGAAGAACCTCGTGATCGCCTCTGCCCTCCGTCCCGCCAGCGTCGACAGGTTGGTCGTCATACCGAGGCACACGCCAAAACGATTGGCGTATTCGCAGAGCTCGTAGAACTGCGGGTGCAGCAGGACCTCGCCGCCGATCAGATGGGCATCGCGGGCGGCCGGCAGCCACTCGTCCGCGAGATGCTGGAACTGTGCCAGGTCCATAATCTCGCCGTCTGTGCCGTAGCTGCACATGACGCAGCCGCCGTTGCACCGGGTGATCACGTTGAACTCCACGGTCACGGGGCGATGGGAACAGACGTCCGGTTTGGTCCGCCGGGCCTCTTCGTAGGCCATGGTGTTGCCGATGGCCCGGGCTTCCATCTCCAGCATCCTGCTCTTGTCGGTCGCGCCGGCCTTGCGGAACAGTTTGGCGAGCCGGCTGGCCACCGCATGTCGGGACGCCGATCCTGGCGGCATCGATCGATACATGCGTTCCAGCTCCGTCAGCTTCGCAACGCACGGGTTTTCCGACGCACGATCCCGGCCTGACCCATCTGTCGATGGCACCGCCGGGCTTTGCGGCTCCATCCTGCGTGGCGGAGCAGAATTCACCGGCGCCACATCGCGTCCGCATCCGGCCCCATGCGAGGGCACGGGCACGATCTCGGCCCGGTGCGACGAAACCAGGCGGTCTCGTATGCGTTCCATGTTCTGCCGCTGAGCCGGATCGAGATGGACATGGGGGTTCCCAAGCAGTCGCGCATAGGTGACGCCCACGCGATCGTACCGGCCCGTCTTCATATAGCACTCGGCCAGAAGCGTACAACTGGCAACGTAACATTCCACGATATCGGCATAGCCTCTGAACTCGCTTCGCGCGCGATCCAGCCGCTCCAAGGCGATCAATTCCTCCAACGGCTCAAGGCACGTTTCGAGAAGAACGCATGCGTCACCGGGCTGGCCCAGCATCGCCTGCGCAGAACCCAGGACACAACGGGCCTCAATGCAGTCCGGACGCAGCCGCAGCGCCATCCGCGCCCACTCGCTTGCCAGGCGAGGGTCGCGCTCCCGGAAAAACAGGCTGGTCCGGAGAAACCGTCGGAAGCACTCTTCCGGCGTACCGGTGTCTCGCCAGTACAACCCCTCCAGGAACTCGCGGAATCCCCATACATGACGTTCCTGGTCCTCCTGGAGATCGACCGCGAGCAGCGCTTGACTGACCGCGAAGCGATTCTCCATGGCGAACCGATCTACGAGACCAACCCGCGCCTCCTCCGGTCCACGGTAGCGACAGAGCACATCGGGGCAATAGAGAATACGACGCCGACCGTCACGCAGATCGGCGTACGCCCGATGCGAGAGGTGAATCGCCCCGTGATCGAACGGCACGGCGGGGAACCCGCCGAGGCGGAAGAAGGTCTCTCTGTCAAAGACACACAATTCGTCGATGTCCCATGCAGCGGCCATCTGGTCCGGCCCCAAGTCGAATCGGAGGGGAGTGGAGGAACGGCCCTCACAGAGAATCCGGCCTCGCAGGCCGCAGAGGTCCTTCTCCTGGAAATGCTGCTGTACACGTGCGACGAAGTCACGGTCCGGCGCCACGTACTCTCCCAGGAACGCAAGGCAGCGGCCCTGCGCCTGCTCGGCTGCCGCATTCCTGTAGCGACACGGGCTCGCTCCCTCCCTCGTGCCGAGGACGGAGAGACGAAAGCCGACGTGTGCGGCCCGACGCGCCAGGTCCTCCGCCAAAGGCGCTGGAACCAGTGCGATGACCTCAAAGTCCTTCTCCGTCTGTGCGTCGAAAGAAGCGATCACATCGGCCCACGACGCCGCATCCCCCGCGAGAGACACGATAACCGACACGCCCGTCGGTCCTTTGGCGCCGCTGTCCGGAAGACACTCGACCGGCTCCGTTCGTCTGCCGTCCGGATGAAAGAGGGCCCTTTCGATGAGGCTCAAACGCTGGGCTCGCGGCTGGAGACCGTTGCCCCGATCGAGCCAGTCCGCGCGGAACTGCATCGCCACAGGGGTCCCATGAATGTCACATTCCCGGTCCAGGCATTCCCGACTCTCGCAAGGGTACCCGAGTGCGAAATAGGCCAGACCCTTGATCAGTTCGTAGCTTCGCACGTTCTGCGCGATGCCCGTCACCAGTTGTTCCACGATCCGGCTCGTCCAGAGGCATTGAACGAACTGCCCCTTCGTGAAGTGACTGTAAATCCGTCCGAGGAAACCCTGGACGATCGGACCGGTCAAAGGCGCGTTTTCCCATTCGGGGAAGAGCCGTGCGTTCTGCTTGATGAAGTCGCCACAAACGGTGCGACGCAGGACCGCCTTGATATCGGCACGAGGGTCGGCATGGAGCGTTCGAATCAATTCCGACAGTTTCTGGCGGCGGTGCTCCTTGAAGTGCGCCCGCCGACTGCGTGGATCGAACGCCGGCAGGCTGCCCGTTTGAGAGCTGACGTGCATCCGTCGCAGCGTCAGCACCTCCGGCAGATTCATCAAGCGAACCGCCTCGCTTCGGCACGCATACTCCGCGACCTTGGCCAGCCAGAAGGAGTCCGAGGCGAAGGGGTTCTCGTCGTAGGGCCCGATATCCTCAAAGAGGCGCTTGCGGATGATGGCCGAGCCATGCCAGCAGAAATCACAGACGGCCGCGTTTCGGTATTCTTCCAGGATCTGCTCGTGCGTCGTCTTCAGGACGACCGTATCGCTGTGTTCCGCCCCCTGGTACTCATCGAGAAACATGTGGTAGAACGAGCCGACCACGCCAAGACGGTCGTCCTGGGTGATGGCCAACCACAGCCGCTCCAGCTTCTCGGGGCACATGAGGTCGTCGGCGTCCTGGATCACGACGAAAGGAGCGCCGGCGCGCTCGATGGCGAAATTGCGGCGAATGTACGGCCCGGCGCTCTGGTCGAAGTAGAAGGGCCGGATGCGCGCATCGCGGGCGGCGTACTTTTCCATGACCTGCCGCGTGCCGTCCGTGCTGCCGTCGTCGAGCAAGAACAGCTCCCACTCCGACAGGGTCTGCTTCAGAATGCTGTCCAGACATTCCGGCAGGTGTCGCTCCCCATCGCGGCACGCCAGCACCACGGTGACTCGTGGCCGACGTCCGGCGTCGGGTTGCGATCCGCGTCGCGCCGTCGGCTCTGCCCGCAGAAGGCGATCGCGTACCCTCTGTCGCCGAGGGCGGGAGGACGGATGAAGCAGGCTTCCGCCGGCCGCAGTATCCTCCGCCACATGCGCCGAGGAGTCGGATACCTCGCTCTCCGGTAGCGCGCTGCTGGGAGAGTCCGCTGCGCTCTCGACCAGAAAGCGGTGGAACGGAGTGTTCAACTGCCGGTTGATGGACTCCAGCGTCCCCAACCTCATGGCGTATTGCGTATCGAGCGATTTGGTTCCGCAGTAAGCCTTCATCGCATCATGTGTGGGCTTCTTGTAGGGCGCATCGGCCATCGCGCTCCAGAGCCGCTCGTACTCCAACTGCTCTTCCCAAGTGCCGCAGGCATGAAGTGCCACCACGCTGGGGTCCTCAACAACCTTGAACCCGGCCCGCTCCAGCGCTGCTTTGGTCGCCTCGTCCACCTTCCCCTGATCGTTCGCCTGGAACCCGCCGATCCGACGCAGGGCCTCGGCCCGGTAGACCTTGATGCTCTGTCGCACGCGGCTGGTCCAGTCCTCCCACAGATGGCAGTAGTAGATCCCCAGTTCCTCCGGACAAGGATACTCCAGCACCTTCTTTCGCATGTAGGCGATGGCTTGGGGGTGGAGGAGAAAATCGTCGTCGACCTTGAAGAAGTACGGTGTCTCACAATCTTCGAGGCATTGGGCAGTGGCCTCGAAGAAGTCCATATCTCGCAGCACGACGGTCTTCTCGTGCTGGTCCCAGGAATCCGTCAGCGATCGGACGCAGTAGTCGAACGTGCTACGACCGTTGGTGAAGCAGAAGATGGTGAAGCGATGATCGGTCGCGTGGGTCTGGAGCACGTCGATGTTCAGCAAAGGCAGAAGGCGGGTTCGGAAGACCTCATTCTTCAGGTCCCTCTGGCCTTGTTCGTAGGCCATGCGCCACAGTTGTCTGCCGCGCATCCTTTTGGCAAGCAGCCAGCCGGCGTCGTGCGCGATGCACACGATGGGCACCTCATGTTTGGCCGCCAGAACGGCAAACCACAGGTCGCGGAAATTAGGGTTCGGGAAGTCACGGCTCCGGGGGCGAATCGTGCTGGTGTGGAACACCAGCGTCCCCACGCCTCCGGCATGCACCACACGATCCTGACGACAAGCGGTTTCGAAATGATACATGTTCCGATCCACGACGAAGTCGGCAAACGGCGGACGGAAATCCATCCCGTGGACCACGACGACGGCGCGACGCTGATGCTCCTCGATCTTCGCGATCATCGTGTCGGCATAATCCGGCGGATACTTGATGTCGTCGTCCATCACGAGCACATACCCCTCGTCATCCGGCATCAGCAAGTCCCAGGCCCCGCTGGCATACAACTCGCCCTTCGGACTGGCTTCGACGCGAGTGACCTTGGCGAAACGATACAGGTCCTCCGGGACCGTTTCGTACTCGTTCAGCAGAATGCGGATATCGTCCACCTGGTCTTCGAGGTCCACGAGGAGACGGCGCAAATCGTCGGCGCGATCCGGAATCGAGACGATCAGGGCCAGCCGCTTCTCACCGAGGCCCGGTCTCGCCGCCCCACAGCATCTCGAGGGCTGAACCGTTTCGGCCGGAGCGGATCGCTTCTGTCGATCGACGGGCGAATGCACCAGAGGGTCTTTGCTCTGCGGCAGACGCTCGCGCAGCCGATCGCACACCCGCTGGATGTCGTCACGCTGCTTCTGCGGAATCTCGAAAAGGGAGGTCTCCAGCAGCCGCGTGTAGTCCGCCACGACTCGATCGTGGCAACCCAGTTGCATATGACACTGGGCCAGTGACACGCACGCGGTCGCATAGCATTCGGCCAGTCGGACACCGTCCGAGTCCGGAGAGCTTCCCTTGCGCCGTGCCGCAATCAGCAGGCGCTCGAGAATCGGGAGCGTCTCCTCCCACTTGGCCGCCGCCAGCTCCATTCGGTCGAGGGCCATCAATCGTCGCGCCTCCTTCGCCAGCCAGGCATGGCGATACTCCCGGTACGCCGTGCTGCCGAACACCGGTTCTCGCGGCCGCGATTCGGCCAGCCGCCCATCTCGCCGCAGGACCCACTCGGCCCCGGAGGCATAGGCCGAATCATCCACCTTTCCGGCCAAGGCGCGGTTGCGCGAGGCCTCTGCGCCGCTCCAGGCGCCACGCCGGCCTCCGGCGACGTGTCCATAATCGTGGTCCTGATGGACCGCCGTGATGAACTCGGTGCCGTCGACGACCGGAACGCCGGCCCGGTGCGGAGCCATGACCAGCCAGTTGTCCCAGGCGATTCGCCCGATCGCAAACGGTGGAATCTCGGGGTACACCCCTTTGGGAAACACGAAGTAGTCCAGGCCGCACTCGCCGTGCAGCATCGCACGTTCCTGCATCTGGGCTTGCAGCATGCTGGGCCAGTCGGGCCGGCCGAAGTCGATCTCGTCGAGCACCGTGAGGTCCCAGCGCTGGCCGATGAGAAGGAACTTCGCAAGACGCGACTGGACCTCCCGCACGCCCTTTACGAAGCTCTCAAAAAGAATGATGTCGGCGTTCACGTAAGCGACGATCCGATGCGAAGCGCGCTTCTGGGCCTCCTCGAACAGCTTATTGACCAGGGGCGTTCCGAATTCGTTGCGCTCGATGTCGGGCACGTGACAGGCGCCGACCTCCTGCGCGATCTGACGTGTCCCCGGCTCGTCGCCGAAGAGGATGATCTGCGGGGCCGGCCGCAGCCGGGCCCAGCTTCGGATCGCGTTCTTCTGGATGGTCGCGATGTGTCCCTCAAACGGCTTGGGCATCGCGAAGATCGTCAGCCCCTCTCCGTCCTGCGGCGGCGAGGAAGGAACTCGGGACGACGCCGTGCCACCGGGTCCAACCCGCGCGACAAGATCGTCGAACAGCCGACGGCAACGCGGATCGGCACCGTCGCGGACGACGCGACCGAGGATGTCTCTGGCGCGCGTCAGCTCGCGGCAGCGGGCCAGGCAAACTGCCAGGGCATAGGACAAACCCGGATCGTTGGGATACTGCTCCAGGAGCCTGGCCAGGCGTTCCGCTACCGGCACGATCTTCTTCTGCCGGTACTCCTGGGCGAGGCCGTCCATCATTTCCCGCAGCGGCGCCGGCACGGGAACAGAGGTCAGCGGATTGTGCAACACCGAACCGTAGCACTCGGCCGGCTCCGTTGAACCTGCCCCGCGCGATCTGACTGCCTCTCGCAAGGCGCTTCGCCACACGAACGAGACCTGCTTGCCCCCTTTCTCGCAGGCCAGCAGAATGCCGTGCGCGTTGACGAATTTCAGCAGCGGGATAACCTCGGCAAAGCCCATGAACGAGCCGCCTTCGTGGTACGGCGCGTAATACCCTTCGAAGCATTGCAGCTCGTCGATCTCTGCAACCACGCGGCTGTCCAGAAACGCCTTGGCGTTGTCGCGCGTCAGTCTTTCGGCGCTGAACCACAGATCGTCCACGACCACCAGGCTGCCGTCCGGCAAGGCCGGAAGCGCCCTCGTCAGCACGTGCTCCATGATCGGCACGCCGGGCAGATCGTGCGCATCCACGAAGAAGATCACCCGGTCCTGCGCGGTCCAGAGGGATGCAAAATCCGTCTTGAGGATGTCCTGCTCCAGCAGAGTGACGCGCGACAGGTCCAGGGGCAGAACGCGTCCGGTCTCCTGCAAGGTCTGGAAGCTCAGATCGACCGCGTAGATCCTGGCGCGTTCGGCCGCGGCGATCCAGGTGCGCAGCGAAAGCCCGGCCAGCGTTCCCAGCTCCACGACCACCGTGGGATTCATTGTGCGGGCATAGCGGGCCAGAGCGATCAGGGTCTGTGCGGACTGGTCTCGGTAGTAGAGTCGATTCTCCGTGGAGCTGATGCGGTCGATCCAGGAGCGGACGATCTTGTCCGACAAGCCGTCCGGCCGCTCGCCGGCAGTGCACGTCATCGACGCCGGCGGCAAACCGCGCGCTCCAGGCTCACACTCTTCCAGCGCCTTATCCTTCAGGCCCCAGTTCTCCGAATTCACGTCCAGCGCCTTGTGAGTACGCAGCATCTCCGCGCACAGGGGCTGGTATTCCTTGTGGTAATCCAGGCTCGGTCGCTCTTTGACGGTGTCCTGGTTCACCGCCCAGCCGAGCGAATGCTCGACATGGTAGAGGCGCAGTGGCTCGCGAAGGATCTTCTGCTCCAGACCGACGGCGCGCGCCGCATGAAGCAGCAGGCCGTCCAGATAGATCGACCACAGGGGGAATTCCGGATAGCCTTTGAGCCGCTCCCACTGGGTGCGCGCCATCAGGGTGAAGTCGCCGCAGGCATGGCTGTGCAGTCGGTCCGGATCGCCGACCCGCGGCGGATCGCCCCACGCACAGGTGCCATGCTGCCCGTGGACGCGCACCACGTGACGGGCGCAGAACTCCAGGACCTCGTCGCGCGACAATCCCGACGGGATCGCGGTCTGGCCCACATCGTGCCGGTCGATGCGGTAGACACAGTCCTCCCGCAGCTCCCGCCGGGCCAGCCAGGCGGCCAGTTCGTCAGAGAAGAGCACGTCCATGTTGGTCGCCAGAACGTATTGCCCTCGGGCCCGCCGAATTCCCACGTTCTTGGCGATCATCTGGAACAACGGGAACTTGTCGGAGTTCCGGTACGATCGATGAATCTCAGGAGGAACAACGATCACCCGGCTCGCCAGTCGCGACGGATCGGGCCAGCGCATCGCCTGGACCAGCGACGGCCGCGAGGGGTCGGGGTTCCATTCCACCACGATCAGCTCGGCCGCGAGGCGATGCCGCGCGCACATGTCGGCCAGATGGTCGAGGAAGACCTGGAACCGATGGAGGTGATTCCCGCCGTGGTCATCGTTCCGCGTCGTCACCACGACGCTCAGATACGTAGGATGGGCTTTAGCCCACGCTGTATCGGCCGCTTTGCCCGCGCTCGCGGCCTCCTGCGGTTCCGTTCGTTCCCAATCCGCAATGGTCACGCGCTCTTCGGCCAAATGGTCGTTGGCCAGGCCCCAGTTCGCGTCGTTGAAGATCAGCGGTTTTCCCTCGTTTCGCATGCGGTCCAGCAGCCGGCGCAGGGAGGCGTTGTCCAGACGATCGATCTGTCCCTTGTCCAACCGGGCGTCCAGCGTTCGGTCGCGATGAATCTCCGGGGTCCACCCCTCCTGGTGCTCGATGTGGTAGTGCACGTGGTCGTCGGGAAACACGTGTTCGGCGATCCCGGCGTAGTACGCACAGTGCAGGAACAGTGAATCCAGATGGAAGGAGAACATGTCCAGTTCCGCGTAGCCGCGCAGACGAGACCAGTCCTCCTGCGCCAGAAGGGTGAAATCGCCGCAACCGTTGGTGAACAGCTTCGGGTGCCCAAGCTGCGCCTCACTCACACCCGGACGGTAGACGACATGTCTGGACCCGTCACGCACGTTGAGCGAGCACTCTCGCTGGTTCACGCGGATCAAATGGCTCTGGCAATAGTCCAGGACCGCTTCGACAGGCATCCCGGACGTCAATGCGTTGTCCACATCGTGGCGGATGCTGCGATAGCAGCGCCCGGACTGAAGATCCTGCTTCGCCAGGCGGGCAAACAGCGGATCGGAGAACACGATGTCCACGTTCGTCGCCAGGACGAAACGGCCGCGCGCCCGGCGAATGCCCACGTTCTTGGCGATCATCTGGTACACCGGCAAGGCCTGCGCGTGCCGATAGCGAGCGTGGATCGCCGCCGGGACCTCGACGATGCGCACCGAGCAGAACGGATGATGGGCGTCGAAGCGCAGCGCCTCCCTCAGCCGGGGACGGTCGGCGGGCGGATTCCATTCCACCAGGATCAGTTCCGTCTTCAGGCGGTGCCGCTTCGCCTGGGCCATCAGGCACTGGACGAACAACTGCATGCGCAGCACCAGATTGCCGCCGTGATCGTCGTTTCGCGACGTGGCCACCACGCTCAAGTAGGGTGTATCGTTCACTGCGTGCATCCTCACTTCTCGGGCCTTCGCATCGCGCTGTCCCGGGTGTGCGTCCTCGTTCGTCAGGTCGTGGGGGAGACATCCAGCCGCTTGCCGTACCGTCGCAGCGAAGCGGGCAGAATCTGGATGTCCTCGTCACAGAAGTCGATCTTGTGCCAGTTCAGCGACTTCTTCCCCGCCAGGACCAGCGTACCGTCGTAGCACTGGAACACTCTCGTTTCCGTCCGCGTGTCGTCGAACATGGCATCGATATGGTTGTTCTCGATGCCGAACAGGGCAAAATACTCCCGGGGCACGAAGAAGGCGTTGCACCCCAGAGTGCAGACCAACTCGTATCCCTTCTGCTTGCCCAGCTCGATCATCGCCAGAAGTGAACTGCCCTGGTTCACCGCGATATCCGCTTCCTGGATGAAGAGAATGTCGTTGGGAACGTGGTTGTTGAACTCGATCACAACGATCCGCGGCCGAAACCGCGTCAGAGACCGCCAGACGTGCCAATCGTTTCCGTCGATGTCGATGCTCAGCAGTGCGAAGTCGGCAGGCACGCCGTACCGCTCCAAATGCCGGTCCAGCGCCGCGTCGCCCTGCCAGCCGACGAAGGCGTTGGCGGTCACCACGCCGGGATGGTTGCGGTACAGGTTCTCCAATTGGGCGTACTTGGCGGGGTCCGCTTCGATCAGCAGGCCCTTCCACTCTCGATGATTCAGAAGGTTCCACGTGTTGCTTCCCAGGCGGCCGTCCCAGGCGCCGAATTCGACGCAATAGCCCGGAGCGACGTTCATCCTCGCCGCGATGTACTCGATGATGCCGTCTTCGCCGTTGCTGGACGTGACCTTGTTGCGGTATTGCAGCAGGATATTGCCGGCGCCTTTGCGCTTCGGCATGACTTGCAGCACTCTCATGCCTTCTTCCTCCCCACGAGGATATGGCTGGGCTTGATCCAGAACCATCGTTCGAGCTGATCCGCAAGCAGGTCACGGATGCTTTCCACGCCCTGCATCACTCCCTGGACCACGGGACTGCGGTCGCGCATCGAGGGGCAGAAATCGTGCCAGAGGATCAGGCCGCCGGGCCGGAGCAGGGACAGCGCCTTGCGGCTGTCGGAGGCGACGATCTCGGGGAAATGGCCGCCGTCGATGAGAGCCGTGTCGAAGAACCCCGGCGGATAGTTCGAGGTGTCCCACTGCCGCGAATCGCAGAAGATCTGGCAGACGCGATGTCCAAGCTGCTTCTCCAGATAGAAGCGGCCGATGAAGCCGAACGAGTCCGTCGGGTGTTCGCGCCGCTCGGGCAGCCCGATGCGCCGCGCCCATTCACCTACCAGCGAGGTGCCCAGGCCGTAGGAGTCGCCGTCGCCGGAATAGGCCGGCTCGCCGTTGGGTTGCGATTCCCCGAACGGCAGGTTCAGCGTCCAGACGGTGGCGTCACACTCCTGGAGGCAGTAGACGACGCCGGCGCCCTGCCAGGTGCCGAACTCCAGATGGCGTCGCGGCCGAAAGTGGCGATAGAGGTAGCGGAAGATCGGCATGTCGTCGATTTCCATCTTCCAGGCGCTGAGCGATTTGGTCAGCGACGACGCGGGGTACTCGATCGGCGTCTGGAATCCGAGGGCGCGGTGCAGTTCCTGGACCGGAACGAAGGGAACAGTCCTGTCGTCGAGGGGCATAGAATCGGCGGGCGCTTCGGCCGGTTTGTCGGCCACGCCGCCGAAGCGCTGCGGATCGCCGCCGGCCCGAAGATACTGATCGACGACGTCGTGGGCCTCATCCGACCGACCGGCTTTGCGCAACACGCTGACGTAGTTCGACACGAGGGCGCCGTTGGTGCGGTCCCTCCGAAAGGCGTTCTGGAAACAACGCAGGCCCTCGGAGATCTGGTTCTGCTGGACCAGCAGCACGCCCAGGTTGTTCCACGCATTCGCGTGCTCGGGATCGGCCGCCACCGCGTGACGGAACACGCTCGTGGCGTTGGGCACGTCGCCCTTGTGGTACATGTCGATGCCGGCACTGACCATCTGTCCAACGTTCATCGGGACACTCCCTGTATCCTCTGTCGCGCCACCTTCCTGCGGGCACGAGGCTTTCCGCGCCTCGGCCGCGATCGTCAGCAACGTGTCAAACACTCTGCGGTGGTCGGCTCGGTGGGTCGGGCCGATGTCGATCGGGAAGAGCATCAGTTGCGAGAGATGGACCTCCGAACGTGGACGACCCAATCGTGCGGAAAGGGCATCGAGCACGCCTGCCTCTCTTCGCCTTCGGTAGCTCGTGTCGTAGTCGAGGTCCGCCGGCGCCACCAGCAGGTTCGTGTGCGTGATGGCCGACCGCTCCGCCCGGGCCGGACCGAGGAAGACATCGTTCGCCTGGTAGTAATCAAACGACTCATGGACGGCATCCGCGAGGAAATAGATATTCCTCGGCCCGATGGCGCCCTTGACAATGCGCAGATCGGCGAAATCTGCCCGCGCAACCGCCCGAAACACAGCAACGGCGTCGGATGTGCCTTTCGCTTCAAGAGTGAAATTGAACGTGGCGTCCTGAAACACCGGCATGGTCTCGCGGCCGCAGGGTATCATCACCAGGGTCGTCACGTGCGTGGATACGCCCGGCAGACCGTAATTGTAGACGTATGCGTCATACCCGAGGGCGACGTAGAGTTTCCGCAGGAACTCCGACGTGCCCCCGCACAGGAACCCGACTTCCTTGGCATGGGAAAGCAGGATCAGATCCGAAATCGAGACGTCCGCGAACCGGTGGAAGAAACGCCTGGTGTTGAGCCCGCAGTTGGACCAGTTGACCACGCGATAGACGTGTTCGCGCAAAGCGCTGCAAATGCCGACGTGGTCCTGCCGTCCGAGCGCGGCTCGCAACCGGTCCGAGCACTCCGCCAGATAGGCAAGGAGCCGTTCGGTCTTCACGTCTTCGCCCAGACGCCAGGGAGGAGTTGGCTCCTGGGTTCTCAGGTTCCCCGACACAATGCTTCTCGCTGATAAACTTGAACGCCGTCATCCGCAGAGACGAAGGGCCGATCGATGCCGGCCAGGTGCAGCGATCCACCTCGCGGCAGCTCCAGCACCAGCCGATGCGTGCGCCCGAGCCATCGTTTCAGTTCGGCTTCGATCTGCGATCCGTGCGTTCCAATGATAAAGAAGTCGATGGCGTCCAGCGAGGATTGCGCTCCGATCACCGCGTTGACCTCCTCGCCCTGGATGTCCATGTGCACTGCGTGAACGCGCGCCAGACCGTGGACGCGCATCAGGTCCTCGATCGTGTAGCATTCGACCACGATGTTGCCGTCGGGCCGGACCGCCTGTCCCATGTGGGCCGCCGGGTCGGTGTCGGCCTTGAAACGACAGGTCCCTCGGCTGCGGCCCACCGCGCCGTGAACGACCTCGCCGTGAATGTCCTGTCGCAGAAAGTGCAGCGCCGACCAGATGTAATGATGCGGCTCCGCCTCGACCGCCAGCGCGAAGTAGTCAGCGATTCGCGTCTCGAACAGGCGGTTCGCGACCACGCTGGCCACGGTCAGGCACCAGGGTGACCGCCCGCTGCCCAGTTCGATGAAGTGGAAGCGATCGAGCCCAGCAAAGTGACGCAGGATCGAGATCAGGGCAAAGGCCTCCAGTGCGTGCGCCGGATAGGAAGGACCCGAAAACAACTGCGCGTGACCCTGCCAACTCTCCTGCGAGAACGATTCGGCCAGCATGTACAGCCCGTGCCACTGCCGGATCCATCCTTCGTCGTCAGGAGGCGTCGTGGGCACCGCGACTTTCGTATCGTATTCGCGAATAGCGATCATGCCGGAACCTTCGACTCCGTCTTGCCGGCGAAGACTCTGGTTTCGAACAACTTCGGATCATGGACGCCGATGCAGTATTTGCAGCCGTGCTCGTAGGCGGTGTGGGCGACCATGCGCTGGCGGAACTGATCGTACGTCGGCGAGAACCAGATGTCGACGAACGACTCGGTCAGCGCGTTGCCCATCGACGGCGACGCCAGGAGGTTATACCAGCAGGGAACCACTTCGCCGCCGGCGCCGACGTGCACGTTCTCGACGTTCGGGCAGAACCCTTCCCGCCCCGTCGGCAGCAGGCGACCCTGGGCATCGGCTCGGTAGTAGCTCAGCGGGTGGTTCGGGATCAGGTACTTGTCCTTCATCATCTGCCAGTGCGCATCGTCCCCATCGGGCCAGACAAAGATGGGCTTGGAGCAGGCTTCGTCGACACCCAGCAGTTCCGCGTCCCTCCAGAACTCCTCCATGTGCGACACGGTTTCGCGGCTGACCACGGTCTGGAGCTTCACGCGAGGAGACGGCTGCCCCCGCCGGTTGCGCTCCTCGACGAACCCTTTGATGTTGTGGACAAGCAGTTCCAGGTTGCCGCCGCGGCGATGTTTCTCGTAGGCTTCGACCTGCCCGGTTTCATAGGCGACCAGCAGCTCCGACGGCGGGTCCGTCAGCAGCGCGTCGATCCGTTTCTCGTCGAGCAGCTTGGCATTCGTGGCAATGACCGTCTTGACGCTCCAGTCGTTGCACAAGCGGACCATCTTGCCGAGATCCGCGTTCAGCAGAGGCTCGCCTCCGGTGAACTCGACGTGCGTCACAAACGGCTGGATCTGAAGGAACAGCCGGGCGAAGTCCTCGAAGCGAAGGAAGCGCTGGGTTCGTTTCTGCGCCAGCCGGCCGCTGTGCAGCACGCAGAACTCGCATTTGAAGACGCACTGGGTCGCCACCTCGACGTTGAACTTCATCGGGAAGCCGTACGCCTTGTTGAGGAAGTACTTCAACTGGTTGTGCTTCTGCCACCCGGGCCAACGTCGCTGATCGTAGTAGTATCCTCGCAACGGGATGGCGCGGAAGATCTGCTGGATTTCCGCCTCGCTCTTCTGCGCCAGCGAATGGAAGGCGACAAGATACTCGGAGAGCTTCTTTGTGCCCTTCGCCGATTCAGGCGACAGGACCTTCTCACGGAACGGGGCGGGCCCAGCGGCGACGGCAGCACAAGGCGCCTCCGGCTGTGGCGCGGTCCGCTCGCTGTGGAATCGCTGGCAGAAGGCGTCGAACCGGTCCTGGAGCACAAGACGACGCTGCTGCGCGATGGCCTTCGTATAGCGCAGGACCGACTCGATCCCGACGGGCGGAGAGATCCCGCGACACACCTGTTCGAATCGATCGATTTCATCGCCGAGGCCCTGGCAACCGATAATGAACATCAGGTCACCCAGGCACTTCGACGTCGTGCAAGGATACATGGTCTTTGTCGCCGCGGGCCGCAGGAAGACGGTCTGCTTCCAATCGACCGGATCGGAGCGATGGCAGCACGCGCACAGCTCGCGCTGCTCGCGCATGTTCAGCGTGAAGTACCTGTACCCGGCCGAGCACGGCAGCCCCTGGCTCTCGATCCCTCCAAAGAATTGCATCCCGTGCACGTCGAGCGTGACCAGCTCCAGCAAATCGCGCAGTTCCTGCTCGCTGTAGTCTCGCGGCAGATGCCGGCCCCGCCAGGGGTTGGCATAGGTCTCCAGCAGAGTTACCGCGACGCCCACCTGCTCCTTCTGGAGCGACCGCATGTGGTCGCGGATGGTCCCGATGCTCTCCGGGGCGCCGATGTACTTGACGAAATGCGGGATGCCGGCCTGCTTCAGGCGCGAGATCAGGGGCGTGATGTGCCCGAGCTTGACGCCCGCCAGCAGATGATGGCTGATATTGAAGAACCCGAACTGCTCGTGCGGAAAGACGTCGAGGATCTCGCTGACGGTCTCCGTCGGCACCACTCCGTTGGTGTCGAACGAAACATAGTGGTGGCACTGCGCCGCCTTTTGCAGGAAGCGGGTCAGGCCCGGATGCAACAGGGGTTCGCCGCCGCTGACATAGAAGTGCGTCGGCTGCCATTGTTCCAGCGCGCGCAGCAAAGCCGGGTCAGACAGGAAGTCCTCCGCCAATTCCGGCTTGCGACGCTGTCCCTGACTGCAATACGGGCACTTCAGGTTGCAGTACGTCGACGCAAACAACTGGATCGTCGGGAGGTCTTTCATCCGTTGAATCGGAGAGCGACGCCCCTCCGGGTTCAGAGGGATCTTCTCGACGACCGGAGCCGGTCGATCTGCGGGACTGACGCGGGTGATAGTCATCATGGTCACAACCTGTCTGCCGGCGCGGCATCCACCAGGAGATGCCAACCCAGGCTCTGTTCCAGCCGGCGAAATGCCCATGCGGGCAGGATGCGGAAGTACCACACCTTCCTGTATTTGTGCTGCCGGTATTCCGGGATCGAGTAGGGGAAGATGTGGTCCACCCTGGCGGCGCGGACGCGGAATCCCTGCAACAGGTCGCGCACGGTCCGGCGGGAGTAGCTGTACGTCACCGGGCAACCCGTCTGGGCCTCGGAGTGGCGGGCAATCAGCTCGTCGAGCTTCCAGAAGGCCCCTTTCCCGAACTTCAGCAGGATCCAGAGCACCTTCCAGGAATGGCGATGGTACACCATCATCTTGAACACGCTCTGCGGTCCCATGTACTTGCGAATCTCGCGGATGGCGTCCTGCGGGTGCGGCGTGTGATGAATGACGCCGAAGGAGTAGACCAGGTCGTATTCCTCGACCGGGACGGACTCGCTGAGCCGCTCGACGTTCGCCTGATAGAACCGGATGCGATCGGCCAGACCGAAGACCGATGCGCGTTCCTTCGCCACCGCCAGCGACGCATCGGACAGGTCCACCGCCGTGACTTGGGCGCCCGCCCGGGCGAAGCCCATCGTATCGGTCCCGATGCCGCAACCGATTTCCAGCACCTTCTTGCCCGCCCACCGATCGAACTGGGCGAAGGCCGGGATGTGCGGCTCCACGAAATACTTGCGGGCTTCCACCTCGTCGAAGTACGCCCGCGTGCCGACCGGCTTAGGTGAGTGCCGGATGTTGCACGGACGTGCGTTCCAGTACCGGCGCACGTCCTCGACGGTCCTGGTAGAGAATGTCTGCGCGACTGTCATGTGCGATTCCCCCTGCAGGTGCGGTCACCATCCCGAACGCGCGGTAGGTGAATTTCTTCAGCGTGGCGTTCCGATAGATTCTCCAGCAATCGATCATCAGCGGCGCCGTGCCGGCCCTTTCCTCCAATCGGGCGACGTCCAGTTCGTTGTATTGCGGCCAGTTCGTCAGCATCACCACCACGCCGGCCCCGGAGACGGCGTCGTACGGATCTTCGCAGTAGATGCCCCGTCCCTGAAGCGCCTCGCGGACGCTTCCCAGCGCCTTGGGGTCGTGCATGCGGACCACGTAGCCCGCCTTGAGGAGCTGCGCTGCGAGCATGACCGACTGAGACTCTTCGATGATGTGCGTGCCCGGCTTGTAGGAAAGGCCCAGCAAGGCCACGCTCGATCCGGGCCGGGCGTGCTCGCTGATCATGGTGAACAGCCGGTTGACTACTTCGCCATTGACCTTGACGACGCGCGGGCTCAGGTTCGCATCCGCCCCGGCATCCTCGGCACATCGCTGAAACGCCAGGTTGTCGCGAGGAAAACACGGACCGCCGAAGCCCAGCCCGCCCTTGAGGTACCGACGGCCCACGCGCGTATCGGACCCGACCGCCGTGGTCACCACGTCGACATCCGCGCCCGGAATCCGTTCGCAGATCGACGCCAACTCGTTGGCGAAACTGATCTTCATGGTCACGTAGCAGTTGAGGCTCAGCTTGGTGATCTCCGCGTTGGTCAGGTTCATGACCGCATAGTACGGATCGTTCTCCACCACGGACGAGTACAGCTCCCGGCACAGTTGCGCCGACCGCTCGTCGGAGGCGCCGATGAGCAGCATGTCCGGATGGAGGAAGTCGTGAATCACCGAACCCAGCGCGACGAACTCGGGATTATAGACGAACCCGAAGTCCCGCCCGCACACCTTGCCCGTGAGCTTCTCGAGGATGGGCACGAAGACGTGTTCACACGTCGTCGGCATGACCGTCGAGACCAGGGCCACCACGTGAAACGACTTCTTGGCCTTCAGGCCCCCGGCGATGCGATCGAGAACCGCTTCGACATACGCGTTGGAGAATCGGCCGTTCGAGTCGCTCGGGGTCGGCACCGTGATCAGCGTGATGTCGCTGTGCTTCACGGCATACCCGTAGTCGGGGGTGAACTCCATGCGCGCTCGGCACCCGTCCAGCAGCGCCGGCAGTCCAGTCTCGTCGACGGGACATCGTCCGCTGGCGAGTGCCTCCATGTGCTCGGCGCTGGAATCCACGCCGATGACGTGATGTCCCTTGCCGGCGAAGCACGCCGCCGAGCAAAGGCCCAGCTTTCCGAGACCGACACAAGATAGGTTCATCGGGAACGCTCCTTACTTGGTGACCTTAATACGTGCCCCGCCGCCGAAGGTCGCCGGCGACGGAGATCCTGTCCGGGCCTTTCGTCCATAGGCGGCGATGGCCCTCTTGACCTGTCTGAGCTGCCTGAGCTTCGCCTGTACGTCGCCTCGTTCGGCTCGCAGGGCGAGGGCCAGCTCCTCGTATAACCGCGCCAGATGCGCTCTTTGCGATTCGGCCAGCGTCCCCGTACGCTGCCGGTCCTGGATCATTCCGGCCACCAGCGTCTCGGCGCGGGCCGCCAGCCGGTCGACCCGATCGAACTGGCCTTCGCGCACCCCGTCGATCTGCCCCCGCAGCAGGCGGCTCAACTCGTCCAGCCGCTCTGCCATCCGGTCGGGTGCACGCTTCGTGTGGTCGTCGCTGGCGCTCATGGGCTATCGTGCTCCCGCCAGGCTGTGGTCCACTTCTTCCAGCAGGTTCGTCGCATCTTCATTCGTCGGCTCCAGCGCCAGCAGATTGAGCAGCATTTCCCGCGACTCTCCCGGACGCCCGTCCTTGAGGTACAATGCCGCCAGCGCGAACATCACCGAGGCGTCTCCCGGGTGCATGTGCAGGTAGACCTCCAGGTAGTAGATCACTTTGGCGAAGGAACCCATCTCACAGGAGACCTGGAACAATCCGAGCAGTGCGGTGATGTTGTCGCTGTCCAGTTCGAGCGACTTCATGTAAAGATCGAAGGCCGGCGCGTATTCTCGGCGCTGCTGTGCGACCATGGCCAGACCGGTGTAGGCCTTGGCGCAGTTGGGATCCAGCCGGCAGGCGACGCGAAACGCAATCTCGGCATCCTCGCACTGGCCTCTCTGAAGGGCGGCCGCCCCCAGACCCACATAAGGTCCCGGCTCATCCGGCCCGATCGACGCCGCTTTCTCGTAGCAGCGCTGGGCTTGCGCGTAGTTGCCCACCGACGTGTAGCAGTCGCCCAGCTCGCGCAGCACTTCATAGTGCTGGGTTCTCTTGCGTTTTTCGACCTCGTTCATTGGCGCCGTATCCATGTCTGCGTTTCCCCAGTTTCCTGCCACCCTTGCGCTGAGACCATCGGCGTGCGTGCAGGTATCGGAAGATGACCTTGAAGTCCCCTCTCGGCTTGTTCGAGCAATCCAATGGCGTCTGTGAAGTTCCGTTTCCGGCGGCACACCCTGGCCTCCAGCAGGAGGGTCTCCACGGTCGATCGCACCTGATTGACCTGGCGACTGAGCCGGGCGGCCTGTGCGTGATGGCCCGCGTGGAAATGGGCGCCGGCCGCCAAAGACTTCATCCACAGTTCATTGCGATGGTGGGCGGCCAGATACTCATAGGCCCGGGCCGCCAGCGGCCAATCGCCGTCCGCCTCCGCCTGCCACGCCTGCCGCAACAACTCGTCGAACTGAAACGGCAGCTCTTCGGGCTGCGGACGCCGCACCCGGATGCCGCAGGCCGCCAGCGAGGCTTCCACCGACAAGCCAGGGTGAGCCCGCCTGGCCTGCCGCAGATCGCCCTCTTTCAACACGGCGCCCCATAGTCCTGCACCACCGCCCTCCAGCAGAAGCGCTTCCCGATCAGACGCGCTGTGAATCAACACGTAGAGCGGATCCTCCACCCACATCTCCTCGATCGGCAGAGTGCCGGGCGCAATCGCCACATAAGCGCTTTCGATCCGTTGCAGCGCCGCATCCACCTTCTGCTGCGCCGAACTCTGGGGATCGACGGGAACCAGGACCATGTTCGGCATCTCGCTGTTCAGCCGCCCGATGTCGTGAGGCGACAGCGGAATATAGAGCCGGTAGGGATAGAATGTGTGCCGCCAGAGGCGCCCGCACGTTTCTGCGATGCGCCGGTCCAGCCGGTCGACGAGCAGGATGATCGCCAGCTCCTCAAGCTTGTCCCACGGCTTCGGAGGGTGCGTGGTCCGGATGGCCAGCACGTTCCGCAGATACTCCTGGGGGTCCTTGCGGCGCTGAATCGAGATGCGGTCCGACTCCTCGATCGGACTGTAGAACTCCCCCGTAATCGTGGGCAGGTGCTGGAAGTCCGAGAAGAACGCCAGGCGGCGCGTCATGTCCCAATCGATCAGAATGTTCAGATTCTCGTTATAGAGACCCGTCCGGTCCAGCAGATCCCGGCGATGCATCAGGGACACGTGCAACGCATGGTTGAAGTAGAGCATCAGAAAACGGTCGAAATCCCGGCTGATTTCCACGTGCTTGCTCAGGATCTCCCGATCGCCGTTGGACAGCACCCGACAGTAGGTCTTGTACAGGTCGCTGTAGGCCACCTGACAATCGGTCGGCCCCTCCAGCGCTTCGACCAGCACCTGCACATGGTTCGGATAGTAGATGTCGTCATCATCGAGATAGGCGACGTACTTGCCGCGAGCGCGGGCCAGCGCCTCGTTGAGCGAATGGGGCTTGCCCCGGTTCTCGCGCCGATCGATGAAGAGGATTCGCGGATCGTCGAAGGATGCAACAATGTCACGCACGTCGTGGCCGCCGTCGTTGACCACGAAGATTTCCAGGTTCCGATAGGTCTGCCGCACGGCGCTGGCCAGAGCGTAGGGCAGATAGCGGCGCCGATTGTACGTGGGCAGCAACACACTGACCAGAGGACCGCTTCGATCGCGGCCGTCCGGAGCGGAGGATTGCGACAGATTCTCCTGACGGTCTGTGGACATTGGACGAGTGTTCAATCTCACGTATGGCGCCAGTATTACAGGGTGAACGGGCTGGCGGGGGCTTCCACACCGGGTCGACGGCCACGCGGCGTCGGAACGTCGCAAATCCCGCCGGAACGACACGAACCGACGCCGAGACGCCGGGCGTCAATCTCGCTTTCGAGCTGATTCAAGATGCCGCCCACCTGGTGCAGTTGCCTGCGAATCGGATAGCGTTCTTCCACGAACCGCCGATAGCCCGCCGGATCATACTCGCCGCCGAGCGCACATTCGCAAAACTCCTCGGCGATGCGGAACAGACTCGGCGCCGGGAACAGACGGTCGGCGCCGGCGAAATGGTGCACGATGGGCTTCAGCCCGCAGGCCATGCCCGTCAGCAGCGACTCGATCTGGCTCTCGCCGATGCCGCCGGAGACGATGAAGTGCTTGTCGCCAAGCCACGCGTTCTGGTCGCCCACATAGGGATCGAACGACACCACGCCGGTCAGGCCGAGCGTCTGAACCATGTGGTGCGTGTATTGTTCGAGCATGGGATTCTCGAAATCGCCACAGAAGAACAGCCGATAACTTCCGTCGAGGTAGTGCAGCTTCTGCATGCACTGGAGGAGAAAAGCCGGATTCGATTCCATCGACAGCCGGCCCATGCACGCGAGGTTCCTGCCGCGACCGCGCTGCTGAAACGCGTATCGCGTCGGGTCGATTCCGTGGGGCACGACCGCCAGGCGCGTCCGATTCCGAATGTCGGGCACCCACCTCAGCAGCGCCTCCTCGACGGCCGAGCTGCCAATCTGAATCACGATGTCCACATTCTCCCATCGAACCCGCCGCGCCCAGTCGTCGCGGACGTCCGAGCAGCGCAGACTCACGAGGATCTTGCCCGGCGCCGGCGATTGCAGCGCCTCGGCCACGATCGGACCACCGCCGTCGAACCAGGCGATGTCACACCACTGCATCAGACGCGACAGCTCCTCGGGCGTGCGGCCCGTGCAAAACTCCGTCTGGAACCGCTCCTGGACGAATGCCCATGCCTCCGCCAGAGCGCCGTCCACGCCCTGGCCAACCCGGAACAACGCGATTTTCGGACGTTTGCTCTGGATCACGCTCAGAATCGGATTGAGCACGTCCTGTTCGGGCCATCGGTGACGCGACCGCAGCAGGACCTCGACAGCCGGACCTTTCTGGCCCTGATCGAGCAACATCGTGGCGACGCGGTTGAGCACCTCGATATTGAGGATGTCCATCCGCTCCATCGTCTCGAGCAGGGAGGCGGCCTCACCGGCCATGCCCGCCGCAAGATAGGCCTCGACGAGATTCCAGACGATCTCCCCGCTGTCCGGGCGCAGCGCATGCGCCTTGACCAGATGCGCAACGGCATCCTCGGAGCGCCCCAGGCAATGGAGGATCGCCCCGGCATCGTTCAGGGCCTGGGCATCCTGCGGAGCCGCCCGCAAGTGCTCGCGGATGCAGCTCAATGCGGCTTCGTATTTTCCGGCCTCGGCCAGTTCCAGCCCACGCTGGTGGGCATTCACAACGGTTTGTGCGGTCATATGTGTGCTCCTTTTGGACAACGGAGTAGAACGCGACTCTTGGCCGATGTGTGCAAACGGCGTGCCGGTGTGGTGAAACGGGGTTTATTTGGCGCAAGGCCCATCGGGACGGATCGTCTGGATAGAAATCAGACACCGCCGTCTGCAAAACGACCGTGAATCCCCCCTCGGGATGGTCCGGGTCAACTGATGTAGTCCAGCAGTGACATGCCCATCAGCTTCGCGGCGACCGACAGCGACATCTGGTAGAGAATCTCACGTCGCGAAAGGTCGATGGAAATCTGGGCAATATCGGCCTCCTGGAGCCGCGTGGTCTCGTCCTGCGTGTCAAACTGCATGTTTTCGAGAGTGTCCTGCAGGGCGGTGAGGAACCCGACCTTCGATCCCGTGGAGACGTCGGACTGGATCAGGAGGCTTCGCACTTCCTCCACCGCCTGGACGCACTGATCCACGTAGCTGAGCAACTGCTGGGGGGAAACCTCGCGGTCGTTCTTCAGGATGTCTCGCAGGCTCATCAGGGTGCTGAAGACATCGTAGGTTCCAGGGACGCGGACCAGTTCGACGCCGGTGGCGGTAATCTGCGTGGTATCGACATAGAGAACGCATCCCGTGCGCGAATCCGTCACCGCCTGGTTGGTTGCCCCGCCGGCGGGCACCGTGACGAACGTGGCGCCGTCGTCGATGGAGATTCGGTAATTGCTTCCATCATGCTCGACCACCAGCCAAACATCTCCGCGCACGTTCGAGGTGCCGGTTCCGTTCTGGGCCCCGGTGCCGCCGAGGAAGATCGGGGCCTCGCGTTGGTTGGCTTGAAAGATGTCGTCGCCGACGCGAAACGCCTCGATTTCCACCGCCGGGGCCACGTCGATTCGACGGGATTCCTCGCCCCCTTGATAGGTTACGCTGACGATCTGCCCGCCGGAGTACTCCACCGCGTAGGGTGGAGCGCTGGTGTTGTTTCCGGAAAACAGGTACTGGTTCGCGTGCTTGGTGTTCGCCAGCGAGACCAGTTGTTCCAGCGTGCTGTTGAGTTTCTCGGCGATTCGCTCCTGTCCTTCGTTGTCGTAAACACCGCCGACGATTTCGGTCAGGACCGTTCGGCTGTCGGCCAGCTCGGACGCCATGTTCTCGATGACGGTTGAGGAAATCTCGAGCGTGCCGATGAGGTTCTGGATGTTCTCGATGTAGCCGGCCAACGAACGATCCTGCGTGTTCAGGCCGAGAATCCGATAGGCCTCCGAGGGGCTGTCGGAGGCCCGATTGACCCGGTTGCCCGTGGAGGCCTGCTCCTGCAACGTGGTGATCGCCCGGGTATGGAGAGACAGGGCATAACTGACATTGTCGCATATGCTGGCTAATGAACCGCTCATAGTTGCCTCACAGTCGTCTTCTACAAACTGCCCAACAGGCTTGCCGGCCGCTCCATCCTTCGGCCCGAGGTCTCCTGGCGTCAAACCATGTCCATCAGCGACATCAGCACCGTCTGCTGCGTCGTGAGGAACTTGGCCATCGCCTGGAACATCGTCTCAAAGACGATCAATTGGGCCGCCTCATCGTTGATATTGACACCGCTGATCTCGCTCTGCTGCTTCTTCAGGTCCTGAATGACCGCCTCAATGTTGTCCTGTCTCGACTGCCGCAGCGCCACCTGCTGTCCGATAGTGGCCATCGTCCGCTGGTAGTACTCGTTGGCGGTCATGCCCCCGAGGCTCTCCACCGACGCATCATGAACGCGGGCCATCCGCAGCGCCGCCTCATTGTCGCTCAGGTCCGCGCCCAGGGCCGTGGCCACCCGGTTCGGGTGGTTGGCTATGTCGGCGCAGACGCTCATCTCCGAGGCGCTGGCGCCGGAGAAGAACACGTTCATGCCCGCCGCCGCCAGAAAACCCGAGGTGTCCGTGGTCTGAAAGACGTCGACGTCGAAGGTGTCTCCGTCGTTGAGATCGCCCGTGCTCAGCGCGATCTTGATCCCGTTGGTCATCTCGATCACGTCGCCGGCGGCGTAACCATCGCCGACGTTCAGCGTGGCAATCACATCGCCGCCGGAATTCGTGACCGTCAGACGAACGACCCCGTTTCCGACGGCGCCGGAGCCGCTGACCGTGAAACGGAGCGTCTCATTGGACTCTTCATCATACGTGCCCGAAACGGAGATCGTCGGCGGAACCGCCGCGGTCAGATTGCTGGCCGTCGGTTGGGGCAGCACGGCCGGAATGAAGTCGAACTCGTACCCGAGATCGGACACAATGTGGAGCTTCGACGAGTCTGACGATCCGTTCAAACCCGGAATGGCGTTGATCTTGGCGGCAATCGAATCCAGTGTGTCGGGCAAGGCGCCGGACACATCCACAGTCACGGCGTGTCGCCGGATCTCGCCGGTGTCCGTGTTGGTGACGCGAATGTAAAAGGTCCCGTCGGTGATCGGCGGTTCGACCTCGCTCAGTTGGTCGCTGTTCATCGCCCAGCCGTCCATCTCCGTGAACGCCCCGTCCAGCCCGACCCCCTGAACATGGCATGCGTTGATCTGGACCACAATGCCCTTGGCCAGCGTGTCGAGTTGCTCCTGAAGCTCCGGCAGCAGTTCGTTCTTGAGCGAGAGCAGTCCCCCGAGACGCCCTCCTTCCACAAGCAGGCCGTAGCCCTCGGTTCCCGCGGCTTGCAGGGCCAGCGATCCGTTGTTCTGCATCGTGACGGAGACCTCCAAAGTGATCGCCCCCGTGACCACGGGAAGCCCGTCAATGGAGACGTCGACCCCGCCGTACTCTCGGGTCTGCGTTTCAATGCCCGTCAACGCCGCCAGTTCGGCGATCAACTGATCCCGACTGTCGCGCAGGTTGTTCGCTTGTCCGCCGTTGATCTCCACGCCCTGGATCTTGCCGTTCAGCTCGGCAATCTGTGCCGTCAACGCGTTGATGGATTCGGCGACATTCTGCGCCTCGAGCACTACCTGGTCTTCGAGACTGGTCAGCGAGTCGCCCAACCGCCGGAATTCCGTCGTCAGGATCTGGGCCGAGCTGATGACCTCGTTGCGCCAGGTTTGCTCGAGCGGGTTGGCCGCCAAGCCGCGCAACGCATCGAAGAACGTGTCCAGCGTCTCGTTCAATCCACCGCTGGCGCCGAATTCTCCGAACGTCGTTTCCACGGAGCTCAGCGTGGACAGTTCCTGAGAGATCTGCGCGTTGGAGGAGGTCTGGCTGACGATCTCCCGCTCCAGGAGGCTGTCGATCATGCGCGTGACGCCGACGATGTCCACGCCCGCGCCGACCGCCGCCGCCCCGGTCTGTGTCGCTTTCGACGGACTCAGCTCAATGCGTTGACGGTGGTAGCCGTCGGTCGACGCGTTGGCGATGTTGTTGCCGATCACGTCCATCGCCGCGTACGCCGCACTCAGACCGCTCAATCCAATCGAGAAGCTCTGCATAGGCTGATCCTCAACCGCCGTCCGGCAAAAGACCGCACCGGCGGCCATGACATTCCCTTGTGCCGCTAATAGTGCAGATTGACCAGGCTCACATTCGCCTGACGATGCACCGTCCCCCGGGCGTTGTACGTGGCTTTGCCCTGGGCGTCCTGCCCGAAGAACACCCGCATCAACGAGCGATTGAAGCGGGCGCAATCCGCCACCAGCGCGGTGGTCAGCGCATATTCCCCTCTCAGTTGAGCGACCAGGTCCTTCAGACGGGTCTGCCGATCCTCCACCGCCCGGCGCCGCGGATCGACGAGCAGACGCCGCAACGCCGACAGCGTCATCGCGCCCGGCTCGCATCCCAACTCGTCGGCCAGCTCCTTGCGGATGGCCTGGCGCCGCTGGATCGCCGCCAGGCGCGACTCCGCCTCCTCCTGAAGATCACGGAGAAGCGCTTCCAGCGCCTTGTCGTCTCGCTTGATGATCAGACTGCGCAGAACATCCAGTTGAGACAACGTGCTCTGTGTGCTGCGGATATCCTCATCCAGGGCCGCCAACAGGGCGTCCACCTTGATTTCTGCCACGCTCGATATCATCGTCAGAGTTCCTCGTTCACCGATCCACCGCCGGCGTCAACCCCGTCCATCGCCTGGAAATGCTGGTAAAGGTCCTGCCACAACCCGAACCCTCCTTTGTTCGCCACATCCTGGGCCAGATACGACCAGAACATGCCGTGGACCTGGTCGGCGGCGACGTCGTCGTCGAAGCCGGAATCCTCGATGGAGTTCTTGACCTCCTCGAACAGCTTGGTCAGGAGAACCGATTCGAAATCCTTGGCCAGTTGCTTCTTTTCCTCGTCGGAGGCTCTGCGGATCGCCTCCGCATCCATCCCCTCGATCGGGTCGGAGGCGGCGGACGCGACCTGGCGAAGGGCCGCCGGCGGCACCGCCAGAGGCAGTGCGATCGATTCGATGCCGTCCATCTCGGTTTCCTTACATGATCACCAGCTTGGCCTGCAGGGCGCCCGCCTCTTTCAACGCGTTGAAGATCGCAATCAGATCGCGAGGCGACGCCCCGATGGCGTTCAGCGTCTTGGCCAGCTCGGACACCGTCACCGCCCGTTCGACCGGAATCAGGTAGGCGTTCTGCTCCTCCACGCCGACCATCGTCTCCGGGACCACCTCGGTGGAACCCGCCTCGGAGAAGGGCGCCGTCGGCTGTGAGACCTGGGCGGTTTCCTTGACCTTCACCACCAGACTGCCCTGGGAGATCGCCACCGACGAGATACCGACGTTTTCGCCGACCACGATCGTGCCGGTGCGCTCGTTGATCACCACCGTCGCGGGCATGTCCACCGTGACCTCTTTCTGCATGATCTCGTCGAGGAACGCAATGACGTCCTTCTGCGTGACCTCGGCGGGGACCATCACCCGGATGCTGGCGGCGTCCAGAACCACGGCGCTGTCGGCGTACGATTGATTGATGATCTCGCTGATGCGCTGGGCCGTCGAGAAATCGTTGTTGCGCAGGCTGAACGTGATGAAGCGCCGGCCGGCCACCTGCTCGATGAAGCTGGCCAGTTCCGACTTCTCCACGATCGCCCCGTCCGCGACGCGCCCGACCGTCTGATGGTTCTTCGACATCGACGCCTGCTTTCCCGCGACGGACCAGCCGCCGAGCGAGATGCCTCCCTGCGCAACCGCATAGACCTGACCGTCCAGACCTTTCAGCGGCGTCGGCAGAAGCATGGCCCCTTGCAGGCTCTTGGCGTCGCCCAGCGCCGAGACGTCCACGTCGACGCGCATTCCCTCGCGATCGAAAGGCCCGAGTTCGGCGGTCACCATCACCACCGCGATGTTGCCGCCGGTCAATTCGTTCGGCATCAGCACCAATCCGGACTCTCGCAGGATGTTCGTCAGCATCTGTCGCGACAGAAGGCCCGAGTCGCCGGTGCCCGCCAGACCGATCACGAGCCCTACGCCCGTCAGCGGGTTGCCGCGCACGCCCTGGATCTCGACGATGTCCTTGATGCGTTCGGCCTGAACCGGAACGCAGGCCATCGCAAGCAGCACAAGCAGTGCGCCGATGCCTCTGCTCCTGAGGATCCGGAGGAGACGTTCCGATCCGGCGACCGGAACGGCCGGGCTATGAGCGCTCATGAATTCCATCGTTGGGTTTCTCCAAAGAAGCCGCAGGAACCTCCGCCCCCGCCCTCACCAGGGCCACAGGACGTCGAACACCCGGCCGAGCCATCCCGTTCTCGTATAGGGGGCCGCCACTCCGCCGTTCTGCGTGACGATGCGGAAGTTCGCCACCTGCGCGCTCTTGACCGTGTTGTCAAACGCAATGTCGCTGGGCCGAACGATGCCGCTGACCTCGATCGTCTGCACGTCGCCCGCGATGTTCCGGTCGCGCGTCCCGATCACCACCAGATTCCCGTTGGGCAGGATGTCCACGACCACCACGCTGACCCGGTCTTCGAAGCTCCGCTCGTCCTTGTAATCCGCTTTGCTCTTCAGCTCGTTTTCCGACGAGGCATTCATCGTAAAGCCCGGGATGCTGGGCAGAAGGTGGTCGATGTTCAGATCGCCGTTGAACGCGCTGGACCGTTCCGTCTCCTTCTGGAGGTCTCGCTTGGCCTTGTTGTCCACCTTGCTGTCTTCGACGATCGTGATCGTCAGCACGTCGCCGATGTTGCGCGCCACGTCGTCGGCGTACACCGTCCTCATGTTCGTGTCGCGCTTGGCCCAGATCGAGCCGGCCTGGAGCGTCTCGGCGGCGCCGAGCGCCAGGGCCATTGCCAGCCATAGTGTCGTCTTCTTCATTCGTCTTCCTTCCATATCCGGGTCGGGCCTGCGAAATGCGCCCGCGATCCATCCTCGGCCTCAGAGGGCCGGTTCCACCGAACCGTCGGGCATGATCCGGCAAACGATGATCCTCGACGAGTCGGCGTTTCGCACCTTGACCAGTTCGCCCAGGCGGCCGTCCTGGAGCGAAGTGCCCATGGCGGTGACCAGGATGCCGGGACGCTCGATGCGGATGAGCACCGTTTCGTTGCGTCGCACCTGCACCGCCGTCGGCGCCGCACTGAGCATGCTGTCACGAATCTCGGCCCCGGCGGCGACGGCGCGCGTGGCCACCAGTCCGTACGGGGGCTTCCACCCGGACGGCTCCGGCTGGTCCGACACGGCCGCTTCGATCGTCACGTTGTCCGGCGTCAGGGCCGTCCCCTCGGCAATCTGTACCGTCGCGACGACACGATGCGTCCGGTACTTCAGACGGAACGAGACGTCGCGCGTCCCCACGTCCCGGCCGTCCGCCGTCACCTGCACGCGTACGGTCACGTGGCCGCGAACCGCGCCGCGAACCAACTCGGGTCTCAACTGCACCTCCTGCGGCCGTTCCGAGAGAACGAGGTCTTTCGGCCGCGCGACCGCGATGATCTCACACACCGAATGCGAGCCGCCCAACTGCTGGACGAACTGCCGTCCGATCTCGACGAAGTCTTCCACCTCGATGATCTGCTGCTGGCGGCGCACGGTCACGGAATCGGCGCCGGTCAGACGCACCTGATCGGCCCCAATCCCGCAGGTGGCCAGACGACTGAGGATGGTGGGACGATCCAGAACCAGTTTCTGGCCCGGCGCCGAGAGACGACCCAGAAGCACCTGGCGGGCCTTGGCGACGAGCGGCGACGATCCGCGGATCACGCTGATCTGTTCGAGGCTCAACTGGTTGCCTTCCACCGTCACCTCGCGGGGCAGGTGGACTTGCAGACGCATTTCGTCGGGCGCATCGTCGGCCGCCGCCGTCGCGGCGCTCGTGACGACGCCGAGCGGCAGGAGGCCCGCCGCCATCCCAACCAGAAGGAGTACCCTACGCTTCATCGCCGGCTCCCGTCAGAAGATGTTGTTGGTGTTGCGCAGCATTTCGTCACCGGCCTTGATGGCGCGCGAGTTGATTTCGTACGCGCGCTGGGCCGTAATCAGGTTCACCAGCTCGTTGACCATGTGCACGTTCGATTTCTCCAGAAAGCCGGACTGAATCGATCCGAAGCCGTCCTGCGCGGGAATGCCGACCACGGCCTCGCCGCTGGCGTCCGTCGGGGCGTACAGGTTGTCGCCCTGGCTTTGCAGGCCCGACGGATTGGAGAAACGGACCAGTTGGATCTGGCCGATCACGGAGCGGACGCCCGCCTGATCGGTGACGTTGATGCCTCCGTCGGCGCCGATGTCCACCGAGGCGGCCTCGGTGGGGATCGTCAGAGCCGGCTCGATCATGTAGCCGGTCATGGTGACCACCTGCCCGTTGGCGTTGGTCTGCAACGAGCCGTCGCGCGTGTACCGGATGTCCCCGTTGGGCATGACAACCTGGAGGAAACCTTCGCCGCGAATCGCGATGTCCATGTTCCGGCCCGTGTTGCGGAACTCCCCCAGACTGAAGATCTTCAGCGTCGAGGCCACGCGGACCCCGCTGCCGATCTCCAGACCGGTCGGCGCGTTGATGCCCGGGGCCACTTCCGTGCCCGCCTCCTTCTGCCGGGCGTACAGCAGGTCTTGAAACTCGACCTGGCTCTGCTTGAAACCGGTGGTGTTGACGTTCGCCAGGTTGTTGGCGATCACATCCACCAGCGTCTGCTGGGCCATCATGCCCGTGGAGGCTGTGGAGAAAGCTCGGATCATGGGCAACTCTCCTTGTCTGGACAGCGAATCGGCGGCGCAGCCTTATCCCATGGCCACGCCGATCACGCTGTTCGTCGTATCCTTCTTGGTGTTCACCAGCTTCATGTTCGATTCGTACATCCGCGAGACCATGATCATGCTGACCACCTCGTCGATGATCTGCACGTTGGACGCTTCCTGGTACCCCTGTTTGACCACCACGTCCTCGACGTCCCTGGGCGGCACATCCTGCGGGGCCCGGTAGCAGCAGAACCCGGCCGCCTCGAGCTGGTCTTCCTTTCCCGCAAAATCCACGATCCGGAACTGCCCGATCGAGCCGCCGCCCGCGTTGATCTGCCCGGTCTGACCGACGGTGATCTGAGAAACATCGATCCCCGCTGGAACGGCCAACGGACCGAAGGCGCCGGCCACCGCGCGTCCCTCTGAATCCACGATCTGCCCGTTCTGATTGGCGCGAAACACGCCGTGCCGGGTGTATAGCGGTCCGTCCGGAGTCTCGATGACGAAGAACCCTTTTCCATAGAGCGCCACGTCGAGCGTCCGCCCCGTCTCGACCAGATTGCCCTGCGAGAAATCCAGAGCGCTCGCGGCCGCATTCTGCTGATCGTCCAGCATGCTCGAGAACAAGCTGCACCGGCGCTTGTATCCGCTGGTGCTGACGTTGGCCAGATTGTGCGCGATGACGTCGAACTCTCGCGTCAACGCCCTCAGGCTTGCACTGACCTGGCTTGTGACATCGGCCATGCTACGCTCCCTGCTCCACCACCGTGCCGTCCGACGCGACCGTCGCCGGCTCGGTCGTCACGTCGTCCGTCTCGCCCTGGACGCCGGCCCTGGAAGCAATCACATTCGTCATGCGCACCAATACATCCACCTCGGATTCGTTCAGTCCCGACAACTCGACCGCAATGGAGACGCCTGTGCCGGCGACGCGGCTGTGCCGCACCAGGCCCACGTCCTCCACGACGCAGGTCTCGTCGGCGACCGGTTCGTTTTCACCCCCGCCGATCCCGGCCGGACGGAACATCACCAGGACTCTCTCCCCAGGACGAAAAGGGGTCGGAAGCTCGATCCGCAGTCCGGGGCCGGCCAGTTCCGTAATCGTCCCGGAAACGAACTCCGGCGCGCCGGGCTCGTGAGCCACACCGACGCGATCGGAACCCGCCTCGGGCGCCGCCTGCGACGGTCCCTTCCTGGCGAAAGGAAAGCGGGCCACCAGGGCCGGCATCTGCACCGCCACGCGAGGAAAACGCCGACGGTTGACGAACCGCACGCTGTCGGTGTGGTTGAGCACCAGCCGCGTTCGATCGCACGTCACCGCAGTCGTGTCAAATTCCCAGACGTATACGCCAAACGCGTATCGCGCGCACCAGAGGTCGCCGGCGCGCGTCTCCACGGGCTCCTCCAATTCCACCGCCAATTCGAGATCGTCGTTGCGCACCACCTCGGCCCGGACCGGAACGCCGGCATGATGGCGCCGACGACGGGTCACCTCCACGATCTTGCCGACCGGAATGTCACGGCTGCTCGGCCGGTGAGTGGCGGCCATCCCACCGAGCGACCGCACGGCCCGGAAGCCCAGCCGCTCCCGAAGATAGGCCACCTCCGTCTTGAGCCGCTCATTCTCCTCGACCGTTCGCGTGCGCGCGCACTCCGCCAGAAGCTTGGCGGCGCCGCGATCGAAGGCGTCGACCGTCGTAAAGATGTCATGGCTGCGTCCCAGGCCGCTTCGCATGACGATCGCCAGCAGGATCTGACGATCGCGGCCGTTGAGCCCCCGTCGCACGGCATTCTCCGCAAACAGCTCCCGCGTCAGGTCTCGACTCCGCGTCCGACGACGGTGACTGATCCACCACAACAGAAAGACCAGAACCACCAGGATCACCGACGCCACCAGGACGAATTCGTACCGTGACGCATACGAGGGCGAATCGCCGCTCATCCGGCGCGCCGCCGACCACCGCTCGATTGGCGTCAGCACGCCCATCGCCGCCCGGCTCGTATCCCATAGTACGTCACTGACGATCATCTTATTTCCTCATCGGCCCATCACGGCGACCGGTCTTACCGAATCAGATTGGTCAACTCCTGGAGAATCTGATTGGCCACCGTGATCGTTCGCGCGTTTGCCTGGAACCCATTCTGGGCCTGGATCAGCGTCACGAATTCGGTCGCGACGTCGGCGTTGGACTTCTCCAGCGCCCCGCCGTGGATGGAACCGGCTCCGGCGGTGTTCGCCTGCGTGATCACCGGCGCTCCCGAGTTGGCCGACGGAACGTAATACCCGTCGCCGGCGCCTTCCAGGCCGGCCGCGTTCTTGAACAGGGCCACCGCCATCGTCGCCAGATCCTTCTTGATGCCGTTGCTGAAGCTGCCGATCAGCACGCCTTCGTTGTCGATCGACACCGCCGACAAGCTGCCGGCCTCGTAGCCGTCCTGCTCGCGCGCCACCGCCGTCGAGTTGCCGGCGAACTGGGTCAGACCGTCGAACGAACCGACGGTGCCGAGCTGCAGTTGGATCGTCTGCGAATGGTCGACATCGTGGGCAAACGTTACGGTGAACTCCATGCTCGTGCCATCGGGCACACCATTGAAGGCGCCGGTCTGCGCATCAAATGTGATGCCTTCGATACGCCGGCTGTCCAGGTCCATGGAGGCGATGTTCCCGGTCATGGACGTCAGGACCATATCCCAGGTGTTGACGGCGTCGGTCCGCACGAAGGCGGCGGACATGACGTGCTTGCCGCCCTGCGAGTCGTACACGGCAATGTTGACCCCCTTGACTTCGTCGCCGCCCACCGTCTTCAATTCGAAGTACCCGGGCAGGTCCAGCGCGCCGTCGCCGCTGTAAGACATGGTGATGTCCGATCGACTATAGCCGGTGGCGTTGTCGGTGATGCGGATGTATCCGTTGGCCAGCGAGGCGGTCGCACCGCTGAGCACGTTGGTGTTCAAGTGGGTGATCAGATCGTCCAGCGTGGTGTCGGCGCCGACCGTGAAGTCCAGGGCGGCCCCGCTGAACGCGGTGCCATCGGGATGATACCCTTCAAAGCTGATCGTCCCCGTCTGAGCGGCGCCCAGTTCGCCGCCGGCGCCCGAACCGCCGGAGAACTGATCGAGCTGATCGATCTGTGTCGTGGCGGTCGCATCGGCGTCGCCGACCGTGAATTTCGAGGAAGCCATCAGCAACTGCGCCGTGGCAGTGCCGGTGGCATCGGCGCTGAGGTTGCCGCTGACGACGATCTCCGTAGTCTGACGGGCCGCCAGAGCCACATCGTAGGGGACCCGGATGTTGCTGCTGCCGGGAATCTGGAATCCATCGGCCTCCCCCACCAGTCCCAGCCGCTGCACACGGTACCCCGTGGACGGATCGACCAGATATCCAGCCTCATCGACGCCGAACGTGCCGGCCCGCGTATAGAGGGACTGTTGGCCGTCGCTGACCACGAAGTACCCCGCCCCTTCAATCGCCACGTCCAGCGAATTGCCCGTGTTCACGATGTTGCCCTGGGCCATGTTCGCGGAAATGCCCGCGACGCCCACGCCGCTTCCCATCTGCTGCGGATTCGTTCCGCCGATCCGATCCGTGGGCTGCGACGCCTGCTGGAGGGTCTCCCCGAGCAACTCGCTGAACGTGATCGTGCTCGCCTTAAACGCCGTGGTGTTGACGTTGGCCAGGTTGTTGCCGGCCACATCGAGCATCTTCTGATGGGCCTGGAGTCCCGTCACCCCAGATGACAACGCATAACTCATCGCACTGCTCTCCTACTACTGAAAACGCCGATTGTCTCGTTAGTCTCGAACCGAAAGCACGTCCGCCAGACGGACCTGATGATCGCCGACGATCAGTTCGATCGCACCGTCGTCGAGAACCACCTCCTCCACTTCTCCCGTCTGGGTCTCCTGCGTCCCGTCGTCGGCCGTCGTCGCAAACGACACGTCCTTGCCGATCAGCGAACTGGCGTATCCCTGCTGGAGGGACGCCAGCACCTGGCTGAAGGAATTGTTCATGCTCTCCAGTTGCTGGAGCTGCGAGAACTGCGCCAGTTGTGCCGCCATGTCCTGATTGTCCATCGGTTCCAGCGGGTTCTGATTCTGCAACTGCGTAACCAGCAGCGTCATGAAGTTCATCTGCAACTCGCTGGCCGACGTGACGGTACCCGTGGTGCTCATGTGCGTTCCCTTCGATACAAACCATTGCGTTCGGCGGCCGCTCCGTTTCTGCGCGACACGCATCCACGTCGGCCGACGGTCCGTGGCCAAGCTTTGCAATTGTCGTGCCACAGACGCCCCGCGCTTCCGTTCGCCGGCGTGCGCGGGGATCGTACCTCGCGTTCAAACAGGCACTTAGGCGTCGGGAATGTTTTCTTGCAGGCGAGAACCGGTCGCGCCGGGACGCGGCGGAAGGCGACGAATCTTCCTGCGATCCAGAGAATCCTGCCTGCGGCGCAGCGCCGGAAAAAAATACAGACGGATGATTTCTATTCGCCGATCCCGCGAGAATTTCCGCGTCCCATAAGAATTATCGGATGAGTCCTATATGGGCGCGCCCTCGCACCGCGTCGGCAGCCCGGCCGAAACGTGTCCTATAAAACACGGAGATCACCCCTGCCGCGCGCGGTTCGCTCCTGACGTGACATGGATACCCGTCCAATAAAAATTAAAGTTGTCGGAAATCGGCAGTCGATGGGGGCGGTATCGTGCAGGAACGGATGCAACACGACACCAGAAACGACTCAGTGACATCGGGGTGGTATGAGCGTACTTCGAAGAATCGCGGTCATCAGCAGAGACTCTTCCATTCACAGCCTGGCCCAGGAAGTGGCCCACGAGGTGTTCGTCGCGGACGACCTGTCCGAGGCCGGTGACATGATCGAAACGGTAACGCCCGATCTGACGTTGTTCGACGGGACGGTCCCTCCGAGTCACATCCGCTGCTTCCTGGACCGCATTGGCCTTCGGATCCATCCGGTGCCGGTGACCGTCGTGGCGATGATGGACCCATCGTCCTTCTCCGAGATGGAATACGAACGGGCCGGCGTTTCCCACTATCTCGTCGGCATGGAGGATTGCCGGCGTCTGCACGAGATCGCCGCCGGCATCCGAGGGGCGGCGCGGCCCGGCGAGCCCACCGACGGCGTCCGGCACGCAGACTACTTCCTCAACGAGTATGCCGAGACCATCGCGATGGTCGGAAGGAGTCCCGCGGTGCGCGAGGCCCTGCGAATGATCGAACTGGTCGCGGACAGCCAGTGCAATCCCGTGCTCATCCTGGGCGAAACCGGCACGGGCAAGGAGGTCGCCGCCAGGGCGATCCATGTACGCCGGCATCCCCAGGAACCTTTCGTCGCGATCAACTGCGCGGCGCTGACCGCCACACTGCTCGAAAGCGAGCTGTTCGGACACGTCAAAGGGGCGTTCACCGGCGCCGACCGCGACAAGACGGGCCTGCTCGAACAAGCCGGCGCCGGCACGCTGTTTCTCGATGAGATCAGCGAGATGCCGCTCGAACTCCAGGCCAAGCTCCTCCGCGTGCTTCAGGAGCGGACCTTCCGCAAGGTCGGAGGTGTCAAGGACCTGACCTGCCATGCCACGATCATCGCATCGAGCAACCGCAACCTGAAGAAGGACGTCCGAGAAAACCGTTTTCGTCAGGACCTGTACTATCGTCTCAACATCTGCCCGATCGTGCTGGCGCCGCTGAGGTCGCCGCAGCGACGCGAAGACATACGCCTTCTGGCCCAGTACTTCCTGGCCCGCTCGAATATCCGTGGAGCGCAAAGCAACAAGGTGACGGCGATCACGCAGATGGCCCTCGAATCGCTGTGCCGGCACGACTGGCCCGGCAACGTGCGCGAGCTGCGCAACGTGATCGAACGGGCGATCCTGCTGGAGAAGACGGACAAAATCGGCCTTAACAGCATTGTTATCGAGCCTGCGGACGGCGAAGAGCCTTCGGCCGGCCTGTTGGGCGAACGGGTCCGCGACTTCTCGCTGGAGAAGGCCGAACGCGAACTGATCGCCCGCGCCCTGCACGAGACGGGCTGGCAGAAGACCCAGGCGGCCTCTCTTCTGGGCATCACACGTGCGACGCTGTACGCCAAGGTCAAGCAATACAACATCCAGAAGCAGAACCGCCAGGCGAGCGAGGTTTGCTTTGCCGCCTCCGAGCCGGCCGAGTCGGACGCGGTCGCGGTTGGTTAGCCGCCGCACCGGGCGCCGGCCCGTCCGGCCTGCCGCATTCGTCCCCGCTGCGATCCGACGTCACACACTCTCCCTGAAACGCCTCCGCTGGGTCACCGCAACGCCGCTGTCAGAAAATCGGGCGGCCCGTATAGAATCCTGACATCGGCCGGAAACGATGCGCCATAGAAGAAAGGCCCTTTCCTCGGCCCCTCCGCCCTCTGCGGGCCGTTCGACCGCTGCCGCCGCCCCGCGACCGTCTCCCTGGCACGCCTGTTGCTATGGTCTCGATAGGGTCGTGGGCCATGCTCTGCGAACGCCGAAAACGGTTCGGAGCGTCGCCCGCACTGAGAGAGCTGAACGCTATGCCGATGAAACGGCCACAACTCAATCGCAAGAAGAAGACGCAGGCATCTGATGGTCCATCCGGACCGCTCCACGAGGAGCTTTTCGCGACCCCGGTCAACCAGCCGGAGTACGGCGACATCTTCGCCTCCTTCCTCGACCTCGCCTCAGAGGCCGGGCCCTCCGAGTTTGGCGATCCCCTGGAAAGCCCGCTGACGACGGCGCTGCGTCTGCCTCGTCCACGATTCACCAACGTGCAGAAAGGGCTGTTCGCCGGAATCGTCTTCGTTGCGGCGCTGGTGACCTATGCGGTGCTCCGGATCGTGCCGTCGGCGTCACAGGAGCAGGTTCCTGTCCAGCCGGATGCGGCGCAGAACCAGTACACGTCGTTTCAGCCGTCCTACACGGACCCGCCGGCGCAGTCGCCGCTCCAGTCCCGTGAACCGAACCCACCGGCGCCCGAACCGGCCGCGATTCCTCCAAGGGCGGAGATCAACCTGCCGACGGTCGAACCGTTGTCCCTGCAGATCGCCAACAAGCTCTATCTGGGCGCCGACTATGAGAGCGCCCTGGCGACGTACGACAAACTCTACCGGCGTCTTCCTCCCACCGAGGAGCAGCAACCGCTGCGGGACTTCCTGCTGCTTCGCATGGCCTTGTGCAGCCGCAACGCCGGCAACGCGCAGCAAGCCGACAACATGCTCCGAACCGTCTCGCTCAGCCGTTTCCCCATGCTTCGCGCCCTGGCGCGATACCATCAGAGCACGACGCTGATGGAACGCGAGCGCTACCTGGAGGCGGCCACGCGAGCGTATCAGACCATCGCGCTGGTCGAGGTGGTGGACTACGACCAGAAATGGGTGCGGGCGGTCCAGCGCCAATGCTCCTTCCTGATCTCCGAGGCGTTGACGCGAAGCCTGCTGTCCCTGCGCGACGCCGACGGCGACCTGCCGGCGGAGCTGTGGATGCGGCACCCGGACATCGACCCCTTCGTCAACCTCGACGAAGCCCAACTGAAGGTCTTCCTGACCTCGGGGTCCGAGAAACTCGACGAAGCGCTGCTGGGGCCGCAGATCCGACCGACCGGGGAAAAAGGCCATTGGTCGGTGATCTGCAACGGCGCCCCGATCGAGGAACTGCTGTCCCGGTTCGCCACGAACACGGGCTACAACATCCAGTGGCCGGAGAGCAGCCGCGTGGCTCTGGAGGAGGAGACGCTCCGCCGGCGGCCGGCCTACCTCTATCTGCGATCCGCGACGACGCAGCAGGTGATGACGATTGCGGCCGGCAGCGTCGGTTTGCTCGCCCGGATGGATACGAAGGGCAGTGTCCGCATCGTCGATCCATCCTCTTATATCTCTCTGGCGGAACACACCGAACTGCTCGCCGAGGAGTCCGTCTCGCTCTGGCAGCGGTTCCTCCTGACCGCCGAAGACGACACCCGGGTCTCCAGCAGCCATTTCGCCCTGGGGCTGCTCTACGCCGCACGCGATCGGACCAACGAGGCGATCGCCGAATACAGGCTGATCGCCAATCGATTCCCGAAGGACGCCCTGGCGCCTCACGCCCTGCTGTGTTCGGGCCGGCTCAAGGTGGCGCTGCGCGACTACGCGGGCGCCCAGGGCGACCTGAAGCAACTGGTGGACCTCTATCCCGAGACCGATCTGGCGGACCGCGCCTGCCTGTATCTGGCCGATGCAACCCTGAAGGCCGGGCTGTACGAGGAGGCGACGAATCTGTACCGCAAGGTGTACAACATGGGCCTGTCGCGCGACACGCAGACGGAATCGGCGCTGGGGGCCGGACGCGGCTTCTACGAGACCGAGCGGTATGAAGACGCGGCCACATGGCTGAGCCGCTATGTCACGCTGGCCCAGAACCAGAACCGTCGGGAGTTCCACGCCGCTTGTCTGCTCCTCGGCAAGACCTATCTGGCGCTCGAAAGACCGCAGGAGGCCCACGCCGTGCTGAACCTCGCGCTCAAGGGCGATCTGTCGCAGCAGCAGCACGTCGATACCGTCGTCGCCCTGGTTCGCGCCTACATGCAGCAGGGACTCTACGTCGAGGCCTTGAATACGCTCGAGGGCGCCAACGCCTGGCAACTGTCGCAGCAGGAGGCCATCGAGCTGCTGCTGATTCGCGCAAGGATTCTGCGGTCCATCGGCCTCCAGAACAAGGCGATCGCGATCCTCGGAGAGAAAGGGCAGTTCCTTCCCAGCTCCGAGCTTCGAGGCAGGGTGGCGCTGGAGCTGGCGGGCTGTTGCGTCGACGCCGGCGATCTGGAGCGGGCCCGCAAGACGCTGAGCGAAACGCTCACCCTGGTCGAGCCCGGGCCGCTGGCCCAGCAGATCGGCTGCGAGCTGGCGCGCATTTGCCTTCGCGTGGGCCAGAGCAGCCAGGCGATCTCGGTCTGCTTGCAGTTGCTCGAACACACGGACGATTCCGCAGAGAAGAGACAGATACAGACGCTGCTGGCGGAGGCATACCGTCAGCAAGAACAATACGACCGGGCGGTCTCGGTGCTGCTGGAGGCCCCGACGGCTTCTTCGAGTTCCGGCGGCGCGCTGCCCAATCCGGGGGTGGGAATATGACCACAGACCGACACGTGCCTCTCGATGGCGGATGGCGGACCGGCACGTTGGCCGCAGCGATCCTCTGTCTGGTCGTGGGATTGCCGCTGGACCCGATCTGGGGACAGGCAATGCCAAAGCCGCCGGCGAACCGCCGCCCGGCGAAAGCGCCGGCCCGGCAAAACACCAACCGGCAGACCACGCCGGAGAACAACGTGACTCCGGAGTACTCCTCGCCGGACGCCGATTACGCGGTGACCGGTCTTCTGAGCCGCACGACGACGCGAAACGAGGAGGCCGACGCCAATCTCCCCTGGAGCACCGGCCTGACGCGCCGCCTCTGGGAGAGTCGCATGGCGGCCCCCGATCCGAACGAGGACGCCGAGACGCGGGCCGCCCTGGACGACCTGATCCGCCGCATTCGCACCGTGCGATTCGAAGACAGCTCCCTGGAGCCGGCATTCTCGGCGCCCGCGGAGCCGGCGGTCCCGACCAATCTGACGCCGGCCATCAGCGCCGCACCGACGCCGCAGACACCGCCGGCCGAGCCCGTCGCCGTTCCTTCAAAGCTGTCCGAACCGCCCAACGCGCTGGCGCCCAAGACCATGAAGAAACTCGAAGACGTGTTGCAGGACCCCAACCAGATCGGCGATCCGCTCGAGATGGCGGAACTGCTGTTCCTCAGCGGACACCGACCCGAGGCCGCCGTCTTCTACGAGCGGGCGCTGGCTCGGATCGCACCCCACGACTCGTCGAAACAGGACGACCGGGCCTGGATCCTGTTCCAGTTGGCCAACTGCCTGCGCGAGACCGACATGGCCCGCGCCAAGGACCTGTACATGAAGCTCGTGTCGGAGCATCCGGGTTCGGCCTGGACGGAATTGGCCAAGGCGCACGGCCGATTGATCACCTGGTACCAGAGCGCCAAGCCGCAACAGCTCATGCCGGGGAAACCCGAATGATGGATGCATTCTACGCGCTGACAGGAGACTCCCAGAGTGAGTGACATCGACATCGAAAGCAACCGCAGGACCCCGGCCCAGTACGACAGCGTCAACGTGCTGATCGTCGAGGACGAGCCGGAGACGGCAAGACTCATGCTCGCGACTCTCGCCCGCAAGGGCGTCCGCGCGCAACTGGCCGGCAACGCCAAAGCCGCCCTGGCCGCGCTCGACAAGAACCGCTGCGACCTGGTCTTTCTCAGCACGTCTCTGGGATACGCCCCCAACCGGTTGGACGGCTTCGAACTGCTGGCGACTATTCGCGCCGCCGCGCCGGAGATGCCGATCGTCATGCTCGCCGGACCGCAGGAACCGTCCGGCGCCGGGAATCGTCCGGCCGACGGCCATCACCTGCTGCGCCTCGGAACGCAGACCGCGGTCCGGGCCATCCAGGCCGGCTGTCGCGATTTCCTGCTCAAGCCTCTGTCGCAACAGACGATCGAAGGTGTTCTCGAAACCATGCTGCCCAACCGGCGCGTCGCCACCGCCGCGTCGGCCTGCGAAGGGGACCGCTGCCTCTATCAGATCGTCGGACGCAGCGCCCGGCTCGTGCAGACCGTCACGCTGGCCGAACGCATCGCGCCGACTTCCGTGCCCGTCCTCATCAACGGCGAGAGCGGTACCGGCAAAGAGCTGATCAGCATGCTGATCCATCACAACAGCAAGCGGGCCCTGGGACCGTTCGTCCACGTCAACTGCGCCGCCCTCAGTGACACGCTGCTCGAAAGCGAGCTGTTCGGACACGAGAAAGGCGCCTTCACGGGAGCGTACACCCAACGCAAGGGCCGCTTCGAAAGGGCCCACGGTGGCACGCTGCTGCTCGATGAGATCACCGAGACGCCGCCTCAGTTTCAGGCCAAGCTGCTGCGCATCCTCGAGCAGCAGGAATTCGAGCGGGTCGGAGGCAGCGAGAACATCAAGATCAACGTCCGCCTCATCAGCACGACCAATCGCGACCTGCTGGGCGAGGTGCAGATGGGGCGTTTCCGCCCGGACCTCTACTATCGGCTCAGCGCCGCACGGATTGTGGTCCCGCCCTTGCGGGAGCGACGCGAGGACCTGACCGAACTGGTCTGGCACTTCGTCAATCTGTATGCCCGTGAAGCGCAGCGGCGCATCGCCCGCCTGGACCCGGCGATGATGGAGATCTTTGCGGAGTACCCCTGGCCCGGCAACATCCGCCAGCTCCGCAATGTGGTACTGACCAGTCTGATTCTGGGGACCGGGCCGACCCTGTCGCTGGCCGACGTTTCGTGGTTGTTCGACGAGCTTCAGCCTCTGCCCCAGTGCGACCGGCCGCACCGCACAGTCGCCAACGCCGGCGTGACCGCCGATCCGGCTGCCGACACCGCCGCCGGCGTCGGCGGAATCCCCCTGGCCGATCTCGAACGTCAGGCGATCCTCGAAACCCTCCGCCAGACCTCCGGCAACCAGACGAAAGCCGCCAAGGTCCTCGGAATCAGCGATCGCACGCTCCGTGAGAAGATGCGGCGTTACCGTCAGCAGGAATGTCTCCAGCCGGTCTCCTGAACATCTCGGGACAGGGCTCGAACGCAAGGAAGGATTTGCCACCCATGGCTGAACCCGAAAAGAAGAAGAATGAGAAGGCTTCCGAGTCAGAGGCCCAGGACAAGAAGGGCAAGTCCTCGAAGCTGATGCCGTGCCTGATCCCGGTGGTCACGGTCGCGCTCTGCGCCGGCGGCGGCTTCGTCGTCGGACGGCTCTTCGGGACGCGGGGCCAAGCCCAGAACGCAGCGGCCTCCGAGGCGCCGACGGCAACGGCCCCGGTATTGCCGCCGGTCAACGCGGCCGCCACCGGTTCGAGCTGGTACTACGACCTGGAACCCGTCGTCGCCAATCTCAACGAGCCCGGCGTGACACGCTACGTGCGGATCACCTTGACGCTCGAAGTCGGAGACAAGCTGTCCGAAAAGGACGGGACCCCCTTCCTCGAGCAGCGCAAGCCCCTCTTGAAGAACTGGCTGACGTTGTTCGTGGCCAACCTGACGCTGGAGGACATTCGAGGCGAGCGCAACCTGCGCAGCGTGCAGAGCCAGATTGCCGACACCTTCAACCAGGGACTGTTTCCCAACGCCCCGCCGTGCATCAAGCGCGTCCTGTTCAAGGAGTTGTCGATCCAATGACCGCTTCGTCCGGCGTCCATCTGAATCGCGTGCGGCTGCACCGCCTGCTGGCGGCGGTCGGCTCGACCCCTGTTCCGGCGGAGGTGACCGCCGAAGCAGCGCTCTACGACTGGCGGGACCCTCATTACTTCGATGAGGACCAGCGCAACCGTCTGGCCGCCATCATGAGCCAGGTCGCCGCGGTGCTGTCCGAACGATGCGTCCATTTCTTCAACAGCGAGTTCGAGGTCGTCCCCGCGTCGATCACCCAGCACTTCGCCGCGGATGCGGCTCGTCACGCGAAGGTCGAGCAGAGCTTCGCCCTGACGTTCGGCCCGGCCCAGAAGCCGCCTTGCGGGTTCCTGGCGATCGGCGCCGCCGTGGCTCTGGACTGGGTCACGCGTCTGCTGGGCGATTCCGAATCCGACCAGGACCCGAATCGGCCTCTCTCTTCGCTGGAGGAGTCCCTTCTTTCGGATCTGGCCGGCGCGATCACCGAAGCGTTTCTCGATTCGCTTCGCCCGCATCAGGACCTCAAAGCGGCAAGCCAGGTGAGCCGCGAGGCGGCCCCGGTGTCTTTCGAACCCACCGACCCGATCTGCCGGATCGTCTTTCGGATCCGAAGAGCCGAGGCCGAGACCGCTTCCGAGGTGACCTTCATGGTGGGCGGCCCGACGCTGGCCCCGGTCCTGGGCAAGTCTATCCCGGCCAAGCCGAACGTCAAACAGGATGAACTGTCGCGTCTGCTCATGGAGCACGTGCACCGGATGCCCGTGACGATGTGTGCCCGGCTGGCCTCGATGCGTTTGTCGTTCGAGGAGGTCCTCGATCTGGCGCCCGGCGACGTCCTTCTGCTCGACAAGGGCCTGGACGAGCCGGTCGACCTGATCCTCCGCAACGAAACCGTCTTCCGCGGCCGCCCCGCCCAGAAGGACGGGCAGTATGCGGTGTTGATTACCGAACGCGCCGCGGACTCCCATCCCGACGCGCCCCGGGGTCGCAACGCCAAGCAAGCGTAAGAAAGGAAATGCGGCTATGCCTGAAACGGCCGAAGCAGAAATCCAGAACGAGTCCCAACAAGCACCGGGACAGATCCCGACCGACGGAAAGACGCAGGCCCAGCCGGTGGAGTTTCCCGAAGCCCCGGAGGGACAGGCCACCGCTTCCGGCGGGCAACTCGACATCCTGCTGGACATGGACGTGCCCGTGACTGTGGCGTTGGGCACCACGCAGGTTCCCGTCCGGCGCCTGCTCCAGCTCGGACCGGGCGCGGTGATCCAGCTCGAGAAGTCCATCGACGCGCCGGTCGATCTGTACCTGAAGGATTCGAAGTTCGCCGAGGCCGAGGTGGTCGTGGTGGACAATCGGTTCGCCGTGCGGATCAAGACGATCACCGGCACCGCCGCCGCGGCAAGCTGACCGGACGGCAGAAAAGACACCGGGACCCAGAGGAACTGAATTCTCTCTATGGCATCTGATCGCTCCAAAACGCCGCATTCCGCCACGGGCGACCCCGCCGGACATCGGGATCTGATGAATGTCCCTCTGGCCGCCCACAGCAACATCATCATGGCCTTCGGACTGGTGGCCGTCCTGGCCACCCTGATCATCCCGCTGCCCACCACGGTGCTCGACCTGCTCCTGGCGTGCAGCATTTCTCTGGCCATCGCCGTGCTCATCGTAACGCTCTCGTCCACCGAGCCGCTCGAACTGTCCACCTTCCCCTCCCTGCTGCTGTTCACCACACTGTTTCGCCTCTCGCTCAACGTCGCCTCCACGCGTCTGATCCTGCTCCAGGGCGACGCCGGCAAGATCATCCAGACCTTCGGCGGCTTCGTCGCCGGCGGCAGCTTCGTCGTCGGCATGGTCATCTTCCTGATCCTCGTCATCATCCAGTTCATCGTCATCACCAAGGGCGCCGAGCGCATCAGCGAAGTGTCGGCGCGATTCACCCTGGACGCCATGCCCGGCAAGCAGATGGCCATCGACGCCGACCTCAACGCCGGCGTCATCACCGAAAGCCAGGCCAACGAGCGGCGCGCCAAGATCGTCAAGGAGAGCGAATTCTACGGGGCCATGGACGGAGCCAGCAAATTCATCCGCGGCGACGCCAAGGCCGGCCTGGTCATCACCGCTGTGAACATCGTCGGCGGCATCGCCATGGGCTACTCCCACGGCATGGGCATCACCGACGCCATCAAGACCTACTCGATCCTCTCGATCGGCGACGGTCTGGTCAGCCAGATTCCCTCGCTGGTCATCTCGGTCAGCTCGGGCTTCCTTGTCACGAAGATCTCCTCCAGCCACAGCGTCGGCCAGGACATCTCCAGGCAGTTTCTCAAGGCCGGCCAGCCTCTTCTGGCGGCCGCCTGCATCATCGGCGCGATGGCCTTCGTTCCCGGCATGCCCAAGGTCCAGTTCCTGCTCCTGGGCGGCGCCGTCGCTCTGGTCGGGCGGACCGCCTCCCGGGCCGAGAAGAAGCCGCTGTCGGCGCCGGAAACACCCGCCAAGAAGACCGAGAAGGAACCGGTCGAGGAGCTGCTGGACATGGATCGGATCTCCGTCCACGTCGGCGTGCGCCTGATCACGCTGGTGGACCCCAGGAAGAGCAACACGATCTTCGAGCGGATCGGCGCCCTGCGCCGGCAGTTCGCCCAGCACCTGGGGATCGTCATCCCCCTGGTGCGCCTGCGCGACGATCTGAACCTCGAACCGAACGCCTACGAGATCCGCCTCTCGGAGATCCCGGTGGCCAAGGGCCGGCTCGAACCGGAGATGTTCCTGGCCATGGACCCCGGCGGCGTCCGCGAAAAGGTCGAGGGCATCAAGACAACCGAACCGGTTTACGGACTGCCCGCCATCTGGGTCTCGGCCGGCAAGAAGGAAACCGCCGAACTGAACGGCTACACCGTCATCGATCCGGAGTCGGTCTTCATCACCCATCTGTCCGAGACGCTCAAGAGACACGCCGACGAGCTGCTGACCCGCGAAGACGTGCAACTGCTCGTGGACCGTCTCCGCAAGAACCAGCCGTCGCTCGTCGGAGAAATCGTCGGCGCCGACAGCGACGTCTCCATCGCCCTGCTCCAGCGGGTCCTGAAGAACCTGCTCAAGGGCGGCATCCCCGTGCGGGAACTGACGGCGATTCTCGAGTCGCTGGCGGAGAACGCCTCGAAGACCAAGAACGCCAACACGCTGACCGAGGTGGTTCGCAAGTCGCTGAGCCGGACCATCACCGAGCAATACCGCAACGCGGCCGGCAAGATCGTGGCCATCACGTTCGATCCGTCCTTCGAGCATCAGTTGACCGGCAGTCTGAGCCAGGAAGGCGGCGAGCTGACGCTGAACCTTCCGGCCGATCTGGCCATGGAGCTGAACCGAAAGATGGCCGACGCGTGGCGATCCGGAATGGATCAGGGCAGCGAGAAGCTCGTGCTGCTCTGCGATGCGCGACTGCGAGCCCCGCTGGCGCGGATGCTGGCGCGGACGCTGCCGATGCTGCCGGTGGTGGCCTATGACGAGATCGTGCTCGGCACCGAGGTCGAATCGATCGAAACCATCCTGCCCCAGGAGAAGGCCGCACCGGCCTATGCCCATGCGTAACGACAAGACCCACAAGACAAAAGGCCCTGGTGTGCGGTGCACACTCGACGGAGGAAACGACTGACTTATGCTGCTGCAGACACGACCCATCGCATTCACCGCCGCGGTGATCGCCTTCTTCGTCCTGAGCATCGTCGGATGCGTGGTAAGCCTGTCGCCCGACACCTGCTGCAAACGCGCCGTGCTCGGCGCGGTCGTGACGTACCTGGTCGCCTCCGTGGCCATGCGCGCCGTGGACGCCATTGTGACCGCGGCGATGATTGCCAGCCAGATAAGCAAGGATCAGACCGGTGACCGCAAAAACTGACGATCTTCTGGAAGCAACCGACGAGACCACCGCCGGGCAGACCGCCGAGAGGAGCGACCACCTCAAGGCCGTCGCCCTGCGCGCCTACTCGGGACACAAGACCCGCTCGATCGCGGAACACGAGATCGTCGAGCTGCTGCCGATGGTCCGCCAGATCGCGCATCGCGCCGCCAGCTATCTGCATCCTCCGCTGTCGTTCGACGACCTGGTCTCGGCCGGCACGGTGGGCCTGCTGAAGGCCGCCCGCGATTTCGACGCCTCGCGTCAGGCGGAGTTCAGGACCTACGCCTACATCCGAATCAAGGGCGCCGTGCTCGATGAGCTGCGCAGGGCTTCGCCTCTGCCCTCCAACGTCAATCGACAGGTGCGCCACGCGCTGCGCGTCAGCCAGAGCATCGCCCAGCGGACCGGCAGCGCCCCTACCGACGAGCAACTGGCCGATGAGCTGGGCATCTCCGTCGACGAGGTGGGAACGCTCTTCGAGAGCGCGCGGGCCCAACACTTCGTCTCCATCGACGGGTCCGGCGAGGAACAACCGGCCCTCGGAGAGATTCTGGCGTCGGCCGACACCGCGGCTCCCGACAGTCGGATGGAAAAAGACGAGATGCTCAAGAAGCTGACGGCGGCCATGCAGGAGCTCGACGGACGCCGGCTTCAGATTATCGTGCTCTATTACCACAAGCACCTGACCATGAAGCAGATCGCCGATCTGCTCGAGATCACCGAATCCCGTGTCAGCCAGTTGCACGCCAGTGCGCTGGTGATTCTCTCGGCCAAATTGGGGGAATACCGCGATGACGGATAGTGATTACAGTGCCATCCGGCCAGTTGAAGGGCTGCAGACGATCCAGGGCCTGACGCCGATCCAGAGGCAGGAGGAACGCAAACGCCGCCAGGATGCGAAGTCGGAATCCCACTCCGAGCCCGAGACCGAGACCGAGACGGAAGAGGCCGAAGAGCCCAAGGCGAACCCGCCCAATCAGGACGACCCGCACTCGATCGATTATTGTGCTTGACGCCGTTGGCCCCGGGTGGAATAAACAGCAAGGAAAAGAAACGCCGATGCCGAAACCAACAAGACGTGTTCTCAAAGCCAGCCAGGTGCAGTGGCACGGTTCGTTCCGACTGGATCTGCACCCGAAGGCCGCTCCGAAGACGGGCGCCTCATGCGGCGCAGCGCCGACGCGGATTCGCATTGCCGAGAACCATCCACAGTACGCCCTCGTGGAGGTGACCTGTTCCTGCGGCAAGACCACGTTGGTCCGATGTGAATATGCCCGGCCGGATGGCGCCCCCGCGTCGGCCGCAACGGTGGCTTCATGAGACGTTGCTTTGCGAGGAGATATCCGATGTGCAGGATCAGACAAATCGTTTCACTGTTCGCGGTATCGTGCCTGGCCGCCACCTTCTGCGGCTGCAACCCTCCGCAGCGACCGATCCGCCCGATGACCACCGAGAACGCACCCAACCCCCAGACAGGCGGATCGAGTGCGAAACGCTTCCAGGATACCCCGCTCGAAGGACGGACCGCCGTCGAGTCGGCCATCGAATTGTCGGAGAAGTATGCCCGTCTCTCAGACCAGACCGTCGCGCTGCGCGAGGAAAACAAGCGTCTGACCGCCGACAACGAGGCCCTCTTGCAGCAGATCGCGGCCCTCGAGGCCAAGCTCAAACAGACGCAGAAGGAATTGGGCGAAGCCAACGAGCTTCTCATCGAGATGCTCACCGAGCTGAACACATGGAAGAGCAACATCCTTGGTTTTCGAGGGGAGATGCGCGACGCCGCCAAGGCGCAGTTAGAAGCGCTGCTGAAGGTGCTGGAGATTCTCGGGGGGGAAGCGGACGCCGCCAACCTCGAACGTCTTCACGCCGCGACGCTCAGCGCCAAGCCCCAGGGGGACTCCAACGTCAGCAACGCGCCGGTGAGGGAGGAACCGAATGTACCGTAGCCTAAACGAATCGGGCCGCCGAAGCTCCGCGTCCGTCGGACGCCGGGCCTTGTTGCTCGTTGCCGCCGTGGTCGTAGCCGCCTTGCAGGCTGGCTGCGAATCGCCTCAGAACGGCAACGGCATGGCCGGCTCGTTCTACCTGAACCCCTACAAAGACCTCGCCAACCTCGGCCGCATCGCACTGGTCGAACTGGACAACAACTCCGGCCACCCCCAGATCTCCGCCGACCTGACCGAGGCGCTCTTCGTTGCCCTCCAGAAAAAGCAGGTCTTTGGCCTGACCATCGTCCATCAGGACAATCCCGACTGGAGGGGCCTCCAGGAGAACCTCGATTCGCTCCAGGCGATGCGACAACTGCTGGCCTTGCGCCAGACCCTCAAGTGCAACGGCCTGCTCGTCGGGACCGTCACCGAATATACGCCCTACCCGCACATGTCGCTCGGCCTGCGTCTGAAGCTGATCGATCTGACCGACGGGCAACTGATCTGGGGCCTCGAACAGGTCTGGGACAGCTCCGACCGCGACATTCAGAAGCGAATCAAGCGCTACTTCAAGGACGACCTGCGGACCGGCTTTGCGTCGCTGCGCGAAGAGCTGGTGGTCGTCAGTCCGTTGAAATTCGGCAAGTTCGTCGCCTACGAGGTGGCCGAGACGTTCGAGCGGTCGGAGCAATAGCGGCCGGTCCGCCTTCAGGGCCGGACGGTCCGCCACGAGTGGTGAGGCCCCTATTATGGGCCGGTTTTTTTTGCAGGAAGGCCCTTAAGATTCCGGCCGATCATACGAAAACAAACATGGAAACACGGATACTAAGGAACGTGAAATGATAAACAACATTGACATCAACCGAGTCGGCCCCCTCATGGGACAGGCATCCTTCCCAACTCCCGACCCCGTCAATACGCCGCGAGGCAGCCAGGCCGACGCTTCGCTGCACGTGAGCTTCGAAGACCTGATCAATCAGGCCAAGAATTCCGCCCAGGCCGATGCCGTTGCCGTCGAAGAGGCTCGCCAGCTACTCGCCTCAGGTCAACTGACCAGCCTGGAGAACGTGCAAGCGGCCGCGAGGAATATCCTAAGCTTCGGAATATAAAGACTTTATAGAAAGACAGATCGAGTCGTGGGGCCTGCCAAGGATGGCGCAAAGGCCCCCGTTTTTTTGCGCTGCCCGAGGCCGACACGCCCCGCGCAGAAACGGAGCGATCAACTCTTAAAGGCTTTTGGAAAAACCGCTTACGTTGTCAAACGTAGCAGTCGAGGATGGTTCCGACCGGCAGGCGGCCGGGTAGCGGCGCTGGAGCCGGAAAGGCCAGGGGGCACGAATCGTCGTAGGATCGGACGTGGACGTCGACGTGGACAGGACCGGACGCTTCGCTGTGGCCGACCAGCAGACGCCGCGAAAATGGCATCGAGGCAGCCGCAACATCAAAAACACCCAACGATTTGTATCCGATCCAGCCGTTCATTACTTCTGCCCCCAGTAGCACTTATCGTACCACAATTATGGGCTCGATTCAAGTGGATTCTACGGGCCGCAGGTCCGAGAAGTTTTTCGCAAATCGCCTGTTACCGATCCTGCCCTGGCGGCCTCTTTATTATTAGACCAGTGCATTCGGCACGCGAGCAGGAAATCGCAATCCGGCTCAAAATAAACCGCCTCGCCGGACGACTATATAGAGGCAGGAAACTCTAAGTAACGTTTGCGACAGAGGTTATCGGATGCACATCATCGCCCAATGCCCCCGTTGCGGCTACCACTGGTGGCTGGACGGCAGCGCCGCCGACCGTCGGCTGCGATGCCGAAAGTGCTTCCGCCTATTGAAGGTTCCCGACCTGACCGAGGTCCCCGAGGCCGCCGCCATCGTCAACCAGGCCAAAGGCGAGCTGTACGTCGACGATGCCGGCAAAACCTATGGCTGACCCCACGCCCAGCGCGGTCTGATCCACTTCACAGAACCTGGGCGATTTGCGGAAGCAGGTCTCGGTCTCCCGATCGAACCACGGACATCCAATGCAGCGCTCGTCCATCTCTGACTCCTGAATTCTATTCCGTCTGACCGCCATCCCCGCGACGGCTCGACCCCAGCATCGCCCCCTCGCGTTACAATCCCATGAGCCCCCCGTCAATTCTCCGTTAAACCCACCTGCACAAGTGTTTACAGGGTTGGAGCCTGCCCACATCTGTCGAGCGGCCTGTTTCCATTCAACTCCCGGCCTGAAATGACCGATGGACGAGGAAGATGGAAGCACCCTTGATGCGGCTCACCGAAGCACACAGACCCCACGGACGGAACGCAGCGCGACGAGACGAAGTGTGGAGCCATTAGTTATGCGAGGGAAAGGTGGCTGCTATGGAGATCATCGTCACCGACCTGACAAGGTTCGAAAACCAAAATGTCTGCATCGCGGGTATATGCCCCGCGACCGGCGTCTGTATCCCGCCCCTGCCCTACCTTTCCAAGGCCAAGTGCAGGGAACTGAACATCCTGCCCGGCGCAATTCTCACGGGGCAGTTCACCCCGAGACGGTGCTCGCCGCCCCATTTGGAGGATCACTCTTGCGAAAATCTGGCCGCTTGCGGTCCCTGTTCTTCGGTGACATTCCATCACATCCTGGCGGGCCGTGCGGCTGAATCTGTGGAAGATGGGTTCTCTGTTCGGATTCCACAAGGCCAGAAGTACATACCCACAGAAACGCCACCGAATACTTCTATCATCACACTCCGCATCGAGCCGCGGGGTTTGCAGGTCGTCAAAGATTGCTATAATGATAGCAAGCTCCGAGTTCATATCATGGAGAACTCCGGCAGGGAATTCAGGTACATATCGATAACAGATTTGGGCTTCTACGAATATGCCATGAGTCACGCTGCCGAGCACGGTGCATTGGACAGGCTGAATGGTTTTCTCCACTCGCAGGAAGAGGTCTTTGTCCGTGTGGGACTGAGCCGTGAATACCAGTCCCCTGACGGCAGGAGGGGGTTTTGGATACAGGCGAACGGGATTTACACGTTTCCGGGCTGCCCAGCAGACATAAGGTGCTACCATAGAAGACCGTGTTGACATGGGCCATATCTTCACAATCGGATACGCTCCTCACACAATCGCATCCTTCTGCGACGTCCTGAACCAACACGGTATTACGGCCGTCGCCGACGTGCGATCGAATCCTCATAGCAGGTTCAAGCCCGAGTTCAACCGGGAGAACCTCATGGTGACTCTGCGCAAGATGGGCATCGCCTACGTCTTTGTTGGCGACCTGTGCGGCGCCAGGCCGAACATACCGGCATGCTACATCGATGGTGTTGTCCGTCTGGACATTCTCGCCGACCGCCCGGAGTTTCGGCAGGGCATCGAACGTCTCCAGCAAGGGATGAGGCGATTCCGCCTGTCTGTGATGTGCGCCGAAAAGGACCCCATTACGTGCCATCGCATGGTGTTGATATCGCGTCATCTCTACCACGCGTCGCACGTGACGGTCCAGCACATCCTGAGCAACGGGTCGTGCGAAGACCAGCAAGAGGCGGAAGCTCGTCTGTTACGGGTCTACGATTTGGCGTCGGAAGAACTCCCCGGGTTTGGAAGGTCTTACGAGGAACGCCTTGACGAAGCCTACAGGCGCCAGGCCGAGCGAATCGCGCATCACGCGGATGATGATGCGGAAGAGACGGTTCGGGTGAAGCATGCGTGAGATCAGGCTGTACACCATCGGATTTACCAAGAAAACTGCAGAGGAGTTCTTCACGACTCTGCGGAAGGCTCACGTCAAGAGCTTGATCGATGTCCGCCTCAACAACATATCCCAATTGGCCGGTTTCACAAAACGAGACGACTTGGCCTTCTTCCTGCGTGAGATCTGCCAATGCGACTATCGGCATGAACCGGCTCTCGCCCCCACAGAGGCGATTCTCGACGCCTACAAGAAGAAGGCGATGGACTGGACCGAATACGAAGAGGGGTTCAGCGCGCTCTTGAGAGAACGACAGGCGGAGAACCGCGTCGATCTGGCCACGCTGGACCAAGCTTGCCTCTTGTGCAGTGAACCAAAAGCGGACAAATGCCATCGCCGTCTCGTCGCGGAGTATTTCAGAAGCAAGCTCGGCCACATCGAAATCGTCCACCTGTGACATTAACCCCAGAAGCAGCAACACCCACAGCGGCGGCTGGAAATCTCGCCCTTGTGAAATTGTCCCCCAAGCCGGATTCAGTGGCATAGGTGTCGAGTTCGCTTATCGCCCGCGCCGATGTGGAACCTACCCCAGATTCTCGGTCGCCGAAGAGCCCCTAAGCGCTCCGTCCCTGCGGCTGCCTCCACCAACGCAGGCCGAAAGAGCGCCGCCTCACTGATTGAAGGTTCGCAATCTGGTGGGTTCAGAGCTGGAAGGCGTCGCGGATTTCAGGTTGCGCAGCGGTCTTGATGTCGCCGGGAAGAGATGCGATTTCGTCCCAAACACGCAACAGGCAAACGACAAAACGCGCGTGACATCGAAAATTTTTTTACTGCTGCTATGGCAAGGACTTGTGGCGGTCGGAGGGCGGAAAAGAGGCGGATTTTTCGTCCCAAACGTGCAACACCGTCCTTTTGTAGAGGCCGGTG
>CAZNSM010000002.1:3918-5684 GCA_964575615.1 uncultured Pirellulales bacterium | reverse complement strand
AGAGGCGGATTTTTCGTCCCAAACGTGCAACACCGTCCTTTTGTAGAGGCCGGTGATTTTTTCCGCCCTCTGCGGCCGGACGCCGGGCCGAAGCTGTTTGACAAGTCAACAGAGTTCTTAGTTCTAAGTTTTGAGTTTTGAGTTTCAAGTTCAGTGCTTCCGAGACACGAGATACGAGCAACGACTGGAAAGGAGGAGCTATCATGAGCAAGCGAACCTGTTCGGAATGTGTGTATGCGATCCAACCTACGAAGATGCAACAGTTCAAAGCGATGATGTCGCGCTGGCCCTGCGGACTGACCTGTCTGAACCATGCCGAGTGTTCCGGCGTGCTGCGAGACACCTGGCCCGGCAACACCTGCCGGAACTTCCGCGCCAAGAGCGAACTGCCCGTGCGGACCGTGCCGCCGGAACCGCCCAACGACGAGATTCGCTATATCGCCCTGACGCAGGGCAAGTACGCGATCGTCGACGCCGCCGATTACGCATGGCTGAACCAATGGAAATGGTGTGCCGCCCGCAGCGGCAACCGGTGGTACGCCTATCGCAAGCACCATGGCAAGACGATGCATATGCACAAGCTTATCATGAACCCCCCGCCCGGAATGGTCGTCGATCATATCAACGGCAACAGCCTGGACAACCGACGGGTCAACTTGCGCATCTGCACGCAACGCCAGAACGCCTGGAACCACGGACGCCGCAAGAAAGAGAATGCCACTTCCCGATTCATCGGTGTCCATCGCGACAAAAGACGCCCCGAAAAATGCTACGTGCGCGTCACCCGTGACGGCAAAGCGACGAATCTCGGGCCCTTCGACGACGAAGTCGAAGCCGCGAGGGCCCGCGATCGCATGGCCATCGAACTCCACGGCTCCTTCGCCTACCTCAACTTCCCCGAAGAGGCCCAGGCCGACGATCCGTCATCGAACCAGAGGTAGGGCGTGCCACGGGCGTCACTGATCAAAGGCGCGGCTCCGCTTGGGCCGGCGTCGGAAACCCAATCGGCACGGGCTGGATTTTCTGTCAACCGATCCGCGAGGGCAGCCGTCATAGCACCGTATCGAGGAGTAAACACCAGAAGGCTATGCTGACGAAGCTCGCGTGGGCCCTGTCGGCCAGGGGGGCCGGGTACAACCGTGAACCGTAGTCCAAGATGTAAGGAGATGAGAAATGTGCCGCAGGAACGTCACATGTCTGCCTGCTGCTATGATCGTGTTTGGCTGCTGTCTGGCGGAATCGTCCGCGTTGCACGCGGCGTCAGCGGGCCGGAGCGACCACGCCTCCCTTCTCTATCCCCACGAGCTCGATAAGCGGCCGACCTTTCCGTCTCCGTATCTGGCGGAAGACGCAACGGAGATCGTGACCGCCGTTCTGAAAAACGGCAAGTACGTATGCATCCCTGTCACCGTCGAGAACGGAGGGCCTCTGCACTACAGCTACAGAGTGCCGTTCGCCTACGGCAAGGACCGACAGCTCTACGTGAATCGCGATGACTTCCCGACGCTGGCCCAAACCGGACTCCACGCGGACGCAGAGCTGGATGCCACGACGATGATCACGGGGTTTCCCGTGGATTTGATCACCTACATCGGGCGTCCCGGGCGGTTTTCCGGAGCGGGGCTCATGGCCGACGATGAGACGATCCTCTCGGTTCTCAAAGCCGACAACAACCTGGTCAGAAAACTGGGCCTGACCCATCCCCAAATGGCCAGGCCGCTCTATCACGTTTGGAATATGCTCCTTCAGGACATCGAACGCGGCAC
>CAZNSM010000002.1:0-3818 GCA_964575615.1 uncultured Pirellulales bacterium | reverse complement strand
GGTGTGCAAGCCGTACCTCGTTCCGCGACCAAAGGCCCTTCGATGCCGATGGCCATCGGATCGAAGGGGGGTAACAGGGAAGGAGGAATAGTGATTGCGTCGGTCAGGGCAAGAGCTGTGCCGTCTGAGGGGCCCGGACGGGGACGGTCCGGGCCTGAACGCCGACGAGTTGGAATCCGCCCTGGGCGCCGCTGCCGGCGAGACCTCGGATGCGGACGGCCGCAAGCCTGGCGCTGGCGGGCACCTGGGCGAAGTCGTAGGTGATGAGGGCCACGCCGGACGGTTGAGGCGCCGCCCGTTCCGGCGCGAGAATGAACAGATCGTTGGTGTCACTGACGGCGGCCACTTCGGGCAGGTCCTCGATGTCGGCGCCCGTCACGAGCAGGTCGGGCCCGGCCGCGTCGTACAGCGTCGATCCGAAGCCAAGCTGGACCCAATGGTTCTCCGGCAGGACCAGTGCGACGCTGTCACCATGCGGCCGCCGGACCAGCACGGTGGGCGCATCGACGCGCGCCGCAGGCATCCCGGCCTCGCTCAGATCGACGCAGGTCCAGCCATTGCCCTCCGGATTGCTGCTGCCGACTACAGCGGACGGATACGCGAACTCCTCCTGAACCTCGGCGATAGGCGTGGTCGCCGGCGCCGCCGGGTCGGCTTGACGCAGACCCGAAGACAAGGCCCCGATGGCAACAAACATCGGGACCGCGACGACGACAGCAGCGGCGGTCAGACCGGCCTTCGACGCCGCGGCAGCCAGCGCCGCGGTGCGAAGGCCGGTCCTCATCGCATTTTGGCCGATCAGCACCCCCGCCGCCGCAGATCGACCCGTACAGGCAGTAATGGCCCCGAACACGGTCAGGCCCGAAACGAGGTGCATCCGGCCGAATCCATTGCGGGCAAGCTGTCGGCGAAGCGATTTCTTGGCTCGGAAGAACAGCAGCCGGGCCCGAAGCTGGGATCCCCCCATGACCTCGGCAATCTCGACGTAGGACAGGTCGTCGAAGCAGCGCAGGGTCAGAACGCTTCGGTAGTTCAGCTTCAGCGATGCCATGGCGCGAACAACCGCCTGTACGACCTCCTGATGAATGAGCTTGTCGCAAGCGGAGGCACCGGCTTCGGAAAGCCGTTCGGCCAGTGCGGCATCGTCGAGCGATTCGATGGATTGGCGTACCAGACTGTGGCGCCTCTGGCGGATGTGGTACCTGATCTTGTTCAGGGCCGTTTTGTGGAGCCAGGCCCAGAAGGCCGGCGGGCTTTCGATTCTCAACTCGGGCAGATGTCGGATCATCTCCAGCAGGGTGTCCTGGCAGAGGTCCTGCGCCAGGTGGAAATCGAGCGTCATGCGGTAGATGTAGGTCTGAACCCGTTTCTGGGCGAGCCTGGAGAGGCGAGAGACGCTGTCCTGGCAGCCGCTCTGCGCCCGGCGGATGAGGTTCAGCTCCAATTGTGCGACGTTCGGTTTCATCGGCCTTGCTGTGTCCAACGCCCCTGGCGAAGAGATGTTTGGCAGATTCCCCGTTGGGGGATCACGTTTGGGCCCTGCGCCGCGCGACGCATACGGGCCCGCCGTGATCCCCGCAGGTATGGACGGGAGTTTCAGGGGCCCGTTACAAAATCGCGAAAAATTTCCGCCCGCCAGTTCCGTTCAAGGGAATCCTCCCGTCCTCGCCCCCCTTTGGCCCCGCCGGCCCGGATGTCTCGCCGGAGGGGGGCGAATCAAGACCGTACCAAGGCATAAATACCTTGCCACCAGCACCTTACAGATTCAGTACAGCGCCGGCGCCAGTTCGCAGTAGGCTCGCAAGACCCCGCCCTGAGCGAAGCCGAAGGGGCCTGTTTCCCCACCCGGGGCGTATCGAACCACGTGTCTTGAAGCGTCGACGACATCGCTATCCCCTGATGCAGCAACCGCGCGCTCAGCCAAGTGCGCGACTCCGGAAGACGTAACTCGCTGCCCACACGGTGATTGCGGACGGCAGTGCCATTGGTGTCAGGTGCTTCTTCGGGGTCTTCTCCCAGAAACGGGATCCAGGGGCTCCTATGGCTCGGAATCCTCCTCGGTCGTATACCCCAGCCTGCCCCAGGTGGCTTTTTGCAGCCTCTGCAAATCGTAGAGGCCGTCTTCGGTTTGGGGTACATACTCCTGGATGACAGACGATGTCGTGACGACTCTCTTTGCCGCCTGCAATTCGCGCGACGTCTCCCGGCCCTTCCACTTCCAATGCTCGACGTGTCCGTCCGCCATGGACAGGGTGGTGCCCGCGCCATGTCGCATCGGCGCGAGGGGAGTGTCGAGACACCAACCGGGAGAGAAGTAATGGACGCAGTAGTCGACGTGGCTTGGATAGTGGCCTATGTCCAGGAAGACCGCGCGGGCGGCCGGACCCGGACTGACGATGTCCGTCAGTCTGGTCAGTTTCAGGACGGTGCGCCCGACACGCACTCCGACTTCCGCCACCTCCACCTCGGCCGTGTCCGGGACATACGCTCCCACCATGTGGGGGGTGTCATTGTTGGCGGCGACCACGGGGACGTACGTGACCAGATTATTCGCGTACCCCCGGGGGCAGCGGTAGACGTCAACATCCCGCACGTACGGCCACAGGGCCCCCCTGTTAGGGTCCTCGAACGCGCTTGCGCGGCTCATGAGGGCAGTTCCTACCCATCCTTGCATCCTTCTCTTCCACCCATCGTGCCCTCTGTTCCTATAGGCGAAGGAGCTCCCGTAAACGAGTCTGCCGTCGTACTGGTCGGCGTAGGCGATCCAAGCGGTGGTGAGCTGCTTGAGATTGCTCAGGCAGACGATGCGCTGGGCCCGCTCCCTTGCCAGGCGCATCGCCGGAACGAGGATCGCAACCAGCACAGCGATTAACGCGATCACCACCAGCAACTCGATCAGCGTGAAGGCGCGGGAATTGATCGAGGAGGACGGATGATGGACGGTTCGGCGATCGGGTCGCCCTGGCCGGGACAGGTCCGACCGGAGATCGCCTCTATGCTGCCCCCTGTCCGCAGGCTGACTCGCTAACAAAGCCATACTCGTTCCCTCCGGATACGGTACAGCGCCAAGACAGTCGACACAGCACACCTCGGCCGTCATGCGCTGTCAACCCGCCCGCATTCTCCCAGCGTGAAATAGAACGCTCTCTCGCAAAGGTGGCCCGCTATGGCACGGCGCAGGATTGATGACGACGAGCAAGCATCGAACACGATGTTGTCTCACCGGCCCACCCTCGCACGAGTCGATTATACTATCAGGACGCAGATCACAACGCGCGTTTTCCAGAAAAACGCCGATTTTCTCGATGCGCGCGGTTCGCTCCGGCGCACTGCGGAATTGAGAGTGTCGGGTACTTTTTCGGGGCGTTCCTCGGGGGCGGATGGTGGATTGCGGTCGGCCGCGTGGGGCGGTCGCCCCTACCAGTCGCCCGCCCACGGATGCCCCGTGCGAAACCGTCGGATCGCGACAAGACACTGGGGCCCATCAGGCGGCGCAAGTAGGGGCGAGGCATGCCTCGCCCCGAGCGCACACCGGGAACCGGCACCGCTCATCCTTATGCCATTCGTACCGGGTACCTTCAGTTCCCCCTTTGAAATCCGCTCTCTCTCGCTGTATGCTGTCGGTGGTGAAGTTAGGACAGGCGACTTCTGTCAGACGCCTTATACGCCCATGAAGGAATCCCCCGAATATGTTATCAAGACGCGATTTTCTGGCGATCAGCGCCGCGGCGGGCGCTTCGGCATTCCTGAAGCCGACGTCGGTACTGGCCGCACAGGGCGCCCGGCGTTTTCATTGCTGCCTGGCTTCCAAGGTCATT
>CAZNSM010000001.1:117169-138657 GCA_964575615.1 uncultured Pirellulales bacterium | reverse complement strand
GAAGGGCGGTTCAACTGGTCGCTGCTCGACACGCCCGCCCAGCGATGGATCGACAAGGGCAGGCAGATCGCGCTGCGGATCAGCAGCACAGAATCGTGGATGCGCTGGGCGACGCCGCAGTGGGTCCACGAGGCCGGCGCCAAGGGCTACAACTTCACGGTGGGCAAAGGCGTTGATCCCAACGGGCCTTATTGGGAGCCCGACTACAAGGACCCGGTCTTCCTCGACAAGCTGGACCGTTTCCTCGCGGCGATGGCGAAACGCTATGACGGCAATCCGAACGTCGCGTTCATCGACATCGGCTCGTTCGGCGTCTGGGGCGAGGGCCACTCGTGGGCCAGCTCGAAGCTGCTGTTCGACTTCGAGACGAGAAAGGTCCATGTCGATCTGTACTGCAAGCACTTCAAGCATACACTGCTGGCGATCAGCGACGATTTCGCCGGCCCGGGCGAGCCGGGGGCGCATCTTCCGATCACCGACTATGCGCTATCAAAGGGCGTGACCCTGCGGGACGACAGCATCTGCGTGCAGGCTCCGCCTCGCTCGTGGTTCCACGCGGAACTGGCCCAGGCGTTCTGGCCGAAGCTGCCCGTTGTCCTGGAGCACGAGCATTACGGTCCTTCCAAGACGCGCGGCGCCTGGGGCGATGGCTCGCTGCTGCTGCGCTCGGTGGAGGAGTATCACGCCAGCTACATGTCGATTCACTGGTGGCCCCGCATTCTGCTGGAAGAGAACCGTGAGATCATCGAGAAGATCAACCGCCGCATGGGCTACCGCCTGCAACTGCGCGAAGCGAGCTTCCCACGAGAGGTCCGCCTGGGCGAGCCCTTCACGATCGAGACAACCTGGACCAACGCTGGCGTCGCGCCATGCTATCCGGGCGGTTTCATCGGCATCGCGTTCAAAGACGACCAGGGAGGCATCGTCGCGGCGTTTGCCGATGAATCGTTTGACGTCAATAATCTGGAAGTCGGACCGCCCGGAGAAGCGCCGACGCACACAGTTACGTCACGCCTGATTGTGGCGGAGAAGACCTACGGTTTCGCTCCAGGCACCGAACCGCGACTCTACAGTCTCTATGTCTCTGTCGGCCGGCGCGACGCCACACCGATGATTGCGCTGCCTCACGATGGTGACGACGGCCACCGCCGCTACAGGATCGGAACCGTGACGGTCCTGCCCCGCGCCGATTGAAGGGCGATGAATCAAATCTGGCTATAGTCGGCGGGCCTGAGGTACAGGTTCGTAATTCCGCAGAGGATCTCCTTGTCGGCGTATTCCGGCATCGAACTGATCTGCTTCCATTCCGGATCGCCGCCGAACTGCTTCCAGTTGGCCTGACGTTCGTCCATGCTGTTGAAGACCAGCATGTAGGTCAGGTTGGGCATCTTGTCGCCCGCCAGGGTCTGGCCAAAGAAGACCGGGTTCAGGCCGGTCCTGCGGAAGATGTCGATCTCGGCGGTGTTGAACATCTCGATCTTCTTCAGTCCGGTCTTCTCGCTGGGGCTTTCGTACGTGCGCAGTTGGAACACGCGGCCTGGGCTGTCGATCGGGGTCTCCAGGTGCGGCATGCCCTCGAAAGCGCTCATGAGCTGAACCTGCATCCGCTTGTACGCCGGGGCGCTGGCCGGAGCGTTCAGGAACGCGGCCCCGGCTTGCAGGAATTCCTCGTCTTGTGAAAGTCTCTGGGTGAGCGATGCAAACGAAGCCAGAGATTTGTGGCCGAGCAGCACGTAGATCGGGCTGAGCCCCTCCCACGGATAGAACACGCCGACCGGTTCGATACCTGCCCGGTTCAGAGCGGGAATGGCGGCCTCTTTGGCAAACGTGTCGAACCCCACCTTCTGGGCCTCGGTCTCGATCTCGTACCGCCGCAATTCGAAGTAGTCGGTCGTCCTCGCCGTTGCCGGGACGGTTCTCATGCCAGCCTGATTGGCCGCTTCTTGTGCCGCTCGAAAGCGGGCCACGCGTTGGCGATAGGCCACCTCCGATTCGTTGGGGAGCTTTTGCGGAGTGTCCTGGCCGTAGGCGGTCGCCCCCGCCGTCAGCGCCGCCAGGCCCGTGGCACACGAGGTTCGCAGGAATTCGCGTCTTTGCATGATCTGTCTCCTCTCAATTCCCAGGGATATGTGATTGCCATGACATACACGCAAGTATACGATGGATCGTCGGATACCACAACTCGCATGGCGATCGATTGTTGCATGCGTGCCGGGAATTGTGCTATCTTCTGAAACGTTGAAAATCGACGGCATCCGTCGTAAACGAATCACGTGTCGCGCGTTTGAGGGGAGACGTCATGGACGATGAACAAAGGGATTCGAGCAGCAACACTCGCGTACTTTCCATCGATGCACTCCGAGGATTCGACATGTTCTGGATCATCGGAGGCGGGGCGGTTTTCGAGAGCCTGGCGAAAGTCTGGCCGAATTCCGTCACCGAGATCATTCACAAGCAGTTGGAGCACGTTGTGTGGGAGGGGTTCCACTTCGAGGATCTGATCTTCCCCACGTTCCTGTTCCTGGTCGGGGCGGTGATGCCGTTCTCGATCTCGCGGCGGCTGGAGAAGGGCCACAGTTCTGCCGCCATTCACCTGCATGTGATCAAGCGAACGGTCGTGCTGCTGCTGCTGGGCCTGATTCTCAACGGGCTGTTGCGCTTCAACTGGCCCGAGATGCGCTGGCCCGGCGTCTTGCAGCGGATCGCATTGGCCTATTTCTTCGCCGCGCTGATCGTGATTCATGCGAAATGGCGGGCCCAGGCGATCATCATTGCCGTCGTCCTGCTGGCGTACTGGGCGGTGTCCGTGCTGATTGCGGCTCCCGCTTTCAGCGCGGGCGACCTTACCATGCAGGGCTGCCTGTCGTCGTACATCGATCAGCAGTTGATCCCCGGTCAGCTCTATTATGGCTACGGGGACAACGAGGGGATTCTCTCGACCTTTCCCGCCGTCTGCACGGCGCTGCTGGGGGCGCTGGCCGGGCAATGGCTGCGCTCCAATCGTTCAGGCTCCCGCAAGACGGCCGGCCTGGCTCTGGCGGGCGTGGTCTGTCTGGCCGTCGGGTATCTCTGGGGACTGGTGTTCCCGATCATCAAGATCCTCTGGACCAGTTCCTACGTGCTGTATGCGGGCGGGTGGAGTCTGCTCCTGCTGGCCTTGTTCTACTGGGTGATCGACGTGCTGGGCTTCAGGAAGTGGGCATTCTTCTTTGTGGTGATCGGGATGAATCCCATCACCATCTACTTCCTGGACGGCTTTGTCAACTTCGACGGCATCGCCGAGTTCTTTGCCGGCGGTCTGGCCAGCCATGCGGGTGTGTATGCGGCGTTGATCCTGCCGCTCGCGGCGCTGATGGTTCGATGGCTGTTGTTGTGGTTCTTGTATCGACACAGGATCTTCTTCAAGGTGTAGTCCCAGCATCCGATAGGAGTGAAGTCTCATGGTTCGATCTGTCCTCTCGACAAGGCAGTGCGCGGTTCGTCTGTGCTTGGGTGTTCTCCTACCTGCTGCGGCCATCGCACAGAACCTCACCCCGGCGGCCAGGCCGGTGACCTCTGCACGAGTCCAGAGACAATTCGCGGACCCGCCGCGCGAGTACAGCTCTGCGCCTTTGTGGGTCTGGAACGACATGCTGACCGAGCAGCAGATCGCCGAGACCATGGCGGACCTGGCGGGCCAGAAGGTCAGGCAGGTGTTCGTGCACCCGCGGCCGGGTCTGATGACGCCGTATCTGTCCGACGACTGGTTCCGGCTGTGGAGGGTCGCGCTGCGCGAGGCCGAGAAACTCGACATGAACGTGTGGATCTACGACGAGAACTCGTATCCTTCGGGTTTCGCGGGAGGGCTGGTGCCTGAGGCGATGCCCGAATCTCGCGGCAAGGGCCTGGCGTTGCAGGAGGTTCAGACGCCGGCCGGCGTTGACGACAGCGCCATCGCAGTCTTTCGTATGACCGATTCGGGCTACGAGAACATCACGCCGCGAGTCCGATCGGGCGAGGAATTCCCCGACGGGCGCTATCTTGTGGTGTCGCTGCGTCTGGCCCAGCCCGGCGGGTGGTTCGGGGGCAAGTGGTACGTCGATCTGCTCAAGCCGGGCGTCACCGAGAAGTTCATCGAGATCACGATGGAGCGGTATCGCCGTGAGATTGGCGAGCAGTTCGGCAAGCGCGTTCCCGGCTGGTTCACCGACGAGCCGCACCTGGCGCCGGCCGGCGGGCTGCACTGGTCCGACGGCCTGCCGGAACTGTTCGAGAAGCGCTGGGGATACGACCTGATCGAGCACCTGCCGTCGCTGGCGCAACCCGTCGGCGACTGGAAACGGGTACGCCACAATTACTACAACCTGCTCCTGGAGCAGTTCATCGAGCGATGGGCCAGGCCCTGCTACGAATACTGCGAGGAGCATAACCTGGACTTCACGGGCCATTACTGGGAACACGGCTGGCCCGGGGCCGGACACGGCGGCGACAACATGGCCATGTACGCATGGCATCAGCGTCCGGCAATCGACACCCTGATGAACCAGTACAGCGAGGACGTCAATGCTCAATTCGGAAACGTACGCTCGGTCAAGGAGCTTTCGAGCGTTGCCAACCAGCTCGGACGCACGCGCACGCTCTGCGAAGCCTACGGCGCCGGCGGTTGGGATCTGCGCTTCGAGGACATGAAACGGATCGGAGACTGGCTCTACGTGCTGGGCGTCAACACGCTGGACGAGCACCTCTCCTACATCACGATCCGCGGCGCCCGCAAGCGGGACCACCCGCAGTCGTTCTCCTATCACGAGCCCTGGTGGGACGCCTACCACGTAATGGCCGAGTATTTCACGAGACTGTCACTGGTCATGTCGCAGGGCCGGCAGATCAACCGCATCCTGGTGATCGAACCGACCACGACGACGTGGATGTACCAGGGAGCGACGGTCCCGCCGGGCCGGCTCAGGGAGATCGGCGACCGCTTCCAGGCGTTGCTCATGGACCTCGAACGCGCCCAGGTCGAATACGATGTTGGTTGCGAAGACATCATCGCGCGTCATGGTTCGGTCGACGGGGGACGATTTCGGGTCGGATATTGCACGTATGACACGGTGGTCCTGCCCCCTCTGACGGAGAACCTCGATCCTCCAGCGATGGGATTGTTGGAGGCTTATGCGCAGGCCGGTGGCGCAGTGCTGTGCTGCGGCGACGCTCCGGCGTTTGTGAATGGATCGCCGTCGGACCGGGGCCGGGCTCTGGTGAACAAGGCCGGCTGGAAACGCGTCGAGGCAAAAGACGTTCCTACGTTGTTGCTGGCTCGGTCGGATGAAGGATTCGCCGTCGAGCGGCAGAAGGGCGACAAAGGCATCCTGTTTCACCGCCGCCGGCACGTCGAGGATGGACAATTCCTGCTGCTGGTCAACACGAGCATTGAGTCGCCGTCGGCCGGAACGATTCGTTCTGATCTGAAGGGTGTTCGGCAGTGGGACCTTAACACAGGCCGGGTTGAGTCCTATCCCTTTGAGAAGTCCGGCCAAGGCATCACCGCCGGTTTCCAATTGCCTCCTTCCGGCAGTCTGCTGCTGTTCCTCTCAGAGGAGGCAGTCAGGCCGTCCAAGAAGCCGAATCTGGATCTGACTCTGACCGCTACGCTGCCGGGGACAATGCAGGTGCAGAGACTTCAGCCGAACGTCCTGACTCTCGATTTCGTAGATGTCACTGCCGGTGGCGAGACACTCAACGACGTCTACTTCTACCGGGCGAACCAGTTCGCATTCCGCAAGAACGGTATGGAGCGCAATCCATGGGACAGCGCCGTCCAGTTGCGGGACCAGCTCATCACCAAGACGTTCCCGCCCGACAGCGGCTTCACCGCCAGCTACAAGTTCACGATTGAGGAAGCGGTGCCGAAGAACCTCGCCATCGTGATCGAGCGAACCGACCTCTACACGATCACCTGCAACGGCAAGCCTGTATCGGCGAAGCCGGGAGACTGGTGGCTCGATAAGGCATTCGGCAGGATCGACATCGCCAAGGCAGCGAAGATTGGCCAGAACGTCGTCACCATCAAGGCGCACCCCTTCACAATCTATCACGAGCTGGAGCCGGCGTATGTATTGGGGGACTTCACGCTGAAACCTGCCGATCGCGGATTCGTGATCGTGTCCGACCAGACGCTGGAAATCCTGAAGTCCCAGGCGAGCCTTGCCCACAACGTCAATCCCGACGGCAGTGGTTTGACCGGCTCTAGGCCGGGATGGAGACAGCAGGGCCATCCGTTCTACGGCGCCGGCGTCGCCTATCGCCAGAGTTTCGACGTGGACAAGCCGAAAGGCGCGTACACGGTGTCCCTGCCGGACTGGTACGGCAGCGTGGCCGAGGTTAGCGTCAACGGCAAGCCCGCCGGCTACATCGCCGCGCCGCCCTGGGAGTGCGACGTCACTTCTCAAATCAGGCGAGGGCAGAACACAATCGAGGTCGTGGTCATCGGAACGCTGAAGAACACGCTCGGCCCACACCACAGCGGCGCGGGCCTGGGCAGCGCCTGGCCAGGGATGTTCCAGCAGGGGCCCCAGACCGGTCCGCCTCCCGGCAACCAGTATCACGCCGTCGATTACGGGCTGTTCGAGCCGTTTGTCCTTACGCAGGTGGTGAAGAAGTAGCGAGAACGGGAGCACGCGATGGTTGCACTCGGCGTTCTGCTGCACGCCATAGGCGGCCTTGCCGCCGGCAGCTTCTACATCCCGTTCAAGAAAGTCCGGAACTGGGCCTGGGAGAGCTACTGGCTCGTCGGCGGCGTTTTCAGTTGGATTGTGGCTCCCTGGGTCGCCGTCCTGCTGACGTGTCCCGCTGTAATAGATGCGTTTCGCGCGGCTCCGCCGGCGAACCTGTTCTGGTGCTACTTCTTCGGTGTGCTGTGGGGCGTCGGTGGCCTGACCTTCGGATTGTCGATGCGTTATCTCGGCATGTCGTTGGGATATGCCTTGGCCCTGGGTTTCTGCGCGGCTTTCGGCACGGTCATTCCACCGGTGTTTGAGGGCCGGTTCGGTGCGCTGCTGGCCAGCACATCGGGTCTGGTCACGCTGGCCGGCGTCTTGGTGTGTTTGACCGGTGTGGGGCTGTGCGGCACCGCAGGCATGCGGAAGGAGAAGGAGCAATCCGACGAGCAGAAGAAACAGACCGTCGGCGAGTTCAATTTCTTCAAAGGGCTTTGGGTGGCGTTGTTTTCGGGCGTGATGAGCGCCTGTATGGCTTTCGGCCTGGCGGCCGGCAAACCCATCGCCGCGGCGGCTGCGGCGCACGGCACGCCTGATCTGTTCAAGAATTTCCCCGTGCTCGTCGTGGTTCTGGCGGGCGGCTTCACCACGAACTGCCTCTGGTGCATCGTATTGAATCTTCGCAACCGATCCGGCCGGGATTACTTCGACGCCCGCGGCGCATCGCTGTCGGCCAACTACGTCTTCTCGGCGCTGGCCGGCGTCACGTGGTATCTTCAGTTCTTCTTCTACAGCATGGGCACGACGAAGATGGGCCAGTACGATTTTTCGAGCTGGACGATCCACATGGCTTTCATCATCGCGTTCAGCAATCTCTGGGGTCTATTCTTCCATGAATGGAAGGGCTCCAACTCGCCGACGCGAGGCTTGGTAGTTACCGGGCTGGTGGTTCTTCTGGCGTCCACCATCGTTGTAGGAATCGGCAACTGGCTGGCAACGCCGGCAGGATAGGAGTCTCTTTCATGGCGACGACCATGACATCACGGCAGCGGGTCCTGACGGCACTGAACCGCGAGGTCCCTGACCGGGTGCCGATCGATCTGGGAGGCTTCCAGACCGGCATCCACAGGAAGGCGTATATCGAGCTGCTGAACCATCTGGGCATCGAAGACGACGTGACGATCATGGACCCGGTTCAGCAACTGGCCAGGCCCTGCGAGGAGGTGCTGAAGCGGTTTCACGTCGACATCCGCTACGTCTTTGCCCATGGCCCCGACAGCTTCCCAGGAGGCATCGAGCGAAACACCCGAGGTGGCCGGCTCTGGCACGATCTGGCCGACGAGTTCGGCGTCGTCTGGTCGATGCCGGACGACCAGCCGTTTTACATGGACATCTCGCATCACCCGTTGGCCGATGCGACGATCGACGATCTGGCAGATTATCCCTTCCCCAAGGGAGATGACCCGACGCGGTTCACGGGACTTCGTGACCTAGCGTTGAGATTGCGCGAGCAGAGCCCCTATGCAATCTCCACGGGCATCGGGGGCGTCGTCTACGAGACCTGCTGGTACATGCGGGGCCTGGAGCGCTGGTACATGGACACGGTCGAGAATCCGGCCTTCTGTGAGGCCCTTCTGGATCGGACGCTGCATTTCTGGATCGGTTACTACAACGAGTTCATGAAGGCGGTTGGCGACCTGGTGGACGTGGTGATGATTGGCGACGACATCGGAGGGCAGACAGGCCCGCTGTTTTCGCCGGCGTTCTATCGAGCCATCGTCAAGCCCAGACAGAAGAGGCTCGTCCAACACATCAAGTCGCTGACCGACGCGAAGATCTGGTATCACACGTGCGGCTCGGTCGTATCTCTCATCCCCGATCTGATTGACAACGGCATCGACATTCTCAATCCCGTCCAGATCAGCGCCGCGAACATGGATCCTCGCGAGCTGAAACGCCGGTACGGCGATCGCCTGACCTTCTGGGGAGGCGGGATTGATACGCAACATGTGCTCAGTTTCGCGAGCCCCGCTCAGGTGCGGGAGCACGTGCGAGCCAACATGGAAGCGTTGAAGCCCGGTGGCGGCTACGTCTTCAACAGCGTCCACAACATCCAGGCGGGCGTGCCGGCCGAGAATATCGTGGCCATGTTCGATGCGGCCTACGAGTACGGTTTCTATTGAGCCGGTCCGGCGTTACCTGCATCGCTCCGGCATGACGCTTGCGACAAATTGTCTCTGAAGCGGTATCCGACGCCGCGTACCGTCTCGATGTAGTCCTTGCAGTCGCCGAGTTTCTTGCGCAGGTAGGCGATCTGGACGTCCACCGCCCGGTCGCTGACGATGTAGTTGCCCCCGTGCAGAGAATCGACGATCTGGTAGCGTGTGAACACCACGCCCGGCCGGCGGGCCAGGACACGCAGGATGTTGAACTCCGAGAAGGTCAGCGACAGGACCTTGCCTCTCAGCACCGCCTCACAGCGGACCGGATCGATGGTCAGATCGTGAATGCGGATGGTGCTTTCGTCCAGATCCGGCTCGGCCGCCTTGCGAAGCATGCGGCGCACGCGGGCTACCAGCACCTTGGAACTGAAGGGTTTGGTAATGTAGTCATCGGCCCCCAGTTCCAGCCCTGTGACTACATCGCTCTCTTCGCTCTTGGCGGTGAGCATGATAATGGGCATCTGCCGCGTCCTGGCGTTGGCCTTGAGAATCTGGCACACCTCCAGCCCGTCGATGCCGGGCAGCATCAGATCGAGGACGGTCAGCGCCGGCTGCCTGGCCTGCGCTACCTCCAAGGCCTGCTCGCCCGAACCGGCCGTAAGGACGTCGTATCCCTCCCGGACGAGATTGAGTTTCACCAGTTCCTGTATATCCTCTTCGTCGTCGACGACGAGGATCGTGCCTTTTCCCATCGTGTGCCTCAGAAACAAGTCACCATGGCCTCTTGTGCGACATTGCACAGACCTTCTCTTGTACCAGCACACGAAATCTTCGTTAGCGTCGAATTTGGATTTCTTTAGTTTCCTGTTAGCGTGGACGGCCCCGGCCGTGTGCGGTATAAGAGCAGGGCATACGGAGCCAGCGTGGGCGAAGTATGCAGTATGGTGTGGGGGCTGCTATGATTCAGCCGGACAGGATCGTGCCTCTCAATCACCGTGAAGCTCGCGATGGTGAGTATGTGCTGTATTGGATGCAGGCAGCCCAACGCGCCGAATACAACCACGCCCTCGAATATGCCATCGACCGGGCCAACGAGTTGAAAGTTCCCCTGCTGGCGGCGTTCGGCCTGACGGCGGATTTCCCCGAGGCCAACGCGAGGCACTATCGCTTCATGCTGGAGGGGCTTCGGCAGGTCGAGGAAGATCTGGCCGGTCGTGGCATTCAACCGGTCGTCCGGGCCGAGACTCCACCTCAATGCATCGCCAGGCTGGCGAAGAAAGCCTGCCTCGTGATCGTCGACGAGGGCCATCTGCGGGTGCAGCGGCAGTGGCGGGCCGAGGTCGCCGAGAAGATCACTTGTCCCCTGATCGAGGTGGAGACGAATGTCATCGTCCCGGTCGAGACCGCGGCCGAGAAGGAGAACTTCTCCGCCGGCACGTTCCGGCCTCGCATCCGCAGGCAGCTCGACGCCTACCTGGTGCCGCTGCGGCATCGCAAGGTCCGCTTCCCTTCGCTTGGTTTGTCCCTGGAGAGCCTCGATCTGCGCGACATCGACAAGGTGATCTCGCGGCTCAAAATCGACCGATCCATTGCCCCGGCGCCGAGCCTGACAGGAGGAAGCGAGCAGGCGAAACGCCATCTCGATGACTTCATCGGCCACAAACTCGACGGCTACGCGGACCGGCGGAACGATCCCTCTCTCGGTGGGACATCCAACCTCAGTCCCTATCTCCATTTCGGTCAGATCTCGCCTTTGCAGATCGCCTTGGCAGTGAGCCAGACGCAAAGCCCGGGCAAGGACGCGTTCCTCGAAGAGCTGATCGTCCGGCGCGAGCTGAGCTTCAACTTCGTCTACTACAACCGCCAGTACGACGGTTACGAGTGCCTGCCCCCCTGGGTCAGGCGAACGCTGGATTTCCACCGCCGTGACCGACGCCAATATGTGTACAGCCTCGAAGAATTCGAAACCGCCAAGACCCATGACCCGTACTGGAACGCGGCACAGAAGGAAATGACGCTCACCGGCAAGATGCACGGCTACATGAGAATGTACTGGGGCAAGAAGATACTCGAGTGGAGCAAGAGTCCCGAAGAGGGCTTCCGTATCGCGCTGTACCTGAACAACAGGTACGAGCTCGACGGGCGGGACCCAAACGGCTATGCCGGCGTGGCCTGGTGTTTCGGCAAACACGATCGTGCCTGGGCCGAGCGGCCGATGTTCGGCAAGGTTCGCTATATGAACGCGGCCGGGCTCAAGCGGAAGTTTGACCCCGACGCTTATGTCCGCAAGGTGGAACATATCGAGACGGGCCGGTAGAGAGAATGAACAAGCGTATCGTCATTGCAGGGGCCACGGGTTTTATCGGACAGGCACTGTGTCGCGATCTCTGCGGCGACTACGACCTCGTGGCTCTCTCTCGTGACGCCAAGAAGGCCACCGGCGTCGTAGGGCCCTATGCGAAGGTCGTCGAGTGGGACGGTCGCACGACGGGACCGTGGGCCCACGAGGTCGACGGGGCCGAAGCGGCGGTGAACCTGGCCGGCGAGAGCATCGGCTCGCGGCGCTGGAGCCGGGCGAAGAAGGCCGACATTCTCCAGAGCCGGACGCATGCGGCCAGAGCCATCATCGACGCGATCGAGCTGGCCCGGGACAAGCCCAGGGTCTTCGTGCAGGCGTCGGCCGTCGGCTTCTACGGGGTACGGGGCGATGGGGTGCTGGACGAGAATTCGGCCCCCGGCACGGGGCTGCTGGCGGAGGTTTGTCGCAGGGTGGAGATGATTGCCGAAAGAGTGGAGCGGTTCGGTGTTCGAAAGGTCGTCCTGCGTACCGGAGTCGTGCTGGGGACAGAAGGCGGGGCGCTTCCGAAGCTGATGCGGCCTTTTCGTTTTCATCTCGGCGGGCACGTGGGGACGGGCAGGCAGTGGTTCTCGTGGATCAGCCTTCAGGATGAGGTTCGCGCGATTCGGTTTCTCATTGAGGATTCCGGCGCGCATGGCGTCTTCAACCTGACCGGTCCTGAGCCGGAGACGATGAAGGCGTTCAGCCGGGTTCTGGGCAAGGTTATGGGACGGTCCGCCTGGACGGTTGTGCCGGGCTTCGTGTTGCGGCTGGCTTTCGGACAGATGGCCGACGAGGTGCTCCTGGGAGGCCAGAGGGTGGTTCCCAAACGCCTGGCCGAGTTGGGTTTCGAGTTCAGGCACCGCGACGCTGCCGGCGCGCTGACAGAGATCATTCGAGGATGACAGCATGAATCTGCGTGACTATTTCGAGAGCACTGAAGGCATAGGCGTGTTGGGCACGGCGGATGGCGAGGGCAGGGTCGATCTGGCCATCTATGCCCGGCCTCACGTGGCAGACGATGAATCGGTGGCTCTGATCATGAGCGATCGGACCAGCCATAACAACATCGTGGCGAACCCCCATGCGGCGTACCTGTTTGTCGAGAGCGGCAAGGGGTACAAAGGCAAACGGCTCTATCTGACCAGGACGCACGAGGAGAAGGATCCGGCGCGCATCGAAGCCGTTCGCCGCACGGGACCCAAGGGCCATGACCGGGGGGATGAACAGAGGTTCCTGGTGCATTTCAGAGTCGAGAAAGTCCGTCCTCTGACCGGGGATTGATCGCGACTGCGACGGCATCCTCTGGCCGATCCGACAGCAGATTTGTACGATCCAGCGGGATTGTCGCGACGGGACGCGCGCAGCCAACCTGCGAGCAGGGCAGGCTGGTTGAATCATCCGACAAGATTTTCGGTTCCTGTCTTGTGACAGGATAACCGCTGGGCCACAAAGAACTTGCGCGGGATGATGTGACGGGCGCATGACAAAGTCGTCCGGCGGTGCTTGACAGGGGGGATGCTGATACGGTATAGTCTTGCCTTCACGTTTGTGAATGTGAGCACAAGCACTAACTCGTTGTGGCGTTCGCATGAGGTATCACAAAATCCCTGACGAGACCGTTCGGCGGTTGCCAATCTACCTGCGAGGGCTGATGTTCTCGGCGGAGAAGGGCAACGAACACATCTCCAGCCAGTCGCTGGCCGCCTCCGTGGGGGTTCATTCGTGGCAGATTCGCAAGGATTTCTCGTATTTTGGCGACTTCGGCACCCCTGGGGTGGGCTATAACATCGGCAAGCTGGCCAAAGAGATACAGAAGATCCTGCGTCTGGACGTCATCAAGAGAGCGGCGTTGGTCGGGGTAGGGGATCTGGGGTCGGCCCTGCTGGCGTACCCGGGCTTTGGCGCGTACGGGTTGGACATCGTTGCAGCCTTTGACGTCGATCCGCAGAAGATCGGCCGCACGATCAGCGGCGTCGAAATCGAAGAGGTGTCGGGCATCGACTCGCTGGTGCAGCGAGGTATCTTCCTGGCCATCGTGGCGGTGCCACGCCAAGTCGCGCAGGAGACGGTGGACCGGCTGGTCGCCGCGGGGATCAAGGGGGTCCTGAATTTCGCTCCGTGCAAGGTCGAGGCCCCCAAACGAGTCAAAGTCATTACGTTGGACATCGCCATGGAGCTGGCCCGGCTGCCGTACTACATGCCGGTCAGCTAACTGAGGCGATCCGGAACACCGATCGGGTCCGACGAGAGACGGCGTGGCGTCGGACATCGTTGAGAACCGTTTTGAGGCTTTTGGAGCCGGGATTGTGCGATGAGTGTGAAGAAGATTGCAAAGGACGATTTTGCCGTGTTTGTGGATGCGCTGATCGCCAAGACCAGCGTCATTGGAGTCCAGGCCAAAGGCGATCGGTTCGACTTTGCGCCCCTGGAGTCGGCGAAGAACCTGCGGCTGGACTACGATGTGACACTCCAGCCGCCGAAGAAGTACTTCTTGCCTCCCACGGAAGTGCTGATGACGTTCGAGATCGGCGGGGCCTATAACTCGGCGTATGAGGATGAGCCGTTCGTTCTGCTGGGGGTTCACCCCTACGACATGGTCGCGATCAATCAGATGGATGAGCTTTTCCAACAGGACAATTACGATGCGCACTACATGAAGCGGCGCCACAATGCGACGATCATCGCCTGCGATGTGGTCAAGCCGTCTGAAAATGTGTTCGCCTCGTCCATGGGCACCGCGGTCGTGCGAGAGGGGTATGACGTTCTCCTGACGGACGTCGGCAGCGCCTACGTTGCCGAGTCGGGGACGCCCAAGGGCGAGAAGCTGCTCGCGGAGATGAAGGGTGTCGCTGCCGACGAGGCGGTCCTGAAGAGTCGGGACGCGGTGTGGGCCAGGAACAAGAAGGGGCTCAATCGCCACGAGCTCAAGTGCGATCCGGCCTATTTGCCGAGACTGCTGGACAAGGCGTATGACCATCCCGTCTGGGAAGAGCGGGCCCGGACCTGCTTCGCCTGTGGATCGTGCAATCAGGTCTGCCCGACGTGCTACTGCTTCAACGTCCAGGATGATGTGAATTGGGACCTTCAGACGGGCCAACGGGAACGGGCCTGGGACGGATGCCTCCTGAACGGCTTCACGAAGGTGGCGGGGGAGCATGAGTTCCGGAACCAGCGGTCGGATCGGTTCCGGCATCGCCTGTACCGAAAGGCGAAGTATGTGCCGTCCAAGATCGGCGGTCAGATTGCGTGTGTGGGCTGCGGCCGGTGTGTTGCGGCGTGTCTGCCGGATATCGCCAATCCGGTGAGCGTCTACAACCGCTTGATCGACGATCTGGGAATCGGATAGGAAGTTTGAAGTGCAAAGTTTGAAGTAGGAAGTGGGACTTCAAACTCGAGACTTGAAACTTGGGACTTCTGTTGAAGGGGTTTGACGAATGTGTCAGTGTTGTACGGAAGAGAAAGACATCTATCTGCCGCAGTTGGCGACGGTCGTGAAGGCGGAGGCCATGAACGTGACCGAGCGGTATCTGCGGCTTTCGATGGATGACGGCCAGTTTGACTACATCCCCGGCCAGTTCGTAGAGGTCTCCGTCGCGGGCATCGGCGAGGCGCCGATCACGATCACGTCGTCCCCGACGCAGAAGGGCGGGTTCGAGCTGGTCATCCGCAAAATCGGCAACGTCACCAACGCGGTCCACAGTCTCTCAGAGGGCGCCAAGATCGGGATTCGCGGGCCCCTGGGCGACGGCACGTACCCGGTGGAGGAAGCCAAGGGCAAGAACCTGGTCTTCATCTGCGGCGGCCTGGGCCTGGTTCCGCAACGAGCTTTCATCAACTATGTGCTCGACAATCGCAAGGATTACGGCGAGGTGACGATTCTCCAGGGGACCAAGTGCTACGAGCAGCGGCTGTTCGTCAAGGAAGTGGCCGCCTGGGAGAAGCGCGGCGACGTGCACATGCTGGAAACGATTGACGAAGGCCACGACTGCTGGAAGGGCAACGTCGGCGTCGTGACGAAACTGATCCCCAAGGTCAAGACAGACCTGAAGTCGGCGGTCGTGCTGGTCTGTGGTCCGCCGGTGATGTACAAGTTCGTCCTCATGGCGCTGGAAGAATACGAAGTGCCCCATGAGAACATCTTCCTAAACCTGGAGCGCAAGATGAAGTGCGGCGTAGGCAAGTGCGGGCATTGCCAGATCAACGGCGTCTACTGCTGCATGGACGGGCCCGTATTCCGATATTCCGATTTGGCCACGATGCCGGAGGCAATCTAATCATGAGCAAACCGAAGATTGCGATATTCGATTTCGCCTGTTGCGAAGGCTGCCAGTTGCAGTTCGTCAATCTCGAAGAGGAACTGCTGGACCTGATCGGCGTGGCCGACGTAGTGCAATGGCGAGAGGCGATGAGCGAGAAGAGCGACGAATATGACATTGCCATCATCGAGGGGTCGATCACCCGCCTGGAAGACGAAGAGCGGCTCAAGCTGATCCGCAGCCGGGCGAAGGTCCTGATCGCCTTGGGGGCCTGCGCCACCATCGGCGGCGTTAACAAGCTCAAAAACAACTTCGACGACCTGGATGAGGTCAAGAAGTGCGTATACGGCAAAGACTCGAAGAAGCCGCACCTTGCGACGCAGCCGACGAAGGCGGTCGATGAGGTGGTCGACGTGGACTTCTACGTGCACGGCTGTCCGATCGACCGCAAGGAATTCACGTACATCGTGCGCTGTCTGCTGCTGGGCAAGACGCCGGAGATCCCGGATTACCCGGTCTGCGTCGAGTGCAAGGCCAAAGGCAATCCGTGCCTGTGGCAGTACGGCCAGGTCTGCCTCGGACCGATCATCCGCGCCGGCTGCGGCGCCCGTTGCCCGTCGAACGGGTTCCGTTGTTTCGGCTGCCGGGGCTACACCAGCAATCCGAATGTCGATGCCGCCAAGGAGGTCATCGACAAGTTCGGCCTGACCGTGGATCACCTCAAGACCAAAATGGTTCTCTTTGGAAGCAGACAGGAGCCGACGATCTATGGCTAAGACAGTGAACATAAACGTACACCATGTGACGCGTGTCGAGGGACATGGCAACATCGTGGTCAACGCCACCAACGGCAAGGTCGAGAAGGTCGAGTGGCAGGTTCCCGAAGCGCCGCGGTTCTTCGAGGCGATGGTGCGGGGCCGCAGCTATGAAGACATCCAGACGATCGTCAGCCGCATTTGTGGGATCTGCTCGATCACGCACTCGCTGGCCTCTACCAAGGCCGTCGAGAATGCGCTGGGCATCAAGGTCTCCGAGCAGGCCGACAAGGTCCGTATTCTGATGCACTATTCCGAACAGTTGCAGAGCCACGTGCTGCACGTCGGCTACCTGGTGGCGCCCGATCTGTTCGGTCTGCCGTCGGTGGTTCCGCTGGCGGCCAAGGCGCCGGATGCCGTGATGGCGGTGATTCGCCTGCACCGTCTGGCGAACGAGTGGTCGGACCTGATTGCCGGTCGCACCACGCATCCGGTGACACTCAAGCCGGGCGGCCTGACGAAGTTCCCGACCGAGAAGGAGCTGCGAGAACTCCAGGAAAGACTCAAGAATTCTGTCGCGGACCTGAAGGCGGTTGCCGCCGCGCTGCTTTCCGTGGCCGGCAATCTCCCCGGCTTCACGCGTGAAACCGAATATGTCTCGCTCAAGCAGGACAATCCGCCGACGTACACGTTCTACCATGGCGACATCACCTCCACCGACTACGATGGGGCTGTCTCGATCCACGACTGGCAGAGCGTGGCCAATGAGTACGTCAACGATCAATCGACCGCCAAGTGGACCAAGTGGCACCGTGATTCGTACACCGTCGGTGCACTGGCCCGGTTCAACAACAACGCTCCGTTGTTGTCGCCTCTGGCGAAGGACGTCGCGAAGATGTTCGGGCTCACTCAGGGCTGCTGCAACCCGTTCATGAACAACGTCGCCCAACTGGTGGAATGTGTGCACGTGGTCGAAACCAGCATTGCGATGATCGACGAGTTGCTGACCAAAGGGATCAAGCCGGAGAGTGTAAAGACCTCGCCGAAGGCGGGCAAGGCCAGCGGCTGCGTTGAGGCGCCTCGCGGCATTCTGTTCCACCAGTACGAGTTCGACCGCAAGGGCAACTGCGTCGGCGCCGATATTTGTATTCCGACGAACCAGAACCATGCCGCCATCCAGAAGGACTTCGAGAAGTTCGTGCCGGAGATCCTGGATGAAGGCGAGGACACGGTCCGTCTGAAACTCGAGATGCTGGTGCGTTCGTACGATCCGTGCATTTCGTGCTCGACGCACATGCTGAACGTGGAGTTCGTCAGGTAGCTCCGAGGCGATGAAGAAGCCGATCGTGGTGCTCGGTCTGGGCAATCCGCTCATGGCCGACGAAGGGATAGGGACCGATCTGGTATCGCGGCTCGCCCAGGAGGCCGCCCGGTACCCGTCGGTCGATTTCATCGACGCGGGCACCGGCGGCATGGCGGCGTTGCACCTGATCGATGGGCGCCGCAAGGCGGTGTTTGTCGATTGCGCGTACATGGACGAATCGCCGGGGACGATCCGGCGTTTTACGCCCGACGCGGTTCGCAGCACGAAGGTCCTCGCCCACCAGTCGCTTCATGAGGCGGACCTTCTGCGGATTCTGTCGCTGGCCGAGCAGTTGGGCCAGGCACCGGAGCAGGTTGTGATTTTCGGCATTCAGCCACAGGTTATCGAGGTCCGGCAGGGTTTGAGCGGCGTTCTGCTCGACAGGGTTGAGTACTATCTTGCCGAGATCCGATCCGAACTTGAGAAAGGTGCAGGTTGACCTGCAATGGACGAAGGAGACGAAATGGGACAGGGCAGGATTCTGATTATCGACGATGATCCCGATATTACCGAAGCGATGAGCGTGGTTTTGGAGAACAAGGGCTACGAGGTCCGCAGCGCCGCCGACGGCAGCGAAGGCATGAATCGGATCCAGGAGAGCCGGCCGGACCTGATCATCCTCGACGTCATGATGCGAACCCGCCAGGAAGGCTTCGAACTGGCGCGGGATCTCAAGGGCAGTGCCCAGTACAAAGACATCCCGATCCTCATGCTGACCGCCGTGAAGGACAAGACCGGATTGGATTTCAAAGCCAATGCCGGCGACCAGGCCTGGCTGCCTGTCGAGGCGTTCCTGGACAAGCCGGTCAAGCCGGATGTGCTCCTGGAAAAAGTCCAGAGCCTTCTGCCCAGGCGCTGAAACGGCCGGGAAGTTGTCCCAGAAGCGCCTTGGTCTCTCTCCTGTCGCGGGCTATCACCCGGTGCGCGAAAGGACACCAGAGGCGCGGAGACGGGGTCATGGGCCAGAGGCATTTCGCACGGCTCCTGTTGAAGGCATACTACGAGCGGCTCTACGAGCGGATGACGGCGAACCGCGTTCGGCTTGATGCGTGGATCGAGGTGGCATTGCCGGCCGAAATCGAGCGACAAGGACTGGGGCCGATGGAGGCACACAAGGTGCAGGCTTACCGTGAGGCGTGCCTGGCATTCATCGACGAGCGAGTGGAGATGTACAACCCCATCGGGATTCAGTACACGTTCGATCGTCCCGCGAGCCGTCAGGCGGCCGATCTGGAGTTCCAGATCAACTGGTACGACAGTCGCCGCGAGTTCGAGGACCTTGTCGCGGCCGCCCGGGCCCTCGTTTCCAACGCGCCGGACGATGCGTCTGACGAGGTGTTGCACGAGCTTGCCGACGAGCTCATCCACCAGGCAGGGGCCTTTCCCGATCGCAGCATTGTCGCCGGCTACGCCGCCGGACCCACGCTTCAGAAACTGCCCGACTACATCGTGGCCTCCGCGATCGAGGTGGTCGTCTGCGAGCGTTCGTAGCAGGAGCGACCAAGAGCTGTCAGACACACGTCAGGATCAGAGGAGAACACCATGAAGAGCACGCTCGGTATCAAGAAGTCGTGGATGGGTCTGTTCGCCGCGATGCTGATCGTTGCGGCGGGAGCCTATGCGGTTGCGGAGGTTACCAGATACGCCGTTCACGACAAGAACCGCCCGAGACCTCCTGTCGTGACACCGGCGGCGCAATTCGGACAGCCTCCCTCTGACGCCATCATCCTGTTCGACGGCGCCGATCTTTCCCAGTGGCAGAAGGGCAATGGCAGTCCCGCGACTTGGGAGATCGTGGGGGATGCCATGACCGTCGCGCGGAAGGGCGGCAGCATTCAGACGAAGAGATCGTTCGGCAGTTGCCAGTTGCACATCGAGTGGAAGACGCCTGAAGGGGTGCCGGCTCGGGTGACCGACCAGAACCGCAGCAACAGCGGCGTGTTCTTCATGGGCCGCTACGAGGTGCAGGTGCTCGACTCGTACACCGACGACGACTACGCGACGAACAAGACCTACGCCGATGGCCAGGCGGGGGCGATCTATGGCTCGCATCCGCCGATGGTCAACGCCTGCCGGGCACCCGGCCAGTGGCAAAGCTATGACATCGCGTTCCTGCGTCCGCTGTTCGACGAAGAGGGCAACGTGGTGCGCAAGGCCCGCATCACCGTATTCCACAACGGCGTCTGCGTTCACAACAATCTCGAGATTGAAGGCGCGACGTCGCATAAGGTCAAGGCGAAATATTCCCCACACGGCGACGGGCCGATCGGCCTTCAGGATCACGGCAACCCGATCAGTTTCCGCAACATCTGGGTGCGCGAGTTGCCCGAGCAGCCCTATCTGATCGAATAGCTCACAACTGCCCTTCTCGGCCCGGACTTGTGTTCGAGGTGGACGGCATGGCGATTCCTACAGGCAACCTGGTTGTTCGGCTGCGAGTCATCGTGGGCGGCGCCGGTTTACTGTTGGCGATGCTTGCCGGGATGGTGTCGGCATCGGGCGACTGGCCCATGCTGGCACACGATCCGGCGCGGTCGGGAAGCACGGTCGCCGAGATTCGTCCGCCTTTCGCGCGAAAGTGGTATCGCCTGTTTCCCGACGAAGGTCTGATGTCCGGCGTGCAGCCGATTGTCTCCGGCGGCAAGGTGTTCGTCGGCACGATGAAGGGCGTTCTGCATGCGATGGACGCCCAGACGGGCCGGGACGTGTGGACGTTCGCTGCGCCGCAAGCCATTCTGCACACATGCGCCGCCAGTGGCAGCGTGGTTGTCTTCGGCTGTGCGGACGGCAAAGTCTGCGCACTCGATGCCGGTAGCGGCATGCTCGCCTGGTCTGTCCAGACTGGTGCGGCGATCTGGAATGCCCCGTTGATCTGGTACAATCTGGTTCTCATCGGCAGCCGCGATGGGAGTCTCTACGCCATCGATGTCGAGAGCGGTGATGTACGATGGAAGGCGGCAACCGCTGGTCCGCTACTGTCAAGTCCCGCGCTCGATGCGAAACGAGCCCGCGTCTACGTCGGCAGCGAAGATATGCACGTCTACGCCTTCGATCTGTCCGACGGAACGCGGCGGTGGCGAAGCCCGAAATTGCCTGGCGTGAGCTTTCGTGGATACCACCCCGTGGTCGCGCCTGACGGCTCCGTGATGGTGACCGTGACGCCGACCCTGTCCCTCGATTCGTTTGAGCCGGTTCTGATGGATATGGTCAGAAACGTGTTCGGCGACTTCGCGAGCTGGAGACACAACAGGGAGGAGAACGAGCAACTGCGCGAGGCCAACTTCAGGAGAATGGCCGAGCCTGGCAGCTACGAAGCGCAGTTGGACCACATCCGCAAGCGGTTGACATCCGAACCCGCCTATCAGACGTTCTTCGTTCTGGACCCCGACACGGGCCGGCAGAAGTTCGTCACGCCCATCGTCTACGCCGAGAGCATGAACGGCACCGGCGCGCCGCCGCTGGTCACGCCCGACGGCAAAGTCGTGGTCAAGTTCCAGGCGTTGCTGCGAAGTCGCTACGAACACTACTCGCCTTTCTTGAACGTGGGCTATCTCGACACGGAGACCGGGCACATCACGCCGACCATGGATCAATCGCGCACGTATGGCTGGCACGACAGTCTTCTGTTGGTTCACGACGAGCAATGTCAGCTTACCGTTGCGGGTCGCGTGCTCATCAACGCGCACCAGGACAACGTCAACGCGATGGACCTCGACACGCTGCAAGGCTATGAGGAGCCGTTCTGTCGCGGCGTGCATGAGCCGCAGCCGGGCGAGGCGGTCAGCATCTGGGCGGCGCTTCTGCGCGGCCAGACTCTTGCCTCGGGCAAGGAGTGGCTCGCCCGCGGCACCGCGGTCTACGGGGGAGGCTCGGTCATTGACACGGCCGTGTCCATCGCCGGCGACAGCTTCTACTACAT
>CAZNSM010000001.1:96883-117069 GCA_964575615.1 uncultured Pirellulales bacterium | reverse complement strand
TGGCCAAGGGATTGGGGCTGACACGGTCCGCTCTTCGAGAGCGTCTGGCCTACGAATTGGCGCATCCCAACGGCGGGCTGATTTCCCAAGTGCCTGTCTCGCGGTCGGTTTTCGCTCGCTGGCGGCATCTGACGCCTGAAGTGGGCCGGTTTCTGGCGACCTACGCCGCACCGACGCATCGGCATCTGATGGACGTCTATGTCAATTACCACCGGCCTACATGGCACATCGCCTGGGGCGTCGAATCGATGTGGCGCAACGAATCGGCCTTTGCCTTTCCGACTATGGCCGATGAGATCTTTGCGGCTCGGGCCTGGGTTCTCGGCGAATCAGCGGACGAGCTTGCTCAGTTTCTCGACCTGCCCTGGTGCAGGGCCGACCTCTTCCACATCCACAGGCTGGTCCTGTGCATCGAAGCCCATGCCCCGATCGCCTGGGAGGCGCTTGCAGCCGATGTCGGATCGCGGTGACGCACCTGCCTTGGCAAATGCCGGCGAGATTGACTTAAGTGCCTGTTTCTGCTATAGTAGTAGCATGTCCGCCAGCTCCTGCTGTTGGAGAGGGTTTCTTTGGGAAACGACCTGGATGAGCCGCATCTTCAAGGTGTTGCGGTTCCGGAGGATGCCGCCGACAATGCGAGTCGTCATCCGTCTCCTCCTGCAATCGTTGCTGCTTCCACTGTTCCTGACTGGTGCGACCCAGGGTCAGAACAGCCTGTCCGGCGACGCTGCGCAGAGTGTCATTATCTCTGAGATCATGTACCACCCTCGCCACCGATCCGACGGCGCGGAGGACACCGGTCGGGAATGGATCGAGCTGTTCAACCGAGGGCCTGAGGCCGTCAGTTTAGCGGGGTGGCGTCTCAGCGATGGAGTTGAGTTTGCCTTTCCGGACGTCGTGCTGGAGGCGCAATCCTATCTGGTCGTCGCAGCCGACATGGATGCTTTTCGGGTTTGTTATCCTGAGGTCAATCGTCTGGTCGGAGGGTGGGTCGGGTGGCTGAGCAATTCCGGCGAGCGCGTCGAGCTGGTGGACGCGGCGGGGACCTTGATCGACCGGGTCGAATACGCCGATGAGGGGGACTGGGCCCAGCGTGAGCTCGGACCCGTAGACCACGGTCATCGCGGTTGGACATGGAGCGACGACCACGATGGTCAGGGCAGATCGCTGGAACTGATCGATCCCAACATGCCCAACGAATACGGACAGAACTGGGGCGCCGCGGCCGTGGAAGGAGGGACGCCCGGGCGGGCGAATTCGATCCACTCGGCCGAGACCGCGCCTCTGATTCTGGACGTCTCTCATGCCCCGGCTGTACCGACTTCGCGCGACCCGGTCACGGTCAGCGCCCGCCTTGTCTCGGCGGAATCGGCTGGAATGCAGGCTGTGCTGCACTACCGCGCCGATGGCGCCAGCGCATTCACCTCATTGGCCATGTCCGAAGACGGGTCACATCGTGCCGAGATTCCGCCGCAGGCCGACGGCACTGTGGTCGAGTTCTATATCCAGGCGACGGATGGTGCGGGACACTCACGGACTTGGCCCGCGCCGAGCCTTGTCGACGGCACGCTCCGCCAGGCGACCAACGCACTGTACATCGTCGACGACTCGTTCGAGCCGCAGACTTCCCGCATCCCCGGCGCGCATCCGGTCTACTATCTGATCATGACGGACAGCGAACGGACGGAACTGGACCAGATCGGCGATGAGCAGTACAGTGGCGATCTCTTCGCCGCCGAGCCGATGAGCGACGCCCAGATGAACGCGACGTTTATCAGCGTCGATGGAACGGGAGCGAGCGTGCGTTATCAGGCGGGTGTCCGCAATCGAGGCAACCGAAAGCGTGCCGATCCTCCGATGTCGTTCCGGGTCAACCTTGCCGGCGACCGTCCCTGGAAGGACGTTCGCGCGCTGAACCTCAACAGCAAGTATCCGCATCTCGAACGGATGGCCAGCATTCTGTTCCAGATGAGCGGGATTCCGGCAGCGAATGTTGCACCTGTTCGCCTCAAGGTGAATGCGGATGAGCCGGCGCGGAGCGACATGAGCCGGACCTATGGGTTCTACAGCGCCGTCGAGGTCCTCGACGGCGACTGGGCGAAGAACCATTTCCCCGACGATGACAACGGGAGCCTGTATCGATGCACCTACTACGAAGACGGCGTTCACGCACGCACCTACGCTGATCTGGACCACAAGGAGGCTGCCGGTCGGACGCCCGATCCGGACGATTACCGTTTGAACTACCCCAAGAAGACGAACGAAGCGGCCGACGACTGGTCCGACCTGTTCCGGCTGATCGAGGTGCTCAACGATCACAGTGTCTCCGATGCGGACTTCCTGGCACAAGTGAGCGAGGTCATCAACCTCGACGAATGGATGCGATTCCTGGCGGTCGATACGCTGATCGGCAATCGCGAGGGCGGCCTGACCAGCGGGACGGGCGACGATTACGCACTCTACAGCGGAGCGATCGATCCACGCTTCTGGCTCGTGCCTCACGATATGGATACGGTGCTCGGACAAGGGGATCATTCGTACGAGCCGCAACGGGACATCTGGGTATATGCGCAGGTGAGCGGCTTGCGGCGGCTTCTGAATCATCCCGACGTGATACGGCTGTACTATCGGCAATGCCGCGACCTGGCCCAGACCGTCTTTGCGCCGGAGAGCTTTGATCTGTTGATCGAGCGGTTCTTGGCCGATGGGGTTCCGGACTCGGAGATCAACGGCGCCCGGGGAATCCGACAGTTCGTTCGAGATCGCGTCAACAGCGTGCTTAATGGGGGCTATCCGGACGCCAATGCGAGCTCTCAGATTCCACAGAGCTTTACTATCCTCGGCCCGGAGGTTCTCGGCGAGTATCCGTACACGACAAGAAACACGAGTGCTCTGGCCGGTACGGCCGATGCGATCGAGGCCCGCTCGGTCTGCGTCAACGGCGTGCCGGTCGACGAATCCGACTGGTCTCAGAAGGGCGGCACCTGGTCGATGGACGACGTCGCTCTGAATCCGGGGGATCAATCGCGTGATCGTGCAGACCTTCGACGGTCCGGGCGGCGCCGGCGAGGAACTCGAACGCGGATACATCGACATCTGGTACGACGACGGCGATATGACGGCTATCGGAGGGACCATCACGAACGATACGCTGCTCGATGCCGCACCGGGCCCCTGGCACGTCCGGACGACCCTGATTGTCGACACCGGCGTTACACTCGCTGTGGGACCCGGCGCGACGCTGTTCTTCGAGGAGGGCGCGGGAATCGAGGTGCGACAGGGCGGCCGGCTCGACATCGAAGGAACGCCGTATCAACGCGTTCGTCTGGCCCATGTGCCGAACGGCACGGGCCATTGGGAGGGCATCCGATTCGATGAGAGTCTGGAGGATAACCGATTGTGCTGCGTCGATATGGAATTCGGCGATGGTCAGGGTGAGTCCGTCGACGTTCAGCATTCTCGCGTGGAACTTGACAACGTGACGTGGGCCGGAACGAACACGCGAATTCTCAACGTCGATCACCCCACCGTGCTCGCACGTGACTGCGTCTTTCCGTCGATCAGCGGAGCCGAACCGATACATGGTGTCGGGCTGGAGGGAGATGAGCGACTCGTCTTCGAGCGCTGCACCTTCGGGACGGCCACCGGCTACAACGATGTCATCGACTTCGCCGGAGGGCAGCGGCCCGGCCCTATCGTGCAGATCTACGACAGCGTTTTTCTCGGAGGCGGCGATGACGGCCCCGACCTGGACGGCGCCGACGCCCACATTGAGGGCAACGTCTTCGTGCACTTCAACCGCAATCAGGGAGGCGACAGCACCTCGAACGCAATTGCCACGGGCCGCGACGGCGATCACACGACCGATCTTTGCCTCGTGCGGAATCTCTTCGTCGATAACGATCATGCCGTGCTGGTGAAGGAGGATGGTTTCCTGCGGGCCGAGCACAACACATTCGTCAACACCGGCATTGCGACGATCAGTTTCGGTGAGCCCGATCGCAGTCCGCCCCGGCCGGCCGGCCGAGGGGCCTATATGGCCGGCAACGTCTTCTGGAACAATGCTGCGATGTTCGCGCATTTCTTCGAGGAGCCTCTGCCGGATTATGGCCCGACGGACCTGGTGGTCGGGACCTCGATCCTTCCGGCAATCTGGCATGGCTTGGGTGTTGGGAACATCGATGCGGACCCTTTGTTCATCAGCGCGAACGATTATCATCTCAAACCGATGTCTGCCGCCGTTGCGTCGGGACCGTTCGGCCTGGACATGGGGGCATATGTGCCGGGCGGAGCGGCGATCACGGGCGAGCCGAGCGGCACGACGTATCGAACGGATGCGGTCCTGACGGTGGGCGGACCGGGGATCACGGACTACGTGTACAGCGTCAACAGTCCGAGCGATCCCTGGAGCGAAGAGCGGCCGGTAGACGTGCCGATCGAGCTGACCGGCTTGCAGGATGGACAATCGTACACCGTTTACGTGCTGGGCAAGAACTCCGCGGGTCGCTGGCAGGAGCAGCCGAATGCCTCGCGCACCTGGGCCGTGGATCCGGCGTATCGTCGTCTTGTGATCAATGAAATTCTGGCGTCCGGCGAGATCGCTTCTGAGCACCCCGATGCGGTGGAACTGTTCTACGATGGACCGGCGGAGATGAGCCTGGCCGGGGTCACGCTCAGCGACGATCCGCAGCAGCCCGACAAGTTCGTATTCCCGAGCGGAGCGATGATTGGGCCGAGACAGCATTTCGTGGTGTTCGCCGATGCCGGTGCAACCTCTGGAATCCACCTGGGCTTTGCGCTCGACCGAGAGGGCGGCGAGCTGTGTCTGTACGACCGTGACGGTGTTCTGCTGGACTGCGTGAAATTCGGTCACCAATTGAGGGGGTTCTCCATCGGGCGCATCGGCCGCGACGGCCTATGGCGTCTGACCCTTCCGAGCTTTGGAGCTCCCAACGTGGCGCAGCCTGTGGGAGACCCGGATCGCGTGCGCATCAACGAATGGCTTGCGCGGGGCGAGCTTCTGTTCGAGAGCGATTTCATCGAGCTTCATAATCCTCAAGCGTTGCCCGTCGATATCGGTGGCTACTGCCTCACGGATAATCCCGTGACCCAACCGGGAGAATTCCGGCTCAGACCACTGACGTTCATCGAAGGCAAAGGGTTTGGTGTCTTTGTCGCCGACGAAGAGGATCTTCCGGGTCACGCGAACTTCAAGCTGTCCACCGACGGCGAGATGATCGGTTTGTTCGATCCCAACCTGCGTGAGGTGGACAAGGTGTTCTACGGTCCTCAGGTGGCGGATGTTTCGCAGGGCCGCGCTCCTGACGGGACAGATCGGATCGACTGGTTCGATCTGCCTACACCCGGCCTGGCGAATCCAGTGATCGAGCAGCCGACGGTGACATCGGTCGTACTCGTGCCCGAAAATGCGCCCAAGAGTGCCCTAGTTCCCACCTCGGCCGATCAGGTGGATGAGAGATGGCGATCGGATGTGCCGTTCGACGACTCGGCCTGGCTGAGCGCCTCGGGAGGTCCCGGGGGCGTGGGCTACGAAGGCAGCAGCGGCTATGAGGATCTGATCAGTCTGGATGTCCGCAGCCAGATGTACGGCCGGAACACGACGTGCTACGTGCGGATTCCCTTTACGGTTGCCGCCGGATTGATCGGGAGCCTCGGCGAATTGACGCTGAGCGTTCGCTATGACGATGGCTTCGTCGCCTGGCTCAACGGCGCCGAAATCGCCCGGATCAATATCTCGGGAACGCCTCAATGGAATTCCGTCGCGACCGGCAACAACGAAGCCGACACGGAGGAGTTCGACGCGGTGATCGATGTTTCCGAATACATCGGTCTGCTTCGCGAAGGCGCCAATCTCCTGGCCCTTCAGGGCCTGAACGTATCGACGACCAGCAGCGATTTTCTGGTTTCTGCGGAACTGAGCGGAACCGTGGTCGAATATGCAGACGCGGCGTATCCGTACCTGAGAGAGCTCCAGTTGCTCGATGGTCTGCGCATCACGGAGTTGATGTATCACGCAGCGGAAGGGGACAGCCTGGACTACATCGAGCTGGCAAACATCGGCGATGTGCCCCTGGACTTGACGGGCGTGCGTTTTGCCGATGGGATCGAATTCACCTTCCCGGCGATGGAGTTGGCCCCGGGGCAGTGTACGGTCGTCGTCGACGATCCCGCCGCATTTGTGTCAAGATATGGAACGGACGCCGGCGTGGCCGGTCAGTATTCCGGTCGCCTCAGCGACAAGGGCGAGGACATCGTCCTGAAGCTGGCCGAACCTTTCGATGCGGCGATCGCGCGTTTTCGGTATGATGACGAGTGGTATCCGGCCACCGATGGAGACGGGATGTCGCTGACGGCCCACGATCCTGCGGCAGCAGCGACAGCCTGGAGCACGCCGGAGAATTGGCGAGCGTTGACGCCGACTCCGGGCCAGTTTTAGGGGAAGCGGTATGCGTGCATATCGATTCCTTGCACGGACAGAGCAAACGGCATGAAACGGGTGTTCATACTCCTGACATTTGCGGTCTGCATGGCGGCTTTCAACTCGCCCGGCCGGGCGGCGCTCGTGATCAACGAGATCATGTACAATCCCTACTCCGAGGTCTTGCAGGCCGAGGACCTTGCCGCCGAGTACATCGAGTTGTTCAACCGGGGCAGCGAGGCCGTCAACCTCGCGGGCTGGCAGTTGGCGCGAGCCGTTTCACTGACATTCGGAGATGTGACCCTGGCCGGCGGCGACTACCTGGTGGTCGTCGCCGATGCGGATGCCTTCGCCGTCCGACATCCGGATGTCGCCTGTATCATGGGCGGCTGGGAGGGACGGCTGAGTAATTCCGGCGAGACAATCGAACTGCGCGACGCCTCAGGCGGTCTGGTTGATACGGTCTCGTATGCGGACAGCGGAGACTGGGGCGTTCGTGAGCTGGGCCCGGCCGACCGGGGCCATCGTGGCTGGCAATGGCGTAACGACCATGACGGTGGCGGCCAATCGTTGGAACTGGTCAACCCGGCTCTGCCCAACGAGTACGGCGCGAACTGGTCCGCTGGTCTGGACGTCGGTGGAACGCCGGGTCGCGCCAACTCTATCGCTTCCGCCGATGTAGCGCCTCTCATTGCCGCGGTGCAGCACAGTCCCGTGATTCCGGGGCCGGTCGATCCTGTGACCGTCACGGCGACGGTGGTCGATGAATCGCCGTTCGGCCCGACGGTGAATCTGCGATATCGCATCGACCGCTCTGAATTCACCGACCGAGGCAGCTACCCGACATTCGATGCCAGCGAGTACGCGGTTCTGCCGATGTTCGACGATGGGGCCCACGCCGACGGCGCTGCGGGCGACCACGTGTACGGCGTGGAGATTCCGCCGCAGCCCGACGGCGCCGTAGTGGAGTTCTACGTCGAGGCGATCGACAATGGCGGGCAGATGCGCACGTGGCCGGCTCCAAGCATTGTGGACGGCCGGCCCGAACAGGTGACAAACGCGTTGTATCGTGTGGACGCGGCGTTCAATCCCTACAGCTATTGGCAGATCGGCAGCCAGCCGCTGTACTACATGGTGATGACCGAGATGGAGCGGGGCCGACTTGCCTACCTTGGCAATCGAAGCGACGACGCCTTCTCTCACGCCCAGATGAACGGCACGTTCATCAGCATCGACGGCAGAGACATTCTGTTGCGCTACAACGTCGGCATCCGGAACCGGGGCAACGGTTCGCGGACGCCGCCTCCGAACAACTACCATGTGAGCTTTCCCGGCGACCGCCGGTGGAAAGGCGTTTCGGCGATCAATATCAACAGCAAATACACCTACAATCAATGGCTCGGACATGCGCTCTTCCTCGTGGCCGATATGCCGGCCCTGGATGTGAAGCGCGTTCAGGTGAGGGTCAACGGCCAGGACCTGGCGCTGATGGACCCCGGACGGATGTATGGATCGTACGTGCACCTGGAGGTCTACGACAGCGACTGGGCGGACAACCATTTCCCGGACGACAACCAGGGCAATGTCTATAGTTGTGTCAGTCGAAGCAGATACTGTGACCTTCGCTATCGTGGCAGCGAACCGGAGACGTACGGTCAGGAAGACTGGTACGTCAAGAAGTCGAATGCCGCGATCAACGACTGGTCCGACCTGATCGCGTTGACCTATGCGCTGGATCGGTCGCCAGACGAGATGTACGTGGAGGAGGTCGAGACGGTCGTCAACGTCGAGCAATGGATGCGGTGGTTCGCGGTGGAGACGTTTTTGACCAACCGGGAAACGAACCTGGGCAACGGCTACGGCGACGACTACTGCATGTACCGCGGCGTCGAAGACCCTCGTTTCCTTCTGTTGCCCTACGACCTGGACACCGTTCTGAATTCACCCGACCCGAATACGTCGATCTGGCTGGCGGGAAGGCTCGACAGCCTGCCGGTTGTGAAACGTTTTCTCACGCATCCTGCTTTTGTCGGGCGCTACTATGCCCAGTTGAAGGACCTTGCCGAGACGATCTTCTCGCCGGAGCGGTTCAATCCGTTTGTAGAAAACACCCTGGGCGACTGGGTTCCTCAGACGACTATCGAGGCGATCCAGACCTTCGTTGCGGCCAGGCGCAGATATGTGCTCTCGCAGATTCCCGTGGAGTTCACCGCCGGCAGCGGCCTGCCGGATCTTGCCGGTTATCCCATCGCGTCCGTTCCGTATGTACACGGTATGGAGGTTCGCGGTACGGCCGACGCCACGCGGACGCGGTCGGTGCTTGTCGATGGCCGGCCGGTTCAATGGTCGCCGCGCGAGGGCCAGTGGGCCTTGGGCAGAACTCTGTTGGACCTGTCGGGCGGCATCAATCGCATGATCGTCGAGACCTTCGACGGGCCCGAAGGGACGGGCCGTCCGCTGGGCGGTGGATATGTGGACATTTACTATCCGACCGGTTTGACGAATGACTATCCGAGAGAATCCTCCATCGCCGGGGATCCTTCGTCAGGCACTTCATCCGGCGTCAATCTGATCGTTCGAGACAGCTACCTTCCCGGTGTTCCCGTTCTGATTCGCGTCGAATTGCTCGCGGCAGATGGCACGATCGATCGAGATGCATGGGACTCGACCGCGACGTTTTCGGTTTCCGGCAATCCGGCGATTCGCCCCAGCTCCGGCCAGTGCACGCTGTGCAACGGCTTGGGCAGCGTCCTGGTCACTTTCACGGGCCACGGCGATTTCACACTGACCGTGCGTGTGAATGGGGTCGAGCAGAGTGCCACGCTGGCCGACGTCAGCGATCAGCCCGTGAAGGTCGTATCGGGTATCCTGCGCGAATCCGAGACCTGGAGCGGCGTATGTTACGTGACCGGTGGCGACTTCACGATTCCCGCGGCTGTCACGCTGACGCTCGATCCCGGCACGCTTGTGCTGATCGAGGGCGTTCCCTCCGGCAGCGGCGGAACCGACATCGACGTGCAGGGTGCGATCCAGTCGCTTGGCACGGCAGCCTCTCCGGTGACATTCACGTGCCTCGGGGCCGGTCAGAACTGGGGCGAGCTGCATTTCGTCGATGCCGCGCCCTCGACGTTCCGCTACACCGACATCACGCGGGCCGGTCACTCGCCGCCGGTAGGGCACTCCCATTCCGGCCCGGCCGTTCGGGTGGCTAATTCGACGCTGCTCTTCGATCACGTCTGCCTGACCGACCACGCGGGCAAGATCATGGATGCCGGCGCCGGCACGGACCTGACGTTCCGGCAGTGCCTGTTGGCGCGGTCGGTGATGGGACCCGAGATTACGGGTACCGCGCTGCGATTCGAGGACGGCTGGATCACGGATATGCACGCCGGCGACGATGCCGACGGGATCTACATCCACGATCAGCTCGCCGGCCAGCAGTGTGTGATCCGTCGCAGCGTCATTGCCCGGATGGATGATGACGGCGTCGATACGCTCGGGTCCGAGGTTCGGATTGAGGATTCCATCATTCGTGACTGCCGGGACAAGGGCGTGAGCGTCTACGGCGGCCGGACGGCGATCGATCGTTGCCTGGTCGTGGAGAACAATACCGCTCCTGAGGATCCAACCATAGCCAGCGTCGCCGCCAAGGCGTATGAAGGTTCCAGTGCCGTCGTCGATATCGATCATACCACCATCGTGACGTCGAAAGTGCCAGGTCACGTGGATGTGGGACTCCAGTCGCACAACAAGACGGGCGTCACGTCAGGGACCATCGTCTACAACGTGACCAATTCGATTGTCGATGCGACCGTGCTGGTGGATGTGCAGGCACCCTACCAGCCGTCCGACGTCCACATCAGCTATTGCGGTCTGACAGGAGAGGCCTGGCCGGGCGAGGGCAATCTGAGCGCCGATGCGCAGTTCGTCGATCCACAGAGGGGCAACTACCGTCTCATAGCGACGTCACCCTGCATCGGAGCCGCATCGCCCGGCGACCCGTTGCGGGACTTAGGTTACTATCAGAGCACGCCGACGTTCCCCTCGAGCCCGCTGAGGGGCGGGGATCTGTTCTGGACGGTCGACGAGGGACCCTACCGAATCACCGCCGACGTGACCATCCGGCCTGATGTCACCTTGACGATCGGGGCGGGGACGACGGTGTTCTTCGACCCGAATGTGCGGTTGATCGTCGAAGGCCGGCTCGTGGCGGAGGGAACGCAGTACGAGACCATCCGCTTCACCCGCACGCCGGGACTGGGCGGAACCTGGGGCGGCCTGCAATTCCTTGATTCCCCGCACGACAACCGGATTTGTCACTCTGTGATTGAGTATGCTCGGACAAACGATGGCATGGTGGGCCTGGAGAACTCCAATCTCCTGCTCGATCACGTCAGCTTCGATCATACAGACCTTCGCCGCATCTGCACGGTTGACTCGTCACTGGTCGTTCGCAACTGCGTGTTCACCGACATGTTCGCGCCGGGGGAGCCTCCGTCGACGGACAATCTCAGCGAGCACATCTGGGGCCACGGTGTTCCTGCTGCGGGCCGATTCATTCTCGACGGCAACGTCTTCGGGCGTACGCCCGGCCACAACGACGCCGTTGATTTCGACGGCGCCGCGCGACCCGACGCGATCCCGCAGATTCTCAACAACATCTTCACGGGCGGGGGCGACGAGGCGCTCGATCTGGAGACCGACGCCCACATCGAGGGCAACGTATTCATGAACTACATCGAGGACCGCTTCAACAGGACGCCGCGCGAGTCGAATGCGATCTCGGCCGGCGCCGGGCGGGAGTACGTGGTCGTACGAAACGTCTTTCATCACGTCCAGCACGTCGCGCAGATCAAAGACCGGGCCTTCATGTGGTTCGAGAACAACACTGTCGTCGACGCCAACGCGGCCGCCTTCTACTTTGAAATCCCGGGCCAGACGACCTCGCCCGGTCGGGGCGTACGTATCGACTCGTGCATCTTCCAGCAGTGTCCCACGCTGCTGGGCAACCTCCGTGTGAACGATGCGGATTGGGGCACGACGGATGTCGCAGTCGACCGATGCCTGTTGCCGAGCGATTGGCACGCGATGGGCGAGGGCAATATCGACGCCGATCCGCTGTTTGTCGGCGAGGGCGATTTCCATCTGAGGCCGTGGTCGGCCGCGCGCGGGGTGGGAATGCTCGGACTGGATATGGGCGCCTTCGTTCCGGCGGGGGCCTCCGTCGCCGGCGAGCCCGAGGGCTGGACGTATCGGACGCAGGTGACGCTGACCGTCGGCGGACCGGGGATCACCCATTACGTGTACAGCGTCAACGAACCGAACGGCCCTTGGAGCCGGGAGTATTCCGTGGATACTCCGATCGTGCTGACCGGCCTGAGAAACGAACGGTCCTACACGGTCTACGTTCGGGGCAGGAACTCGGCCGGCGTCTGGCAGGAGCAGCCCAATACGTCACGGACCTGGACGGTGGACACCGCGTATCGGCGGCTCGTGCTCAACGAGATTCTGGCTGCCAATGAGACCTTCGAGCACGAAGGAACCTGGCCTGCTCTGGTCGAGCTGTATTACGATGGGCCATCAGCGGTCAATCTGTCGGGCATGAGCCTCAGTGACGACCCCCGGCAGCCGGACAAGTTCATCTTCCCCGCCGGCATGGCGATGAATCCGAGCGACTACCTCGTTCTGTTTGCCGATGCCGATATCACGACGTCAGGTGTACATCTTGGCTTTGCCCTCGACAAGAGAGGAGGGCAACTCAGTCTGTACGACTGCGATGGGAGCCTGATCGATTCGGTGGAGTTCGGACCACAGTTGCCCGGTCTGACGATCGGGCGGACGGGACCCGACGGCGAATGGCGTCTGGCGATTCCCACGTTTGGTTTCGCCAACGCGGCCCAGCCGCTCGGCGATCCGTCGGCTGTCCGGATCAACGAATGGCTGGCGGAAGCGGAAGTGCTGTTCGAGCGCGATTTCATTGAAGTGTACAACCCGAACGATGCCCCGGTCGATATCGGCGGGTTCTGTCTCACAGACCATCCGGCGGTACGGCCTGACAGATACCGAATTCCTCTCTTGAGCTTCGTCCAGGGCCAAGGCTTCGCAGCTTTCGCTGCTGACGACGAGGACCTCCCGGGCCATGTCGGTTTCAAACTTTCGCCGGACGGCGAGATGATCGGATTGTTCGACCCCGATCTGAAGGAAGTCGACAAGGTCCTGTTCGGCCCCCAGACGCCCGACGTGTCGCAGGGACGGGCGCCCGATGGGTCGGATCGGCTGGGTTGGCTTGAGCTACCCACGCCGGGGATGTCGAATCCTGTGAGGCGGGAACTCGTCGCGACGCGGGTCGTGCTTGTCCCCGAGGAGGCGGACAAGAGGGTTATCGTTCCTGCCTCGGCGGACGAGGTGGGCGAGACATGGAAATCCGATCCGGCGTTCGATGATTCGGCCTGGCTCCGGTCGTCCGGCGGTCCCGGCGGAATCGGCTATGAGCGAAGCACAGGGTACGAGGACTGGATCAGCCTGGACATCGAGGATCAGATGTACGGGCAGAACACGACCTGCTACATCCGTATTCCGTTCACGATGGCAACAGGCCTCGTCGGTCATTTCAGCGAACTGATGCTGAGCGTTCGATTCGACGACGGTTTCGTTGCCTATCTCAACGGCGAGGAAGTGGCTCGCGCCAATATCACGGGGACGCCGCAGTGGGACTCGGAGGCGGAGACCGACCATGAGTCCTATGGCCGGACGTTCGACGCCGTCTTCGACATTTCGGAATACGCCGACCGTCTCCGCGCGGGGGAGAACCTTCTGGCGATTCATGGACTGAACACCCCGGCGACGAGCAGCGACCTGATCTTCTCCGTCGCGCTGGAGGCAACCGTCGTGGAAGGAGGCGACAGCGAGTACCCCTATCTGGAGGAGCTTCGGTTGCTGGACTTTCTCCGTGTCACCGAGTTGATGTACCACTCGCCGGCCGGGGATCGCCTGGATTATATTGAGCTGTGCAACATCGGCGCCGAGCCGTTGGATCTGACGGGTCTGCGTTTCACAGACGGGGTTCAGTTCACCTTCGGCTCGATGATGCTCGACGCGGGCCAGTGTACCGTGGTCGTCGACGACCTCGCGGCCTTTCGCGACAGCTACGGCATGGAGTTATCCGTAGCGGGGGAATACATGGGGCGCCTCAGCGATGGTGGAGAAGACATCGTCCTGAGTCTGGCAGCGCCGCTGGAGGCGGCCATCATGCGTTTCCGCTACGAGGACGACTGGTACCCGACCACAGACGGAAACGGCCGGTCCCTGGCGATCGAGGACGTAGCCATCCCGGCGGCGGCCTGGAACGATCCGGCAAACTGGTATCCATCGCCACCCACGCCTGGCACACCGTGATCTCGAGAGTTCACTCGCACTCCGGGCGAGAACTACTCTCTGGCGACCATTGTGATCCGATCGGAAAGGCCAGCAGGGCGCAGCGCGTCGCACGCGGCCAATGCCGCGACGATCTGATCCGGCTCCGAGGCGCTGACGCAGTAGATGGTTCCGCCGCGTGCCTCGATGTCCCTGGCAAACGTCGCCCAACCCTCTTCGTACCGTTCGACCACCTTCATCCGGCTCCCACCCTCAGCTTGGAGAGCTTCCATGATCTCGGGGTTGGTGTATCTTACGACGAGGTTCTTGTCGTGGAAGATGAACGCGGCACCGGCGGTTCGGTTCTCGATGCTCAGACGGCGGTCGACACGGAAATCGTCCAATCCATCAGCCTGGAGGTATCGGCGTACAATATGTTCGCCGTCTGTCTGCTGAATCTCTTGCAGTCTTCTGGTCCACGCCGACGGTCCTCGTGGGGCAACCGCGCGGTGTCTCGTGTGGCTGGCCGACACGACGTTCTGTGGGGTCGAGCATGGCTCAACCGCGCGGCACGGCGGGCAGCAAGGCATCTGCCACCAGTAGTAGTCGACGACCAGACCGGGGTTGCGGTAATTGAAGGCGTACGGCGTGTAGCGCGCGCCTTCGTAGACCAGACCTGCGCTGTTCGGATTGAACGCGTACGGCGAGTACCTGATGCTGCCGGGAATCAGGCCGGGATTGTTGTAGCTGAAGGCATAGGGACTGTAGATGATCTGATGTCGCTGCGAACTCCAGCCGCTTGCCCGGCCGACCGCCGGCGCCAACGCCACCACGGCGACGAGAATAGAAATCCGTTTCATTTCGTCCTCCTTTTCTTAGGTGAAGGTTTCCTCCTGAGTTTCCCTTCTCATCACCCTCTCCTAAGCTGGGACTTATGTGATCTGTGCGAACCCTCCTTTCCATTCCCCTCTGTGCCAGCCGGTCCCGGAGTCCCCGGTGAGCATGGGACGTGGCTGTGCCGCCGGCTGATGATGGTCCCGTATGGATACGCGGTCTGCGAGCCGTCCTATCGGGCGACCACCGCATCGAAAGCAGAGATGAACGTACGAGATGGCATCAACCTCCTTGTCAATACGTGTCCGAACCTACTCCGTTGTCCGAGGTCCAGGGACATCCAAAGCCCGGATCTGCTACGCCGCAACGAACACGCAGTTCGCGATCCAGCCACAACCGGATCAAAACTGCTCCAGATTCCCATCGAGCCGGACATTTGCGGTAGCAGGCTCGATCTGCACCGTCTTGTGTCCATACCTGACGATGCACGAATTGTCGCCTGAGCCTTTGATGTACGCTTCGGAGAGCATACCATTTTTCCACGCGATGTCAAGTGTGAATCCGCCGCGAGCCCGCAGGCCGGAAACCCTGCCCTCCGGCCACGCGCTCGGCAGGGCGGCAAGCAGCTCGATGATGTAGCGGCCCTCCGCGACACGCCGGTGGCTCTGCATCAGCATTTCCGTGATGCCGCTGGTGGCCCCGAAATTGCCGTCGATCTGGAACGGCGGATGGGCATCGAAGAGATTGGCGTATACGCCTCCACCCTTGTAGTCTGTCAGCGGCGAGTCGGTCAGCGTCAGCAGATTCCTGAGCATCAGGTGGGCGTGGTCGCCGTCGAGCAGGCGAGCCCAGAAGTTGATCTTCCAGGCGCGGCTCCAGCCGGTGCCGCCGTCGCCCCGGAAGATCAGCGATTGTCTGGCCGCTTTGAGCAGTTCCGGCGTGTCGATGGTAATCTCGCGGCCCGGGAACAGCCCCCACAGGTGTGAGACGTGGCGATGATCGTTCTTCGGATCATCCTTGTCCTCGAGCCATTCCTGAAGCTGGCCATGTCGGCCGATCCGGTTCGGAGCGATGCGGACCCGCAGTGCATCGATCTTCCTGGCGAACTCCTCATCGACATCCAGCACGCGCGCCGCTTCGGCCGTGTTCGCGAAGAGTTCGCGGATGATCTGATGGTCCATCGTCGGGCCCATGACCAAACCGCCGATCTCGGGGCTGTTGCTGGGACCGCTGATCAGCCATCGCTGGTCACTTCGCGGGTCCTCGATCAGATAGTCGACGAAGAACTCGGCGGCTCCCTTCATCAATGGATACGCCCGGTCCCTGAGAAACTGCTCGTCACCGCCGTAGACATAATGCCACCACAGGTGCTGGCAGAGCCACGCGCCTCCGGTGGGCCAGATGCCGTGGTTGGACGCGTTGATCGGGGCGGTGCCGCGCCAGAGGTCGAAGTTATGGTGGAGCACCCAGCCGGAGGCGTCGTAGTGCTTCTTCGCGGTAGATCGGCCTGATTCGGCGATCTCGGCCAGGGCGTCGAACAGCGGCCGGCCGCACTCGGCCAGATTCGTCGGTTCGGTCAGCCAGTAGTTCATCTCGGTGTTGATATTGACTGTGTACTTGCTGTCCCACGGCGGGCTGGTGCTCTCGTTCCAAAGCCCCTGGAGGTTGGCAGGCTGGCCGCCCGCGCGCGAGCTGGCGATCATCAGGTATCGCCCATACTGGAAGAACAATGCGGCCAACTGCGGGTCTTCGCGTTCGGCGAACCGCAGCACCCGCTGGTCGGTGGGCAGCTCAGCCGTGTTCGCCGGACCCAGATTGAGCGTAACACGACGGAACAGCGCCTGGTGATCGGCCATGTGGGTGTCGCGCAATTGTCGCGTTGTCTTCTCGGCGGCCTTACGGAGCACCTCATCGCATCGTTGTCCGGGATCGGCCGAGAGATCCTTGTACGTCCTGACGTTGGTGGCCATAGCGAGGACCAGCGTTGCGGCATTGGCGCCCTCAACCCTGATCTGTTTGTCGTCGACCGTGGCTTGGCCTCCGCGGATGCGGATCTGGCAGCGGCCCTCGAATCGCACAGCGCCGGGTATCGGGGTCTCTGCCCCTTGCATCCTGAAGTCACGCGCCCGCCCGGAGATCGCCAGCGTTCGGTCGTCTACCTTCCGCGTCCGCACGTCTTCGTTGGGGCTGGTCAGCGTGGCCGCGAAGCGCAGCGAGCCGGGCTCGTCACACCAGAGGCGGACCACCACCACCTGATCGGGGAAACTGGCAAAAGTCTGTCGCGTGTAGGTCACACCGTCGACACGATAGGTTGTCGTCGCGATGGCGGTATCGAGGTCTAACTCCCGATGGTAGTCCTCTGCTTCTTCGTGTCCCGGGAAGCTCAGCCTGAGGTCTCCAAACGGCTGGTAGGGGACCTGCCTCAAAGGCCACGACATGAAGTGTTCCATCGCCAGTTGCTCGGCCTGGCGCTGTTGGCCATCGAAGAGCAGCCGACGAATCTCAGGCAGGTGCCGGGCGGCGCCGTCACGGGAATAGTCATGAGGCCGGCCGCACCACAGCGAGTCTTCGTTGAGCTGGTAGCGCGCTTCTGCGGCGCCTCCGAACACCATGGCGCCGAGCCGCCCGTTGCCCACGGGCAGCGCGTGTGTCCACGCCCGGGCGGGTTCGGCATACCACAGTTTCAGGTCGGATCGGCCGCCGTCGTTGGCCCAACCGAGTGAAACGACACCGAGACTGAGTATGATGATCGCGGATCGAACAAGGTGACCTTTCATGGTCTCTCCTCAGGCAGATGATCTTGACAGACGTTGAGAATGATGTGCGGGCACGCTCTACAGATTCTCTACATAGAAGAGGCGTCGTTGCTCGTCATATGAGACGACTCTGCCGCGCCGGATGTGTCTTCGGTCGACCCCGAGCAATCGGAGCGGGTTGTCGAAGGCCATCGACAGCAGTTCTCTGTAGGTGACCAGGTTCAACGAGGCCAGGTGGTTCATACATGTCAGCAGAGTCGCCGAGGAGCCCGCCATGTAGCCCGTAGCGGGGTTGTAGAGACGACCCGTCGGATCGAGCAGGACCTCGGCTCCCATGGACTCGTATCGTCCCGGAGCCAGACCCGCCAGTTCCGAAGCGTCGCTGATGACGATGCAACCGGCCGGACTCTTGGTCCGGATGATGGTCTTCAGCAGCGCCGGCGGCAAATGGTGACCGTCGGGAATGATCGTGGCGACGAGATCGTCGTTGTCCAGTCCGGCCCAGACGGGGTTCTCGTGACGGGGCAGCAGGGCGGGCACGCCGTTGCCGAGATGGGTCAGCGCCTTGGCGCCGGCCGCTGCGCATCGTCTCAGTTGGTCTTCATTGGCCATGTGATGGCCTAGCGAGACGACGATCCCCAGCTTCGCGGCATGGCGGATCAACTGCTCGACGCCGTCGAGGTCGGCCGCTACGGTCAACATCCTGACGGTCCCATCGGCCCAGTCGAGTAGCCGGTCGAGGTGTTCGATGCTCGGCGGTCCCATCCACCTCGGATTGTGCGCTCCCCTGGCGCCTTCGACCGGAGAAAGAAAAGGGCCTTCGAGGTGGATGCCGAGCAAGCGACCCTTGAACTCCTCTGCGCTGGCAACCTTCGCGATCAGCGGGAGGTTCCGCTCGTAGATCTCCGTTGGACTGGTGATCAGCGTCGCCAGAAAGGCTGTGGTGCCCGCCTCAAGCAGCTCCCGGCAGGCGCGGACAACGTCCTCCTCGCTCAGGTGGGCGCCGGAGAAATCAATGCCCTTGAAGCCGTTGACCTGGAGATCGATCAGTCCGGGGATTTCCATGCATCGCCCCCTCGGTCATCCGTTTGCGATGAGCAGCGACGCCGCCGGCTCGTCGAGGAAGATGAAACAGTTCTCGTGCTGTTGCAGGATGGACGCCGGACACCTAGGAGTCACCGGTCCTTCGAGCGCGTTGCGGACGGCTTCGGCCTTGCGCCGGTCCGGCACAGTGACGATGATACGGCGGCTCTTGAGAATTTGCTGGATGCTCATCGAAATCGCTTGCGACGGCACGGCCTCGAACGAAGCGAACCAGCCTTCGCCCAATTGTTGCCGCCGGCAGCGTTCATCGAGATCGACCACGAGGTAAGGCTCCTCCGTCTCGAAATCGGCGGGTGGGTCGTTGAAGGCGAGATGGCCGTTTTCTCCGATGCCCACGCAGGCGACGTCGATCGGATGGGCGCGGATCAGGTCTCCGAGCCTCCTGCACTCGGCGGCCGGGTCCTTGGCGTCCCCATGGACAAAGTGTACGGCCTTGAGCCGGCCGACGCGGTCGACGAAACGCTCGCGGAGATACTTGCGGAAACTGGCAGGATGATCGGGCCCCAGGCCGATGTACTCATCCAGGTGGAACATGGTCACCTTCGACCAGTCAATGGTGTCCACGCTGGTCAGATGCTCCAGCATCTCGAACTGGCTGGCGCCGGTGGCGAGAATGATACTGGCCTGGTTCTTGTCGGCGATGGCTCGGCGAATGGCGCCGGCGGCGGTGCTGCCGGCCGCAGCCCCCATATCGCCCTTGGTCTTGTAGACGGCTCTTTTCACGGCAGGCTCCTGAATCGGTTTGCGACGCGAGCGATGATAGCGCGCCGGGGCGGGCCTGTCAATGCCGCGTGCCGCGAACCTCGCGGCCGCTCGAATTTGTCTTGCGTTTGTCGCGGCGTTGTCCCTATAACGGCGTAGGTTTCGCCTGCGATTTGCCCTGGCATCAGGACACCTGCCGCAAGGGGTGGCACATGGAAAGGAGCGCAATGAAACGCATGCCGGATTCCCTGGTTCTCTGTTTGGTCGTCTCGCTCGTTCTATCGGCCTTTGCCCGGGCGCAACAAACCGCGTTGATTGAGAATTTCCTCGTCCTGCTGGACAAGAGCCATCCCCGGCTCATGCTCAAGGACAACGACCTGATGTCGCTCAAGGCCAGTATAGTCGACGATGCCGCCCTGCAGAAGATCTGGGATGATGTGAAGGCCGACGCGGACGCGTGTCTGGAGAAGCCGCCCCTGGTCTACGAGAAGGTTGGGCCGCGCCTGCTCAGCGTCAGTCGGGATTGTCTTCATCGCATCTATAGCCTTGCTCTGGCCTACCGCTGGACGGGTGAGGATCGCTATGCCGCCAAGGCCAAGGCAAACCTTCTGGAGGTCTGCGCGTTCGCGGACTGGAATCCGTCGCATTTTCTGGACACTGCCGAGATGTCCCATGCGGTGGGGGTCGGATACGACTGGCTGTATGACTGTCTCGATCCAGACTCACGGAATACTATCGTACGTGCTTTGATCGAAAATGGCCTGAAGCCGGGACTGAAGGTCTACGACTCGAACGGCTGGTGGACCCAGAGCGATCACAACTGGAATCAGGTCTGCAACGGTGGGATGATCGTCGGGGCCCTGGCCATCGCCGACGTCGAGCCGAGCTATGCCGAGCGGATCATCCCGGCGGCGGTCGCGTCGCTGCCTCGCGCGCTGAAGACCTATGCGCCCGATGGCGCGTGGGGCGAGGGACCGGGCTATTGGAGCTACGCGACG
>CAZNSM010000001.1:73919-96783 GCA_964575615.1 uncultured Pirellulales bacterium | reverse complement strand
TGAACTCCGCCAGTCACAACATCTGCATGTTGGGCGGCCAGGACCAGGACCCTCTGGCCCAATCGGCTTTCACCAGCACGAAGGTGAACCAGACCGATCCCTCGGCGGTTGTCGATCTGACGCAAGCGTATGCCAATTTCGCCCGGTCCGCTTCTCGTGGCGTCAGGATGGTCGCGGGCAGGACGGCCGTCCTCGTCCAGGACGAATTCACGGTCGAGAAGCCCTGTGACCTGGTCTGGGGCATGACGACCGACGCCGACATCCAGGTGGAGGGCGGTTCGCTCGCCCGATTGAAGCTCCAGGGCAAAGAGCTTGTCGCGCGTCTGCTCAGTCCGGCCGGAGCGGCGTTCACGGTCGGGTCGGCCGAGCAGGAGCCGCCGCAGAAGACGAACAAAGGGGTTAAGCGTTTGCTGGTCCGACTGGCCGAGGCGCAGGGGGATGTGCGCATTGCGGTTCTGTTCTCGCCCGTCCGAGCCGGTCATCCGCGGGCGGACAGCATCGAGATCAAACCGCTGACGCAGTGGTGACAGAGCGCTACACGATCAGAACAACAAAGGAGATGCAACGATGCAGCGACGAGTACATGACGGTCTGATCTGTATCCTGGCTGTGGTTATACTGACAGGCGGGCTGGTTCAGGCGCAGGACAATGATGAGCCGCAGCTCTGTGTCGGCGACTACCAGAGCGCCGAAGAGGCGAAGGCCCAGCTTGCCCGATTCGCGCAGACCTATTCGAATCTGTCCGAATGGCAGCAGCGGGCCCGGATCAATCGCGAGGCCATCCTGCGCGGCACCGGCCTGCTGCCTCTGCCCAGAAGATGTCCGCTGAACCCGATCGTCCACAGCCTGCGTAGGTACGAAGGCTACACCGTCGAGAATGTAGCTATCGAGAGCCTTCCCGGCGTCTTTGTCACCGGCAGTCTCTATCGTCCCACCGGCGGCGCCGGACCGTTTCCGGCGGTTCTCTGTTCGCACGGACATTGGAGCAGCCGCGAGGACTACGGACGCTTTCGTCCGGACATGCAGAAACGCTGTGCGACGTTGGCCCGCATGGGGGCCATCGCGCTGTCCTACGACATGGTCGGCTACGGCGACTGGGCCAACGCTGGCTGGGAGCACCGCCGGCCCGATGCGCTGAAGATGCAACTGTGGAACAGCATCCGTCTGCTGGACTACCTCTGCGCGAGAGCGGACGTTGACGCGTCCCGGATTGCCATTACCGGGGCCTCCGGCGGCGGCACGCAGACGTTTCTGCTGACGGCGGTGGACGACCGCATCGCGGTTTCGGTCCCCGTCGTGATGGTCTCGGCCCATTTCTTCGGCGGCTGCGTTTGCGAAAGCGGCATGCCCATTCACAAGAGCCGATCCCACGAGACGAACAACACCGACATCGCCGCGATGGCAGCGCCGCGTCCCCAGTTGATCATCTCCGACGGGCAGGACTGGACGAAGAACGTGCCCGACATCGAGTTTCCCTATATCCGCGATGTCTATCGCCTGTACGCGGCGCAGGACCGCGTTGAGAATCTGCACCTGGCTGACGAGGGACACGATTACGGCTGGTCCAAGCGAATCGGCGCCTACAAGTTCCTCGCCAAGCACCTGGGCCTGTCCCTGGCCAACGTGATTGACCGTGAGGGCCGCATCGACGAGACCCCTGTCGTCATCGAGCAGATCGAAGACCTTTACGTCTTCAATGCCGGGCATCCTCGCCCGGCTCATGCCGTGAGCCCGACCGATCCGCTGCCCTGGAATTGGTGAACCATCTCATCCTCCGATCCGAACCTGGCGTCGCTGAGAAACGTGTCTGAGGTTGCCTGATGGCCTATATCCTGCTGGTTGTGCTTGGGTTCTTCGTCGGCGCGTTCGGAACTTTGATCGGCGCCGGCGGCGGTTTCATCCTGATGCCGATTCTGTTGCTGTCCTATCCACAGCGTTCGGCCGACGAGCTGACCGCGATCTCGCTGGCCATGATCTGCTGCAATGCGACGTCCGGGTCGATTTCCTACGGCCGGATGAAGCGAATTGATTACACCTCCGGCGTGCTGTTCCTGATGGCCGGGATTCCCGGCGCTGTCCTGGGAGCTATGACGGTCGCGTACATCCCGCGCCAGGCGTTCAACCTCGTCTTCGGCCTCGTGCTGATTGCGGGCAGCCTGTTCATCTTCTTTCGGCCGCCCCGGGAGTCGGGATCATCCGTATCGACGCATGGCGGGACTCGCTTCCGACGGACCTTGATCGACGCCGAGGGCACGCGTCACGAGTTCGCCTACAATCTGCCCGTGGGAATTGTGTTGAGTCTCTTTGTTGGCTTCGCTTCCAGTCTTCTCGGTATCGGTGGCGGGATCATCCACGTCCCGGCCATGGTGCATCTATTGGACTTTCCCGTGCACCTGGCCACGGCCACATCGCACTTCGTATTGGCGGCAATGACCCTGGCGGGGACGATTGTCCACATAGTGGACGGGTCCCTCCGGGCCGGACTGGTTATAGCAGGTTGCCTGGCCGTGGGCGCTGTGGCCGGAGCGCAGCTTGGCGCCCGTCTGTCCCATCGCATACATGGACGCTGGATCCTGAGGGCGCTGGCGGTCGCGTTAGCTTTGGTGGGCATTCGCATTCTGATCGCGGCCGTATGGTAGCCGGTGCGCTGAGTCCCGCGCGAAAGCTGTCGAGGACGCGGCGGAGGACTTGCAGTCTGTCGCGTCAGTCAGGCTTCTTAAGTTCTTCGGCCTTGGGGAGGTCTTTGAGCGAATTGAGGCCGAAAACCTCGAGGAACTTTTTGGTCGTGCCGTAGAGCATGGGCCGGCCGAGAATCTCGGCGCGCCCGACGATCTTGACCAGGCCCTTGTACATGAGACTGCGAATCACCTCGCCCACCGCCACGCCGCGAATGGCCTCGATGTCCACGCGAATCACGGGCTGTTTGTAGGCAATGATGGCGAGCGTTTCCATCGCCGCCGGGCTGAGTTTGTTGTCGCTGCGCACCTTGAGCATCTTCTTGAGCCAGGTGTTGTACGTGGGCAGCGTCAGCATCTGGTGGCCGCCGGCGATCTGCTCGATGCGGAAGGCGTTGTGATTCCTTTCGTATTTCCCGTTGAGCGACTCGATGCAATCGCGGACCTGCTTGGTCGTGGTCTCGACGATGCCTGCCAGGCGACTGTCCGACAGCGGCTCCTCGCTGGCGAACAGGATTGCCTCGATTACCGATTCGACGGTCGGAGTCTGTTTGGCATCCTCGGCCGGTTGAGAGCCGTCTTCGGCGGGCTCGGCGTCGGCATCATCCCCCGTGTCGCTGTCCTGCACTCCATCATCTCGACCCGAGTCCTCCGGTTCCCCTATGCCCTCGACGGAGAACTCGACTTCAATCGTCTCCTCTGCCTGGGGATTCGCTTCGTCGTCGGCCAGGGGCTCCGCCTCGGTGTCGAGCGCATCCTGCGCCGGCGGCAAAGGCTGGACGTCTTCTGCCTGTTCTTCGGCCAGCGTCTCTCTCATCTCATCGGTCATATGTTCTTCCATGTGAATGGGTCTGCGTCCTTCTTGCTGATCCGTACGGCCACCGGCTTCACCCGGGCCTTCAACTGCCGGGCCAGCTTCTTGAGCATGAACCGCTCGGAAACCGTGTGACTCAGGCAGATGCAGGTCAGCCCGGCTTCCTGGGCCGCCAGGGCTTCATGGTGTTTCAGTTCGCCCGTCAGGTACAGGTCGGCCTTCTGGGCGATGACCGTATTGAGAATCTTGCCGCAGGTCCCGGCGCACACGGCGGCCGTTCGGACCAGCCGTTTCGCGTCGCCCACCAGCCCGACCGCCTTGGCGCCGGTCTGCTTCTTGACCTGCGCGATGAGCCGGGCGACCTTCGCCGGCTGGGCCAATGGACCGATCCGCCCAAGGCCAAACCGGCTTCCATAACCGAAAAGCCGGAAAATGTCAAATGCGGGCATCTCATAGGGATGGGCCTGCTTCATGGCGGCCACAACCGCCTCGAGCTTCTCGGCCGGCACGATGGTTTCAAACCGCATCTCGTGGACCGCTTCCCGCCGGCCTCGCTTCCCGATAGCCGGATGCGCCCCCTCCAGGGGCAAAAACGTCCCGGTCCCATCCGCACCGAAGCCACAATCGCGGTAGTTGCCCATCGCACCCGCCCCGGCGGCAAAGACCGCGTTGGCCACCTCGTCCAGGGCATCGACCGGCACGAACACAACAAGCTTGTAGTTCTCCTGCGGCGTATACTCGACGTAGTCGCCCAACGGCTTGGCGTCCACGATGCCAAGCATCTCGGCCAGGCCGTCGTTGACGCCTCCGACCACCGCATCCAGTGCGGTGTGGATCGAGAACACCGCGATCCCCGAGCGGACCAGCTCGTAGACCGCACGGGTCGGGCCATTGGCGAGGACCTGCTTGAGTCCGTCCCAGATGACCGGATGGTAGCTGACGATGAGGTCTGCCTTGAGGGTCCTGGCCTCATCGACGACCGCTTTGGTCACGTCGATCGTCAGCAGTATGTTCTCAATCCGGCGTTCCGGGTCGCCCACGAGCAGGCCCACATTGTCCCAACTCTGAGCCAGACCCAGGGGAGCGATCTGCTCGACCACGCCGGCAATGTCTTTGACCTTCATCTCTTTTTCCGGCACTCCTCTTCGATGGTCTGCAAGTATTTCTCACGAAGTCTCATGGTGACCGGCCCGACCTTGCCGTCACCGACGGTATGCCGCTCGACGCCGATGACGGGAAGGACCTCCATCACGACGTTGGTCAGGAAGATCTCGTCGGCCTCCAGCACGTCCGCGATGTGCAGGTCCTTCTCGACCACCTCGATGGATTCGTCGCGGGCGATCCGACAGACGGCCTTTCTCGCAACCCCTGCCAACACGGGCGTCTGGAGCGGGGGCGTATAGAGCACGGAGGCCTTCAGCAGGAAGACGTTGCTGATGCATCCTTCCGCCAGCCGATTGTCGGTCGTGAACCAGAGGGACTCGGCGGCGCCCTTCTGCCGGGCCAGGGTCAGCGCCAGCAATCTCGGATAGTAATTCGTTGTCTTGTGGCCGCAGATGGGCTCGGTCGTGTTCTGCCGATAGGGACACAGCACGACCATTACGCCGGTCTGATAATACTCGCTCGGGTAGCCTTGCAGACTGGTCGCAGTGACCAGCAGCGTGGGCGACGCCTGCTCGACGGTCTCGGCGATCGGGCCGCTCGTCAAAGTCAGCCGCAACCGGGCGTCCGCCAGGCCGTTGGCTCCAAGGACCTTGTTGACGGCCTGACGCAGGAATTCTCTGTCGTAGGCGTGACGGATTGAGAGGGCCGCCGCGCTGCCCAGCAGTCGGTCGAGATGGTCCTCCAGCCGGAAGACGATCCCATTGTGGCTGCGCATCGTCTCGAACAGCCCGGCGCCGTAGAGCAGGCCGCTGTCCCTGACCGAGACATGAGCCCGCTCGACGTCGACCAGCTTGTCGTTCAGAAAGACCTTCTCCTGCATCTTGCTCCACGGTGCGTATGAACGTTTCGATTCACGGTTTCTGCACGGCGTCGATCCCGGCAAGAAGAGCCCTTGCCTTGGCGATCGTTTCGTCCCACTCGGCCTTCGGGTCCGAATCGGCGACGATTCCGCCGCCGGTCTGGATGAAAGCCTTGTGGGCGGCGATGATAACCGTTCGGATGGCGATGTTCAAGCAGGCAGTCCCATCGAGGCCGACAAAGCCGATGCTGCCGGTATAGACGCCCCGGGCAGTGGGCTCGAATTCGTCGATGATCTCCATGGCGCGGACCTTGGGGGCTCCCGTGATGGATCCGCCCGGAAACATGGCCTTGACGACGTCACTGAATCGAGTCCCCGCTCGCAGTTCACCACCCACGGTGGCTACGGCGTGGAAAACGGTTGGGTAGGCTTCGATGGTCCTGGGCTGGAGGACTCGCCGCGTTCCAGGCTTGCATATCCTGGCAACGTCGTTGCGCTCCAGGTCCACGATCATGTTCAGTTCCGCCCGCTCCTTCTCGCTGGTCAGCAGTTCATGGAGGTTGCGGCGATTGACTGCCACACTATGCGGATCGCTGCTGGCCAGACGCGGCCGGGTGCCCTTGATTGGCTTTGTTTCGATCCAGCCGTTCCGGACATGGATGAACAGCTCGGGCGACGCACTGACGATCTGGAAGCCGCCGGCATCGATATAGGCGCCATACGGGCTGGGATTGTACTGGTTCTGCCAGTGAAACAGCTCGATGGGCCGGCCCGAGAAGGGGCGCTCGAAGCGATGGGAGAGGTTGACCTGATAGACCTCTCCGTCCCGGATGTACCGCTGGATCTGTTCGACTGCTCGCAGATACCGACCTTCGCCGATGTTGCTTCGGACGTGCGACATGTCGAGGTGCTCGATCTCGGCGGCGGGGAGCTGGCCCGTGGCGAGACACGTCGCTTCGTCCAGAATCCGCTCCACAGTCTCGATCTTCCGCTCGGGGGTTTCATCGTCATCGGGCAACTCCAGCGCAATGATCCAGAAAGCGTCTTCTCGGTGATCGTAGGCGAGAAAACGGTCGTAGAAGCACAGCCGGATCAGGGGCAGCGAGAGGTCGTCGACAGCCCTCTGGGGCAGCCGTTCGATGTGCCGGCCCAATTCGTAGCTCAGGTATCCGATCCAACCGCCAAAGAACAAGCCGTCGGGAAGGCCCGAGGGTTTGCCGGTGATCTGATACTTCGCCATAGCAGTCTCGATCCTCTCAAGAGGCCCGGCGCCACCCAGTGCGATCTCAAAGACCTCCCTTGGTTCGGCGGCCCAGTAGCTGAATCGGGGACCATCGGACACGGCGGCGTTCGCCCCGAGGATGGACGCCATCCGTTGTGCCGCGAAGGCCTCGCTGATTGCAGGCAACGATGCGGGTGTTGGGATTCTCCGAGCATGGGGCTTACACGGGATGGGCGTATCACCTGTCGAGCGAGTTTCTGCAGGGAGATTTGCATTCGACCGGCCTGTGTCAAGGCGCGCCGTCGAGCCGTTGCGTGGCGAGGAGAATCGGTCGCTCATAGTCCGCCTATGGAACCGGCTCGTGCGAAGCGACGGTGTACAGCCACCACCGCTTCTTGTTCTCTCGCTTCGATCTGGGTTGTCGCTCGAAGTAGACTGTCATCTCCGGCCCTTCGGCGGTTCGAATCCTGTACCAGTGCTTTCGCAAGTACATCTCGGGACTTCCATTTCGGCAGGGTCCGTCCTCCTTCCAGACCTCCAGCACCTCCGCGACGGTGTACGGCTGATCTCTCCACGTGAACTGTCTTGGCAGTCCCGGCTCGCCCCGGGTCATCCCCGCCGCGTCGAATGTGCCCGATGCCGGTTGGATCGGCTCACTGACGAACTGCTCGCTCATTTCGTTGTCCTCCCGACCCGCCGCATTGATCTCACCTGCCTGCGGCCCGCAGCTCGTCAATGATCTGGACACCCGCCGAGGTGCCGATACGCTCGGCGCCGGCCTCGACCATCGCCAGAGCCTGCTGGGCCGTCCGGATGCCTCCGGAGGCCTTGATCTTGTACCGTTGTGAGGTTTCCCTTATCAGGCGGACGTCCTCCACGGTCGCGCCGCCGGCCGGGTGCAGCCCGGTGCTGGTCTTGACGAAATCTGCGCCAACCTGCTCGGCAACGCGGCAGGCCAGAACCTTCTGTTCGGCCGTCAGCGCCGCCGACTCAATGATGACCTTGAGCAAAACCGGCGGTCTCATGGAGCGACAGACATTCCACACGGCCAGCAGTTGCCTCAACAGGTAGCGCGTGTCCCCTTCGACAATGGCTGCAAGGTCCGCGACCACGTCGATCTCGTCGGCGCCGTCATGGATCGCCTCCTTCGTCTGGGCTACCTTGGCCCTGGTGGTGTCGGCGCCGAGCGGAAACCCTACTACCGACGCCACACGGACCCCGCTGCCATGCAGCGTCTCGGCCGCCGTCGAGACCCATCGTCCGTTGACGCAGACGGCGAAGAAACCGTATCGCTGCGCCTCATCGCACAGCCGAAGGACTTGCTCCCGCGTCGCCTCCGCCTTCAGCAGCGTATGGTCGATCCGCCGAGCCATGTCCTCGCCGGACAGGTTCGTTTCCTTCGGTGATGTTTGTGATTCGGCAGTCATGATGGTAACACCACTGAACAGGCGACCGTTCTCTCTCCTGCAGCGTCATGGTACGCCATTGTCTGGATTACCGCAAGCCTCGCCGTATCAGCAGGACTGGCAGTTCGATCATGGCTGTCCGCCTGCGAATGGAGGTTTCTCGCTGAGCAGTCTGCCGACTTCCCGTCGAACCCGGCGTGCGATTTTGACCGCCTGACGGGCTTCACCGAGTGTGATTGGGTCATAATTGCCAGGATAGCGCGTGACAGTGGCGTATTCGGTAAGTTTGTCCTGTTCCTCGTTGATGATAGATGGACGAAGCCCTGATGGCAGCAAGATCATTAGTTCGCCCAAATCATGCGTCTTTCGAAAATCCGTTCCCTGGGTGACCAACAGGGCTTTCAGGCATTTCTCGACGCATTGCTGGGCATGGAAGCAGACGGTATCGGTCGGGCAGTCCGCCATTCTGACCAGATAGGCAGCCGCCTTAAGGTCGTTCTCCGCCTTTGCCATCCGCTCGGTGGCGACAATCATGGCCTCGTCATTGCCGCGCATAGAGCACTTGCCCTCCATGTGCAGCAGGGTGCTCGATCGTGCCGACGGTGTCCTTGCGCCACTGGAACTCTTCCGGCCGGCTCACGATGATGTCTTTCGGGATGCCAACATCGTGTAGCGCCATCCGGATCTCCAGTTGTTTAGCCCTCTTGGAACCCTCGATGGGCATCACCACAAGCAGGTCCACGTCGCTGTCCGGTCCGGCCTGATCGCTCGCATGTGAACCAAAGAGTATGATCTGGTCCGGGGCGAAGTCCGCAACGATTTGTCGGACCATGCGATCGATCTTCTCTCTTACCGACTTCTTTGCTCTGACCATGTCCTATCTTCCCCTGCACAGGCGCAACAACAACAGCGTCTGCCGTCCAATTCTGCCGACTGACACAAGGATACAGCGCAGACGAGTCGCTGGCAATGGTTCCGATTCGCTGGTCGTGCAGGAGTGGTGATCGGCCTACTGCGTGGAATAGCGTTTTCCGAAGAAGGCGACGGCCTCGGCGACGCTGCGGAAGACGGCGTTGGCGGTCTGGGTGATGAATACGGAAGGGTGCTGTTTGGCGGTCCAGATGACGTAGACCTCCTTGGCAGCCTCGTGGGCGTGCTGGAGTTCGCGTTCGACACCGCTGGAGATGGCGGCCCGGCCGTCGGGCAGGGACGGAATGAAGCTGACGATCATGTCGGCCTGGTCGATCAGCAGAAAATCGCGGGCGTAGATCTGGCTGTTGATGTCGCGCTCGATCTGGAGGACCTCGTCGGCGTTGAGTCGGATCGCCCGGCCCGAGACCCCCACGTCCACGTAGTCTTGTCCAGCCTCTTTGGCCCGCCGCGCCCGTATCGGCAGATTTGCCTCTTCGAGGTCGCCCGGGTCGAAGCACTTGAAATGCCGCTTCATCTGAGAACGGAAGCTGTGAATCTCCGCCAGCACGGTCTCTATCTCCGCCACCGCCGTCATCGGGAAGCTCAGATACGCCTTCTTGAGGTCCCGTTCGAAGGCCAGCCTATAGAACGTCTCGGCTGTGTCCTCGTCAACGCCGCGAGCCAGGCAATAGAAGGGGATCGTCTCGTCGATGCCTTTGCAGAGCATTTCCGTGCTGATGATCTCCTCTTCGCGCCAGACGATCAGGTCCTTGAGACTGTGCTCGACGGCACGGTGCTCCAGGAGTCGCTGGTGCATGGTCGTGACGCCGTCGATGAGACAGACGTACATGTCGGCGTCGAGCTGTCGCATCTGGTCGAAGTCGACGGCCGGAAAAAGTCCGTGGCGCCAGCGAAACGTCGCGTGTGTATTGACGATGAGATTGGGGGCCTGCCGGGCTTGGGCGATGATGTCTTTGAACACGCTTCGTCGCAGCGAGTGTAGCCGCTTGAGGGGGATGTCGAGAATCTTGCCCGGCGGAACATCGGGCGCCTCGGCGTACATCATATCGCCGACGTTGAAGAGCAGCACCTCTTTGCCGTTCTGCGCGGCGATGCGGCAGACCTTCTCCAGGTAGCTCTTCTTGTCAAGGCCCACCATTCCTGTGACGACGACGATCATACGCTCTCGTTGAATGCCCTTGCACGGCCATTTCCGACCGCCGCACCGGGGCTCAGAGGTTCTTCAATCGCTGCTGCAAATCGTAGTCCCGGATCGCGGCGATCAGCTCTCCCATGTCGCCGGCGAGAATCCGATCCAGGCTGTACAGAGACAGGTTGATGCGGTGATCCGTCACGCGATTCTGCGGGAAGTTGTACGTCCGGATCTTCGACGACCGGTCGCCCGATCCGATCATGGTCTTGCGCTGGGAGTCCCGCTCGGCGCGACGCTGGCTCTCGTACAGGTCGTACAAGCGGCTTCGCAGGAGTCGCCAGGCTTTGGCGCGGTTCTTGTGCTGGCTCTTCTCCTCCTGCATGCTGACCGTGATGCCGGTGGGGATGTGCTCGAGCTTGATGGCGCTGCTGACCTTGTTGACGTTCTGCCCGCCGGGACCGCTGGACCGGCACACGTGCTCGATCACGTCGTCCGGATCGATCTGAACGTCCACCTCTTCCGGCTCGGCAAGGACGGCCACGGTCGCCGCCGAGGTATGGATGCGCCCCTGGGATTCGGTCTCGGGGACCCGCTGGACCCGGTGACCGCCGCCCTCGTAGCCGAGTTCCGCCCACACGCCTTCGCCTTTGACACCGAAGATGACCTCTCGAAAGCCACCCATTTCCGACGGGCTGAAATCGAGCTGCTCGACCTTCCAGCGACGGCTCTCGGCGTATCGCGTGTACATGCCGTAGAGGTCTCTGGCAAACAACGCCGCCTCCTCGCCCCCGGTCCCGGCGCGGATTTCCATGATGACCGCGTCGATGTGGAGGTCGTCGGCCATGACCAGCGTGTTCTGCATCTCTTCGAGCAGTTGCTCTTTCCGAGCGGTCAATTGCTCGATTTCTTCCCGGGCCATCTCCTTGAGGTCGGGGTCGGCCGTCGGATCCTGGAGCATCTGGGAGGCTTCCTCGACACCTGTCGCCGCCTTCCTGTACTCGCGGTACTTCGTCACCATGGAGCGGAGTTTGCCCTGCTCTTTGGATAGCGCCACCAGCCGCGTCGGGTCTTTGACCACCGCCGGATCGGAGATCTGTTCCTCGATCTGGCGGTACCGCGTCTCGATCTGCTCGAGCTTCGCCACGACGGTGTTCTGTATTTCACTCATCGGTCCCACGGGATCAGGAGATGGACTCGGTCTCAGACGGGTCCGCTACCGGCGCGTGCAAACACGACGCCGCAATAGCGAAAAGCTCCGCCCTCGGGTCGGATGGCGGGAGCTTGTACGCAGACGATGCACCCAGCTACGGCTGCTGCGCTTTGGGGGTCTTCTTGATGTACGACGTTCCGTACTTTTTCTGGAATCGCTCGATCCGGCCGGCGGTGTCGACGAATTTCTGCTTGCCCGTGTAGAACGGATGGCACATCGAGCAGATTTCCGCGTGGATTTCCTTCGACGTGCTACGAGTCTCGAAGGTGGCTCCGCAGCCGCAATGAACGACGACCTTGTGGTATTCCGGATGTATGTCTTTCTTCATAAATGGACTCCCGAACAGGCTCGAAACCCTGCATTTTATCAGCAGATCTGCCCGTTTCAATAGAAATTTTCCAACGATCGGGGCCATGTGCCGATATCTTCAAAGACTTGTATGGCGAATCCAGGGGGGCTACAATGCCGGGAACAGGGAAACTCGAACGTTCAGAAGATTTGGGAGTAGACGACATGGCCAGGAATCCCAGGATCGAGGAAACGGCTATCTGCCGGAAGAGGGCATATTTCGCGCAAGTGACAGGGTTGGCGCTGGTGTGCGTCATGGTGCTGGCCTGCCAATCAGGTTGCCGGGAGGAGGCGTCGGGGGCCAGGGCCCCGGCCACGGAGACGCCCGTCAAGGTCACCGCCGTGGTCCCCAGCACGGGCCAGGACGGCCAGACCGAGGCGGTGCAGGTCTCCCCGTCTCAGACTGCCAACGTGCCGAGGATTGTGATGGAGTCGGTGGAGCACGATTTTGGCGAAATCGGTCCGGAGACGTCCCACAAGGCCCAGTTCCGGTTCACCAACAAGGGCACGGCTCCGCTGAAGATCACATTGGTCAGGAGCTGCTGTGGCGTCGTGACCAAGGGGGTCCAGGCCGGCCAGACATATGCGCCGGGCGAGAGCGGCGTACTCGATGTCGATTACCGGGCCGGCGCGCAACCGGGCTCGATGAGGCGAAACCTCTACATTCAGTCGGACGATCCGATCCAGAGCGTGGTCACGCTGACCATCAAGGCAACGATCGCCCTCCGCGTCCAGTGCGAGCCGCCGAATCTGAAGCTGTTTCTCCGGCAGGGCAACGCCGGTGCCGGCAACATCACGTTGACCAGCCTTGACGGAAGACCTTTCGCAATCAAGGCTTTCCGGGCCACCGGCAATGCGATCCAGGCCGATTTTGACCCGACGGCCCAAGCGACGGAATTTGTGCTCAAGCCGATCGCCGACACGGAGAAGCTCGAACGCACCCTCCGGGGGCAGATCAGCATCGATCTGACGCATCCCGAATGCCGGAATGTGCGTGTCGTGTTTGATGTTCTGCCGGAGTTCACGATCAATCCGGAGAGTCTTATGCTGTTCAACCTCAAGGCCGAACAGCCTGTCGAGCGGGAGGTCTGGATACTGAGCAACTATCAGGAGGACTTTGAGGTCGAATCCGTCTCATCCCAGAAGAACATCGTGACACTCCTGGACAAGACAAAGGTCCAGAACCGCTGCCAACTGAAGCTCCGGATCACCCCTCCAGCGGCTGAGGGCGAACGCGCCGTCCTTTCCGACGTAATCGAAGTGAAGATCAAGGACGGCCAGACGCTGTCTATCCCATGCCGCGGCTTCTATTGAGGAAGGCGATCGCAGTGGTGATCCGTGAGGCGTCAATCCGCCGGCAAAACGCGTCGGCCGGCCGGCGCATGAGCATAACTTGCGTCCTGACAGGAGTTTGTGTGCTTGCGGGGGGTCTTTCCTGCCCGGGCGAGCCGGTCAGGCTGGCCGTATCCGGGCAGACGGACAACACCAGCGAGGTCTCGATTTTCTTCACGGGCAGCGAACTGGGCGCCCTGAAGCCCTGCGGCTGCTCCGGCGGCCAACTGGGCGGGCTGTCGAAGCGGACGGTTGTTTTCGACCGTGTTCCTGCCGGCAGCAGGGCCATCGTGGACACAGGAACCCTTGTCGCCGGAACAGGCGAGCAGGACCTGATCAAGTTTCGGATTCTGTTCGAGGCTTTCCGCCTGCTCGGTTACGACTTGGTGCACCTGACCGACGAAGACGTTCAGATCGCCCATAGCCTGGGGCTGGAGGCCCATCAGGAAGGTTCGTTCTCGGTCATTGGCACACACTGGGGACCGGATCAGGCCGATCCGCCCCGGACCTTCGTAAAGCGTCTCGCAGTGCGGGGGCGGCAGATCACCGTTCGCTTCGCCGCTCTGGACGCCCGGACAGCCTCGCCGGAGTCTGCTGCCGAAGCTTTTGGTGTCCAGGTTGGCGCATATTGTGTTGACATCCTCATCTTGCGCAATGCCGACGCCGATTCCCGCCCGATCTGGACCGCGTTTTCTGATGTTGACTGCATCGTCTGGCCCTCGGATTCCGACGAGCCTCAGGTCCTCAGCGAGCCGGGGCAGCGGCCCTTGGTTTTTACCCTCGGGCGTTTCGGGCGGCACATCAGCCGGCTGAGCGTGGGTTTCTCGGACCCGGACGCCGGGCCGGCCCTGTCTCTCGAAGATATCCCGGTCGAGGAGACCCTGCCCGAGAACGAGAGTCTGGCAAGGCTGTATCGCCAGTACCAGCAAATCGTCAGCCAGAGCGATCTGCTGGAGAAATACCCCCGCGTCCCGCTTCCGGGGCAGTTGCAGTACGTCGGCTCCGGGCAGTGCCGCTGGTGCCACGTGATCGAGCATGCCGAATGGAGCCCGAATCGCCATGCCGATGCCTTCGCCACGCTTGTGGAGGTCGGGTCGGACCGCGACCCCGAATGCGTGATCTGTCATGTGGTGGGCATGGACCGGGAAACCGGCTATATCAACGAGGAAAGGACGCCTCATCTGAAGGATGTCGGCTGTGAGAGCTGCCACGGACCGGGCTCCGAGCACATTCGCAGCAACGGCTACCTGCCGACGACCGAGCCGAAAATGACCTGCCTGGACTGCCATACGCCCGACCACAGCAGCGGATATGCCGGCCACGAGGACGAGTTCCGGGAGAAAATCAGGCATTGGTGGGAACCATAGACCCCTTGCGCTGTCAAATCACTAAAGAAGGTAGGGTGGCCTATGGTCAGTACGTTGCGCATAACGTCGGTGGTGGTAATCTTCGCGGCAGCCGTCGTGGTGGGGCTGGTTGCCGGGCCGAGCTCGCTGATTCCGAACCTGCTGGCGGGTTTCGCCCTTCGGAGCGATCCGGAGATCGAGCGCATCCTGAGCGAGCCGGGCGTGGTCGAACGATGGGTGAAGGAGCACGGCGATACCCACGCGGGCAGCCAGGATACCACCTCGCCTCTGGTCAGGCAGGCCGAAGCCTTCAAAAACATCATCGACCCGCCTCCGGCCCCGCCGTCAGCCAATCCCGGGGCCAGGAAGACCACTGTGGCCGACAGAGGCAAGACGGTGGTCAAGCCTGTGACGTCCTCGGCACAATTCGACCTTGTCGCCACCACGGTGAGCGACGAGAAGAGCTTCGCCTACATCCGTCTGCCGGACAAGACCTATCGGTGGGCCAGGCAGGGCGACGTGATCGGCCATCTGACAATCAAGGAGATTCGGCACGGATCGATCGTCTGCTCGGACGGTCGCGCTGACATCCCGATGGTTAAAGAGCCGGTTCCGGACACGGCCAGCCTGCTTGAAGTGGGCGGCCCATCCGTCCTGCCGAGCGATTCCCAGGTCGCGCCTGTTCCGCCGATAGCCGGCCGGATCACCGGCCAACCCGTGGCACGCCCGTGGGGCGCCGGGGAGCCGGCTGCCCCTGGCAGCGACGAGGCTCGCGAACAGGAACGGGAGGCATTGGATCTCATCCGGCAGATCCGAGAACTCCAGAAGGGCGATGCCGCCGCACCGGACGCCAATCTGTCCCCTGAGGACCACGATGCGGCGATCGAGAAGCTGATGGCGGAATTCAGGTCGTCTCGCATAGGCCCGGAGGAAGCCGAGAAAGTCGAGGACTTGGGAAGAGAATTGAATGAATCTGCGGAGCCTTCCCCTGCCGGCAGGCCCAGCGACGTGCGGCGAAAACTGAATATTCCGCGCACCATCCGAAAATAACCTTCTCGGTCCTTGCGGACCGGCCCCCGTATCGTTGCCCAGCATCCTCCATCGTGCCCCACGGCACGGCTGCCTGGACCACCCGCTCGCCATGCGTGCGCGTGCCGTCAGCCACGTTATTATCGGATACGACAGGTGGGGTATTTCCTGTCGAATCCGAGCCATCCGCGCGCCGTCGAGGCCGCGGCTCCACAGAGAGCATCCGCCTCGTCGGGCAGTGCTGGCAGGGCGGTTTTTTGTGGGCGAAGCGGGAACTTTCCCTCCTCAGCGATGTCTGAATAGGTATGTGATTCGGTGTGTCCAGACCGGTTCGCCGAGAGGGCGGACCGTGAATCTTTGCACAGCTACAGCCGGAAGTCGCCTGGCTGGACCGGATGGCCGGGGCCAGCGAAGTCGTCATCGGCTTTCTTGACGTAGAAGACTCAGTGGTCTTTGAAGTAGCATGGAGAAGGGTGATTTTGATGTGGGGTAATGAGCGATGACGGAACGGCATTTCTTGGGTAAGAGGCGCCACAAGGTCCTGTTCGCGGCTCTCCTTGGCCTCTGCGTGCTGTGCAACGGTTCCCTGTGGGCCTCGGATCCGGGCGTCGCATCTGGCGGGGCCGACCACCACCGGGTCTTCTTGTTGAACCACATCTGCCCCGAACGAGCCCGGGAATTCCTCTCGACTCTCAATCTGGCGACCGCGTCGCGGATGCCAGGCACCAATGCGCTGCTGGTGACCGGCTGTCCGGACGATCTCCGGAAAGCGGCCGCTCTGTTGAGTCTGGTCGATGCGCACGAGGATTTCCAGATCAAGCAGCTCGGGCCGGCTTCCTCAGCCCTGGGTCTTCCGCCCAGCGAACGCATCGCGGCGGCCGTCGGCAGCGTTTGCATCGGCAGCTTCGCGCAGCCCCCGTCCGAGGCCGGGAAGGCCAAAGCCATCATCGACACTCATAACGGTTTCGTTTGGGCCGTGGCGCCGATTTTCCAGCTTCAGGACATCGCCCTGGCCGTCGAACTGGGACCCCAGGTGCTGGAGCAGAGGAAGGTCGCGAGCAGGCAAGCTCCGAAACCCGCGTTGCCTGTGTCGTCGGAGGCCGCAGCGAATCGGGCCGATTCGGAGAAGATCACGCTGCCCGATGATATGCAGACCAAGCTTCTTGAAACGCGGCTGTGGGCCGCGGAGTTGAATCCGGATCGTCTTGTGACGCCTGATTCCCTGACGTTGCCGCCTCGCATCCTCGATGCGGAGCGCAGGCCCCTGGCCCTGGATCTGGCGCTGGGACAGGCGACTGTCCCGGAGCCCTCGGTCCCGGTTCCCGCCGGAGCCGATGCGGCCGCCGAAAGGCCCGCAGCGCCGATGGCTCTTCAACCGGGCCAGATCGTGCCGGCCGAAACCGATCCGGCCATCCGGATTGCCCAGGCCGCCGGGCCGGGACCACTCCCGCCGCCCGCGCCCGACGTGAATGCGTACACGCCCCGGCTGGCGACCGAAGACGACCGGATCGTTGACCTGAATCTGCCGGAGAGGCTCCCCGTGATCCAGTTACTGGACCTCGTGGGCAAGTACATGAATCTCGACTATGTCTACGATCCCGCCAAAATCACCGGCGAAGTGACGCTCAAGCTGAATGGCAACCTGCGCGGGTCGATGAGAGTCCGAGACCTGTATCTCCTGCTGGAGTCCGTTCTGAAGTTCCAGAGGCTGGCCATGACGCGACACAAGGGCAATATCGTTACCATCGTCCCGATTGACGATGCTCTCGAAGCCGACCCTGTGATCGTGAAACCGGGCGAAGAGCCCCCGGAGGCCGGCAACGTGGTGGCCACGCGCGTCTTCGAGCTTCAGTATATCGACACGACGACGGCGCAGGCCCTCCTGGACAACATGAAGCTCTCCGTCGGTGTCACACCCATTCCGGAGAGCAAGACTCTGATTGTCACAGCCTATGCTTATCGCATGGCGCGGATCGAGCAGTTGCTCCAGGTGGTGGACAGGCCGGGCGAGCCGCGCAAATTCCGGTTCCGCCAGCTCCGCTACACCATGGCGACAAACCTGGCGGAGAAGGTCAAGGCTCTGGCCGAGCAGCTTGAGAGCGTTGCTGTGACGGTCGGCGTCGAGGACCCCACGGCCGCCCTCCAGAAGCTGCCGGGGGAATCCGAAGTCGCCTTTCGCCAGAGGCAGGCGCGGGCGCGGGCCACCGCGCAGGCTGCGGCGGCCCAACGTGCGAGGACCGGTGCAACCCAGGAGCAAGCGGCAGCCAAGCCCGGCGTGTACCTCGACGCCGATGAAAGGACGAACCGCATTCTCATGATCGGGGTCAAGGACCAGTTGGACGTGGTTGAGGACCTGGTCGATACTCTGGATGTCGAGCAGGCGGACCTGCGCTCGATGAGGCTGTACCGGATCCGACACGTGGACGCGGACGAGGTCAGCCGCAAGCTCTATGAGTTGTCCATTATCACGAAGCTGCCGGAAACGAGTGCTTCCAGTCGCCTGACCGGAGGGCCCAGGACCGCCACCAGCCCGACGGCGGCGGCGCAGGCGGCTGCGGCGGCTCGCGCGGCTGCGGCCGTTAACGCCCCGACGGCGACCATGCCGACGGAGATCACCGAAGAAGGTCCCGTGGGCGAACCCCAGGTGGTGGTGGTCGAATCGACCAATTCGCTGCTCGTCAACGCGACCCAGGAGCAGCACGCCCAGATCGAGACCATCATCAGCTACGTCGACAGCGAAATGCTCGAGAACGAGATCCCGTACAAGATCTATCCTCTGGAGAACTCCTCGCCCGATCACCTGGCCACCGTGCTCCAGAGTCTCATCCAGGAGACGACCCAGAATCAGGACGCCGAGGGCAAGATCCAGACGACCGTCACCAAGCGGCGCGAGGACGAAATTGTCATCGTTCCCGATCCCAACACCTATTCGCTGATCGTCTACGCCAGCAAGAGGAATCAGACGTGGATTTCCGACCTGGTCCAGAAGCTGGACAAGCGTCGTCCGCAGGTGCTGATCGACGTGACGCTGGTGGAGATCACCAAGACCGACGCGTTCAACTACGATCTCAACCTGATCCAGAGCATCCCGAACCTGAACTACACGTCCGGTCTGGCGAACACCATCGTGGCCGGTACCACTTCGTCGGTGACTTCCGACACGATTCTCGACAAGCTGGCTCAGAGCGACCGGACCCAGTTTGCCGACATGCAGTGGGACGGCGACAACTTCAAAGCGTTCTACGGGGACAAGCACGTCAACGCCCTGCTGACGGCGATGCAGTCCAAGAACTACGGGCGCGTGCTGGCCAAGCCGAAGATCCTGGTCAACGACAACGAGCCGGGCACGATCAAGACGACCGACACGACGTACGTCGAGAAGACCTCGTCGATTCCCGTCAGTTCGGGCGGCGCCGGCGCGGATACCACGCTCATCCAGACGGCGACGGATTACACGCCGTACGAGGCCGGCATCACACTGGAAATCACGCCGCACATCAGCGAGGGGAACCTGCTCCGCCTGGACATCGGTCTGGTTCGGTCCGACTTTCTTACGACCGAAGACCCGAAGAAGCCGCCGAACACGACCGCCAGCGAACTCAATACCGCGGTGACCGTACCGGATGGAAGCACGATCATTCTCGGTGGTTTGCTCAAGCTCAACCAGACCAAAGGCGGCAAGAAGGTCCCGATCCTCGGCGACATCCCGCTGGTCGGAGGCCTGTTCCGGGGCATCAACAACTCGGACAAGCAGAGCAAGCTGTACATCTTCGTCAAGGCGGAGGTGATCCGACCCGATCTGGCCACCGGGCACGCGATGGAGGAGCTGGAACGGCTCTCCGAGCGGAACCGATTGGCCTTCGAGCAGCATGAGAAGGAGTTCCAGAATCACCAGGATTGGCCCGGGCTCAAGCCGAAGCCGATCCAGCCGGAGCGGGTTCTGGAAGCGCAGTAACCGGGAAGTCCAGATGCACAGGCAACGGAATCTATGAAGAATCTGCTCATACAAGCGGCGAAAAGGACAGGACTGGTCAACGTCGAACAGTTGACCAGCCTCCTGGACCAGAACGCCGGGCAGGGACGGCTGGACGAGGTGCTGCTCAATTGCCCGTACTTCACCGAAGACGTGGTCCTGAAGCTGTTCGCCGAGTCCCTGGGCTGGGAGTACTTTCCGGAGATTCCCGAGAAGTCCGTTCCTTCGGAATTCATCCAATCCGTTCCGCCGACGTACGCCCAGCATCACTTCCTGATCGGCGTCAAGTCGGAGGACAGCAACGGAGAGCTGACGGTCGTTTTGTCCCGGCCGCTGGATACGAACGTGCTGGACAACGTCTCGAAGATGACGGGGATGCCGGTCCGGCCGGCGGTGGCGACCCGGGCCGCCATCACGGCGGTGATCGACGTCGCCTACGAGCAGCGCAATACCGTGATCGAAGAGGTCGCGGAAGAGCTGGATTCGCAGAACCTCGATCAACTCGTCGACGAGGTTTCCGCCTCGGACGATCTGCTCGACGTGGTCAATCGCCCGCCGGTCATTCGGCTGGTCAACGACATTCTGTTTCGCGCCCTCCAGTTGAGGGCCAGCGACATTCACGTGCACCCCTACGAAACCAAGATTCAGATCCGCTATCGGATCGACGGCATCCTGTACGACGTGTTGACGTTGAACCGCAACGTGCTTCCGCTGATTACCTCCCGTATCAAGGTCATGGCGGGAATGGACATCGCCGAGCGCCGGATGCCCCAGGACGGGCGATCCAGCGTGCGGCTCGGACAGCGCGAGGTGGACCTTCGCGTGAGCACTGTCCCGACCAGCTTCGGGGAGCGCAGCGTGCTGCGTCTGCTCGACAAGAGCACCGGCGTGCTCGCCCTGGAGGAACTCGGCCTGTGGCCGGAGGACCTCGAGAAGCTCGATAGCCTGCTGCACCGCGCTCACGGCGTGATCTTCGTGACCGGCCCGACCGGCAGCGGCAAGAGCACCAGTCTCTATGCCTACCTGAACCGGATCAACTCCGCCGAGAAGAACGTCCTGACGATCGAGGACCCCATCGAGTACCAGCTCGAAGGCATCAGCCAGATTCAGGTCGCCAACAAGAAAGGCATGACGTTTGCCACTTCGCTGCGGCACGTGCTGCGTCAGGACCCTGACGTGATCATGGTCGGCGAAGTCCGCGACATCGAGACCGCCCGCATGGCGATCCAATCCTCCTTGACAGGCCACCTGGTCTTCAGCACGCTCCACACGAACGACTCGGCCGGCGCGGTGAGCCGGCTTCTGGACTTGGGCGTGGAGCCCTATCTGGTCAGCTCCTCGCTCATCGCGATCATCGCCCAGCGTCTGGTGCGCCGGGTCTGTCCCGACTGCAAACGACCCATGACGCCGGCGCCGCACGAGTTGAGGGACCTGGGTTTGGAGGAGTACAAGGACGCCACGTTCTTCGTCGGCGAGGGCTGCTCGCGGTGTTTCCAGACGGGCTATCGCGGGCGAACGGGCATCTATGAGGTGATGCTCATCAACGAGGCGATTCAGGAGATGATCTACCGGCAGGAAACGGCCGGACAGATCAAGAGGCTGGCGGTCCAGGCGGGCATGCAGACGCTGCGCATGGATGGGGCCCGAAAGGTTCTGGCCGGAATCACGACACTCTCGGAGGTCCTGAGAGTGACTCAGGCCGACGTCTCGTAGGATCGGTCCACGACGGACCCCGCATCGAGGCGAAGTCGATGCTTGAAGGATTTTCAGTGTTCTGATATTCAGATTTCTCTATGCCGAGATACCAATACACGGCGATCGCCGCAGGCGGCAAGAAGATCAAGGGGACGATCACGGCCGAGAGCCCCTATGCCGCCCGCAAGCAGTTGCGCGTTCGGAGCGTTCACCCTTCGTCGGTCACCGAGATTTCCTCCGCCGCCGAGAGCCAGCGCGCCCTGTTTCGTTCGTTTCGCAAGGTCAGCAAGTCGCAGATCGTCGATTTCACCAAGCAACTGGCGACGCTGCTCAACTCCGGCATCAAACTGACCGAGGCCCTGTCCGTTCTGACGCTTCAGACCTCCGATCACCGGTTCAAGACGGCTCTGACGGAAATTCGCGACCGCGTCGTGACCGGCGAATCGTTCACCGACGCCCTGAATGAGTATCGCGACTACTTCGACGTGATCTATGTGGCGATGGTGCGAGTCGGCGAAGTCACCGGCACGCTGGGCGGCAGTCTGCGGACCATCGCCAACTTCATGGAGAAACGCCAGCGCGTCGAGGCCAAGGTCGTCACCGCGATGATCTACCCGATCGTTCTGATCTGTTTCTGCATCCTGGCGGTTCTGATTCTGACGACCAAGGTCATCCCGAAGATCGGGGCGCAGATCGAGCGGGCCGGGCAGGAGCTGCCCTGGATCACCGCCCGACTGATGAATTTCAGCCACGTGATCATGAGCTGGTGGATTCTGGTTATTCTCGCGGGCCTGGCCGGGGTGGTTCTGATCCTGCGGAAGATCTTCCGCACCGAACGCGGGGCCTATCTGCGGGACAAGTTCATTCTGTCGCTGCCGTTCTTCGGACCGTTGATCAAGCAGCGCGTGGTAGCCCGCTTCGCTTCGACGCTCTCGACCCTGATCGGCTCGGGCCTGGCGATGGCCGAGTCGCTTCGTGTCGTCGCCGAGACCACCGGCAACAGTCTGATGAAGCGGGCGATCCAGCACGCGCGCGAGCGCATCCTGGCCGGCGCAGACATCGCCACGCCTCTGCGGGACAGCGGGGTGATCGATCCGGCCATTGCGCACATGGTGGCGGTCGGCGAGAAGAGCGGCGAGCTGGAGACGATGCTCAAGAGCATCAGCGAAAACCTGGAGTCTTCGACCGACGTCGTGATCGAGCGCCTCAGCGCGGCGGTCGAGCCGGTCATCATCATTGTCATGGCGGGAGTGGTCGGAGTCATCGCGTACGCGACCATCCTGCCGATTCTGCGGATCTCCGTGGCAAACTTCTGAGCAGGAAAAGGAGTCGATGGATTATGAAGGAGAGTAGAAGGCGACAAATCAGAACCGGTTTTACGATGGTCGAGCTGATGGCCGTCCTGATCATTCTCGGGCTTCTGGCGGGCGTCGTGGTCAAGAACTTCGTCGGGCAGACCGAACGGGCCAAGGTCACGACCACGAAGGCGAGTCTGCGGCAACTGGCCAGCGCCGTCAATCAGTTCTACATGGACACCAACCGCTATCCCACCGAGGATGAAGGGCTGTACGCGCTGATCGAAGCGCCGTCAGACGTGACGAATTTCCAGCCGGGTGGCTATCTGGACACCACGGAGGTGCCCACGGACGGCTGGGGACGTGAGTTCATCTATGAGCTGTATCCCGAGAGCGGCAAACCCTTCGTGATCAAGAGCCTCGGGGCCGACGGTCTCGACGGCGGCGAGGACTACAATGCGGACCTGCTCAGCACGGATCGCTGATCGACC
>CAZNSM010000001.1:28692-73819 GCA_964575615.1 uncultured Pirellulales bacterium | reverse complement strand
CGACGGCGGCGAGGACTACAATGCGGACCTGCTCAGCACGGATCGCTGATCGACCCCGGGCGGGATTCGGTTCGCCGGTCGTCAGGCGGTCGGCCAGGTCGCGGATCGGAGCGTTCACGCTGATCGAGTTGATCGTCGTGCTCTCCATGCTGGCGCTGTTCGTGGTGATGGCCCAGGTGAACCTCTTCGGGACGCTGCGGCGCAGCACGTTCAAGTCGCAGGTGCAGAGCTTCGTCTCGGCCATGCAGATGGCGGCCTCGACGGCCGCCGAGACGGGGCGTCGCTATGAAGTGATCGTGGACGTCACCGAGCAGACCTACCTGCTCCGCCAGATCAGCTCGTCGAACCTGGCCGAGGTGCTCGACGAGGAGATCGTGGTCGATGGGCAGTTCGGGGACAGTTGTCGCGTCTGCTATGTCGAATTCGACGACGGCACCTACGCCAACGAGGGGCAGGCCAAGTTTCGCGTGGGCCACGCCGGCTGGCAGTACGGCGGCAAGGTGGTCTTCCTCGACGAGGCCGAGCAGGCCCACACGGTGGCGGTCGGAAGACTGGTTCCGATCGTTCAGGTGCTCGAAGGTGATGCCGAATTGATGCGTCCCAAGGCCAAGGACGAGGTGTCGTCCTTTTGATATTCCGGCCGATTTCGGCCCCTTGACTCAAGCATGTACGAAAACCGAACCAGTATGTTGGACACGAAAGACGGGGCGACAGGGCGTCCCTGCCGGGGCGCGTTCACGCTTCTGGAGGTGGTCACTTCCCTGGTGATCCTGGCGTTCGCCAGTTCGAGCGTACTGATCGTGATGAACCGGTGCATGGGCACCGCCGCCAACTCGGCGTTCCAGATGGCGGCCTTCCAGACGGCCCGCGAGAATCTGGAAAAGCTCCTGGCCTCCGATACGCTGAGCGAGCAAGTGGAATACGGCACGAGCGACCGCTATCCCGGCATCGCCTGGCGGACGGTGGTGGAAGCCTTCTCCGAACCGGCGATGGGTCAGATGTGGCTCCGCGCGGTCTGCTCGGCTGAATACGTCGATCCGTTGGGCGAGACGCAGACGGTCGAGCTGGTCCACTGGATCACCTCGCTGACCGACCAGCAGGCCGAGCAGCTTCTGGGAGAGGAGGACCTGGAGACGCTGGCGGCCGAGCAGCTTCTCGGTACGGTCGAGGACGCCGCCGGCTATGCCGGAGTCGACGCCGAGACGATCGAGAAGTGGATCGAGAACGGATTGCTCGTGACCGAGGACGGCGCGTTCATCAAGCACAATCTGGACATCTACATACGCAGCCAGGGAAGCCCGACCGAAGAAGAAAAAGACCTCCAGGTTGAGTCCATCGAGGCTCTGGCCCTGACCCTGCAGGGAGCGGCCGAGGAAACCGGCAGCGAGTCGGACGTTCGTCGGGGCAACGATGGCGTGGACCCCGCTACCGGATTGCCCTACGACCAACTGGAAGAGATGGGGGTTGGAGAGGTCATGGAGTTGCTCAGGAAGCGACAGAATTGACCTTGGCGGTCGCGGGGATTGAGGACCTGAATTTGCCATGAACAAGAGAGCCGGACAATCGAGATTCCGCCGGGGCTACTCTCTCGGAGAGATGCTGGCGGCCCTGGTCATCGGCGCGATGGTGTTGACCGCCATCCTGGGCGTCTACGGCCAGGCCAACCGGGCGGCCGAAGCGGTTCTCAACAAGATCGAGACCCCCTCGCTGGGGGCCGAGGTGCTGCAACGGATCGCCGAAGACCTCGACCGGATTGTGGGCGCCGACGGCAACGTCACGGTGCAGATCCGAAACGGGTTCGACAACGGGTTCATCACCGGCGAACTGATCGTGCGCCGGATTCTGAAGGACGCGGAGAACAAAGAGCTGACGCTCGAAGAAGTCACTTGGCGAGGGGGGTACGACTACGACAGCGCCGTTCCCGGTCTGGTGATCTACCGCAGCCGAACCGGCATCGGGCTGGAAGACAAGCTTCTCGATGCCAAGCGGGAGCAGTGGGAGAGCAACTACTCGTTCGTTCCCGTCTGCCGGGGGGTGACGCACTTCCGGATCGAGGTCCCCAAGGGAGACGGGGCCGTGGACCGCTGGTCGAGCCCTTCACCGCCGCCCGGGGTTCGAGTAACGATTTCGTTTGCCCAGCCCTACGAGACGGTTCGTGGGACGCTGGACGTGGCCGAGGAGGAAAAAGTCAGCCGGACGATGGCAATCGACAGGTTGCGGACGATCCGATTTGGCACGACGGCCGGTTCGGCCGCTGAAACACAGGATGGCAACAATGTCCCGACGGACGGTGAATCAGAAACCGGGGAATCGGAAAGCGAACAAGTCGATGTGCGATCGGTCCAGCCGACAAGAAGGCGATAGCCTCCGGAACCGCCATGGCGTGGTCCTGCTGATCACGCTGGTGATTCTGGTCATCCTCTCGACACTGGGGTACACGCTCAGTGTCCAGGTGGCTACCCGTCGACATCGGGACCGCTTCATCATTGACTACGCCCAGTCGCAATACGCCTGTACGTCCGCGATGAAGTACGCGTTGGCCTCGCTGGCCGATCTTCAGCCCCAGTTGGTCAGTCATCCGAACGAGCCGGACTTCTCCGATATCTTCGCCATGACCGAGGCGCAATACCAGGAACTCCTGGCGGAGGTCACCGCCGGACTGACCGGAGAAGAAGGACCTTTCAACGAAACGAATCGGAACAGAAGGGCAGCCTCGACGGACGTCAACGATGCCAACGACACCGACGATGCCCTCACAACGATTTCGACCGCGTCCGTGACGATACCGGGTCCCTACGGTCCGCGCTGGCCGCTCGTGACGGCGCCGCTGGAGTTCGAGATCGGTTCGGCCAGGGTGACGGTGGAGGTCGAGGACGAGAATGCCAAGTACCCTCTGGGTTGGGCGCTGATCCAGGACGAGAAGCTCCAAGCCCAGGCCAACGCCGGTTTCGTCACGTTCTGCGAGTGGATGGGATACCTGCCCGACGAGATCAAAGCCGTCAGAGAAGACCTGGGGGAGGTGGCCAAGGTCCGGCCCTTCAACCTCGAGTTCAAGGCCATGTCGGTCGCGGCGGCGGCGCCGCCGGCGAGTCTGCGAAGCAGGGTCACGCGGACCCGGACCGCGAACACGAAGTCAACGGTGCAGCGTACGGCCCGCACCACCGTGACCGTGACCGAGCAGATGGACCAGCAGAACGCCGCCTTTGCCCGGTTGTTCCACAGTTCGATGATCGACACGGAGATCTTCAGAAGACCGAGCGTCGTCAGCAGCAGCCGCGACGAATCCGCGATGAAGTACCTCGGGCTCTGGGCGACCCGGCAGGTCAACATCAACTCGGCGCCCCGGCACGTCCTGGAGGCGGCCCTGACCTTCGGCAGCATCGCCGACGCGCCGAAGATCGCCGAGGCCATCATCCAGCGAAGGCGCGTCCAGCCATTCTCGGACATTGAAGAAGCCAAGAAAGACATTTTTCGCTATGGCGACGCCATCGAGAAATGCCGGTCGTTCGTGACAACCACCAGCACAGTCTTCACCGTGCGGGTCACTGCGGTCAGCGGCGCAGCCAAAGCGGTGGCCGTGGCGGGCGTCAGTAAGGAAGGACGCAAAGTAAAGCGGATCGCCGTGATATCCGACTAAGTAAGGGCCGCTTTCTGCGCCCCCGCCGGGGCAGGTGCAAGGCCGCCTTGAGTTTGGGAGATTCTTGAGCATGGAGTCGCGAAGGCGTTTAGGCATCTATTTGAGGAAAGACCGGGCGACTGTCGTCTGCCTGGCCCCGCAAGGGGGACAGGCCAGGCTGCTGGGGTGTTTCTCGCTCGATCTGACCGGCGAGGACGCGCCGAGCCAGCAGGTTCTGGCCGACCGCATCGCGCAGACCTGTGCCGAGCGGGGCCTGAAGTTCTCCGAGTCGGCCGTGGCGTTGGATTGCGCCCTGTTCATGCAGCACAAGGTTCACAGCGAGTTCGCCGACTACAAGAAGATCGCGGCCACCGTCAGGTTCGACACAGAGGAAGCGCTCGCGACAGATGTCAGCGACATGGCAGTGGCCTTCCGGATTGCCTCGAAAGACCAGACCGGGGCCGGTCTCGACGTGTTCACCGCACAGCGGAGCATCTTGTCGGACATCCTCCTGTCCCTGCGAAGCAATGGGATCGATCCCGTGGCGGTCTGTCCAGACGTGTCGTGTCTGTCGAAGTACCTTGAGGCGCACGATGCATCGGATGGCGCCGGCCGCGTCCACGCATTGCTCTCGGACACACGCGGCTACCTGATCGGACCCCAGAATACCGACGGCGGCTCGTTCATGCGGGCGTTCCCGGTTGGCCCGTCGCAGGATCGCAAGGCACTGCTGGTTCGAGAGGCCCTGATCACCGCGGCCGTGAGCGGCGCGGGCGATGCGAGCCCCAGACTATGCGTCCTGGATGTCCGGAACGGCCTGATGGCCCAGAACCTCGGTCAGAAGGTTCCTTTCCAGGTCGAAGATTGCGACCTCACAGCGGTCCGGACGATCGATCGAGGAGAGCTGACCGATTGCAGCAATGTCGTGGATTTCGCCATCGCCTACGGGGCGGCGCTTCCCGAGTCGGAGAGGGACAAGGCGGCCAATTTCCGCAACGATCACATGCCTTATCTGGGCAAGAAACTCCGTTTGCAGAAATCGGTACGGTCTCTGAGCATTGCCCTGACGGTCCTGTTGCTGGCCTGCGGGGTCTACGCGCAAGCGCGATTGATGCTGGTGAATCGGTACAGGGCTGCTCTGCGCGAGAAGCTGGAGCCCGATTACCTGATGGTGATGCCGGGCGAGGAGAAGCTCCCTGATGCGATGAGGGGCGCCTCGCAGAAGCTGGCCAGTGCTCTGAGGATCATCATCGCGCACAAGAGCGGCGTCGGCGCCGATCAGGGAACCATATCCGCCAAACTGACGCTGGTCATGCAGGCCCTGAACGCCTGTGCGGCCCAGACCGATCTGAACATCGACACCGTCACGCTCAGCGCCGCGAACATCGTCATCAGCGGCGATACGTCCGGACGCCCCAGCACGTTGAGGGTCTTCGACGCAATGGAGAAGGCCGGCCTGGCACGCAAGAAAGAGGGGTATGTCGAGAAGGGCGGCCGTGATACGTTCACGCTAACGGTTGAGCCGAAGAAATAGGGCCGGAGACGAACCATGCGCGACATATACAAGAACCCGATCCTATACTATGTACTGGCCCCGATCCTCGTGGGCATCTGGCCGCTGCTGGTGTGGGGCATGTATCTGCCGCGGGCCCAGAAGGCTTGGGATGAGGACGAAAGACTGTATGCGGAGGCCAAGAACACCATTCTGAGCATCATCGAAAGGGACCCCGAGCGTGTGAAGCTTGCCCAGGACACCAAGAGCCTTGGAAAGTTCGCCTATGCCGAAGCGGTGGACCGGGTGGTCAATCTCTGTGGCATTCGGTCGAGCCAGTATACGCTCAGTTCGGGGCAGGTTGTCACTACTGGAAAAAAAGAAAGCCAACAGGCCCGGGTCGGTCTTGTCGGCGTCAGCATCGTTCAGGCCGCGAGATTCCTCTCGACCATCCAGTCGATGTGGGTGAACCTCAACTGCGAACGGCTCAAACTGACGAGGAAGCCCGGCGTGCCCGACCAGTGGGATCTGGATATGACCTTCCGGTACGACTACTGAAAAGGCCCGATCAGTATCATTGTCCAGCCTTTTACCGGAATATCTTCATTCCGCCGCCTATCACTACATATAGTACGTTTCCCAGATTCACACCATTGTGTTCCCCGGTCAGGGCTACGGACCATTCCTCGGACGTCCGAATGTCGAAGATTGCCTCGACCTGTACTGAGAGGCGGCACTTTTTCTGCATTTGGACGAAGATTTCTGCCTCGAATGAGCCGATTCCGGGCAAAACTTCTCTAAAGTTTTGAAACCGGGTATGTCGATATCAATGTTGATTTGAGGTTTAGGTGAGTTTCTTGGGACCTACAACATATAGTGGTGCGAGTTTCCGTCGGTAGCGATGGGCTCGGTCGTTCAGGCTTGTTATTGGCAAGGTAAGTAGCATGCCGGACTTTGATTCCAGCACGTTCGCACACAACAATGAGCAATGGGTGGATCCTCTTGAGATGGATCTGACCCGGGACCAGGACATGGTCATGGAACAAATCCTCGACAACATTCACAATACGCCGATCGGCCAGGTGCTCAAGCAGATCGCCTGTCTGCCGGAGATTCGCCGGGAGAAGATCCTGAAGCTTCGTCGGCAGATCACCGAGGGCAGGTACGATCTGACGGAACGCCTCGATCTGGCGCTCGACAGGGTGCTGGAAGACCTGACGGCATAGTCGAGAACTGCCGGACCCGGTCTGTTGCCGCTCGGCTGACGGATTCGTGTGTCCGGCGTAGACCGATTGGGCAAAGGAGCGATGCCCATGCTTGTCTCATCACACCCGCCGAAGATCTTCTGAGACCGCCACAGCCTTCAGCCTTCCGTTTCCGTGATCTCATCGTCGTCTTCATCGAGATCAACCGGTTGATAGCCCGGAAGCTTCGACTTCTCCACTTCCTTCTCGAACATAGCCACGACGGCCTTCTGAATCCGCTGGCGGCACTTCGTGTTGATCGGGTGTGCGATGTCGGCGTGCAGCTTCATCCGGCCCTGAGGGTCTTTTCGGGTGCGGTTCTCGGGCAGGGGGGCGCCGCAGTTGTTGCAGTACCGGGCCCGCAGGTGGTTCTTGCCGCCGCACTTCTGGCAGTGATCGCTCATCTTGCGCGAGGGCATCGCGACGAAATGGCCGTCCGTTCCCTCAATGACCTTGATGTCGCGAATCACGAACTCGTTGTCGAGAGTGATGCAGCAGAACGCCTTGAGGCGATCGTCCTTGTTCTTGACCAACTTGACCCGGACTTCGGTGATTTCCATGTTCTCGCCTCGCCCAAAGCTCTACCACGAATTGTTCCCCACAACAATACTGCGGCAGCCGATCTTGCTCGCTGTCTGGTCTCGCAGAGAACCAAGGCGTCCCGAATCCGTGTCGCGCACCATCACGTAGAGGGTCGAACCGCTGCCGCTCAGACAGACGGACCCGATGCCCAGTGACTCTACGGTCTCCTTCAGTTGCCCGAGTTCCGGAAGAACGCGGTAACAACTTGCCTCTAACATATTTGCGCACATCTGCGCCACGAAATCAATCCTGTTTTTGCTGAGGTATTCGTTTGCGCGCGCGCGCCACTGGCGGTATTTGCTTTCGTCGTGCGTATAGTTGGCGTAAACCTTTGCTGTGGATGCATTTATATCGGGAAGGATGAGCAGTGCGGCAAAGTCGAACCTGACGTCCAACGGCGTTATTTTTTCTCCTCTTCCGGTGCAGAGGGCCAATGGGCCGCCGAGGAAGAAAGCGATGTCACTGCCGAGCCTCCCGGCAACCTCCGCCAGGCGGTGCGAAGACAACCCGAGGTCAAAGTACCTGTTGACGCCCATCAGGGTCGCGGCGGCGTCACTGCTGGCTCCTCCAAGGCCCGAACCGGCGGGGATGTTCTTGGTGAGAGTCAATCGAACGCCCGCAGTCCGGCCCGCTTCACGGAAGGCCTCTTCGGCCGCTCGGTAGACGAGGTTCTCCTTGCCCTGCGGCGCCCAGTGGGGACCGTTGCAGGTCAGGTCGATTCCGGGCGGTCCCGGCTGGATTCTCACCTCGTCGTACCAGTCGATCTTGGCCATGACCGTCTCGATCTCGTGGAATCCGTCCGGACGCTTTCCGGCGATCAGAAGGCTCAGATTCAGTTTGGCCGGAGCTCTGACGAGCAGGCCCTCTGCCAGTGCCTCGAACTGCGGCGGATGTGTCATCGATGCCTTTCGCTCTTGTCTTCTGTGTGGGAATCGGTCCGTGTCCTTCGGGCAAGCCGGTCAAGGACCTGTCGGTTGACATTATACGCGCTCGGTTCTATCTTGTTGAGCGTTCGGACCCGAGTTGGTGGATTCCTATGGCAGACGTTGTGGTGCAACCGCAGGGAGCAAAGACCGTCGCGTGGTGGCATTGGCACCGACGTCTCTATGACTGGGTGATCCATTTTGCCGAGACCCGGCATGGACCGACGGCTCTGTTCATCCTGAGCTTCGCCGAGTCGAGCTTCTTCCCGATCCCGCCGGATGTCCTTCTGGCGCCCCTGACGCTGGGCGCCCCGCGAAGGTGGTTCCGATTCGCCTTGGCGTGCTCAATTGCCTCGGTCCTGGGGGGGATTCTGGGCTATACCATCGGAATGTTTCTCTGGTCGGCAATCGGGCCCTGGGCCTACGCCCATCTGGGCGGTATCGGCCTGACGGAGGCTAATTTCGCCAAATTCGAGGGTTGGTACGCGAAATATGACTTCTGGATTGTATTCACGTGCGGATTCACCCCTTTGCCCTACAAGGTGTGTACGATCTCGGCCGGCGTCGCCCAGATCAGCTTCCCTGGGTTTGTTATCGCCTCGGCTATCAGCCGCTCGGCCAGGTTCTTCATTGTAGCCGGCCTGATGGGCTGGAAAGGTGAGCGAATCCGACCCATCGTCGAGAAGCACTTCAACTGGCTGTCACTGGCCTTCGTGGTCCTGTTGATCGGTGGTTTTCTCGCGATCAAGTGGCTGCACTGACGGTTTCCCACATCCTCTTTGACACGGATATCCGATGTGCTGAATGAAGCCCAACAAAACGAACTGCTGCGGATTGCCCGCGACACGGTGCGCGCAGTGGTGGAGAACCGCCCGCTGCCGAAGCCGCAGTCGGACGATCCGGCGCTGGCCGCCTCGTGCGGGTGCTTCGTCACGCTCAAGAATCGCCGGCGACTTCGCGGGTGCATCGGTCAGTTCACCTCGGACAAGCCGCTGATCGAGCTGATCGTGGACATGGCCAGGGCCTCGGCCAGCAGCGATCCCCGTTTCCTGGGCGACCCGATCACGCCGGACGAGTTGGACAAGCTGGACGTGGAGATTTCGGTCCTGTCGCCACTGGAGAAGACGGACGATCCACTCCGTCTGCGTCTTGGGACCGATGGAATCTACATCAGGAGAGGCTGCTCCTCCGGGTGTTTCCTTCCCCAGGTGGCGACGGAGACCGGCTGGAGCAAGGAGCAGTTCCTCTCGTACTGCTGCTCTCACAAGGCCGGGCTGTCGCCCGATGCCTGGAAGGACCCGAAGACCCAGGTCTTCCTCTTCACCGCCGAGGTGTTCGGGGCCGCATTCCGAGACCTGTGAGAGCATGCGGGGTGCAGATCGTTGTTGACTGGGTCCTGGGCCGTGTTCTTATAGGTCTCTCCTGGGCTTCCTGGCTTCATTTTGGTCGGAAGATGGTGGTGGATTTGGTATACTTTGATAGATTCCGGACGGAGGTCGTCTCTTCTGGGGTGATAGAAGTACTCTGACATGGAGGAGGAGGAAGGTATGGCTCGGAAGCTCACCAGGGTTTCTCTCGTGGTGATCGTCTGCCTGGCCGGGTGCACGTCGTCCGGGCGTGCGCCCGTGGCGCCCCTGAACGAGGCGCGCGCCAAGGACACGCACATCATGGCGATGGAGCGTCTGCGGAGCGAGAGCCTCCCGGCGCTTCAGTCGGTGGAACTCTGGGACAATCCCTATGGCCCCGGCCTGAAACTGACCACCGATCATTATTGCATCTTCACCACGCTCCTGGAGCCGTTGCTGCTTCGCACCCTTCCCGGTTACGTCGAATCGGCCTATTGGGGCTATAACGACCAGTTGCCGCAGCCGATCGAGACGGTCGCGAAGTTCGACATCTACCTGTTCGCCCAACGGGAACAATGGGAGAGGTTCACGCATGCCTTTGCGGGCGATCAGGCCACGGTCTTCTGTAAGATCAAGACGGGCGCCTACTATCTGAACGGGGCCTGCGTCGTGTATGATATCGGCCGCAAGCGAACGCTGTCGGCGATCGGGCACGAAGGGTGGCATCAGTTCAACAGCCGCCATTTCAAGTACCGCCTGCCGAGCTGGCTGGACGAAGGCATTGCCATGCTCTTCGAGACTTGCACGTATGAGAACGGAATGTACTTTTTTGATGCGGCTCGCAACTACCAGCGGCTCGGAACCCTTGGCCAGACCCTGGTCAACGGCAAGCAGATGCTCCTGAAGGACTTGATCGCGACCAGCCCGGGCGAAGTTCTGGCAACCGACGAGAACGAGACGGTTATGGCGTTCTACAGCCAATCGTATGCTCTGGTGCGCTTCCTGCGGGAGGCGGACCGCGGCAAGCGGGCGACCCGCTATCATCGGCTTCTGTGGGACGGATTGCTCGGCGAGTGGCCCCTGGACCAGGAGGCGAGCCGGACCGCTGAGGACCGCAATCTGTCTCGGACGATCCAGTGGAACCGGATCGTCGGGCCGCAGCTCTTCGAACGCTACGTCGGCAGCGACTTCGACCGTCTGGAGCAGGAGTACTCGCTCTTCTGCCGTCGGATTGTCGGGGGCACGGCGTTTGTCCGGGCCGATGAGGCAGAAGCATCCAAGATTACGCAGTAGCACGCTTTAAACAGGATGGCAGCGGCATGGATGACTCGATGACAAGGATGGTCTTGGCTTCAGCCTCCCCGCGCCGCAAGGATCTTCTCGCGCAGGCCGGCTACGTCTTCGATGTCGTCCCTTCCGAGATCGATGAGGAGACGTTCTCCCCCGGTGGGTACAGCTCCACCCGGTATACCGAACTGCTGGCGCTGGCCAAGGCCCGGTCCGTGGCGCCGAAGTACCCCGACCGCCTCGTTATTGGGGCCGACACGATCGTCGATTGCGAAGGCGAGATCATCGGCAAGCCCGTCGACGAACGGGACGCCGAACGCATCACCCGCAAGCTCTTCAGCCGGCCCCACGAGGTCATCACCGGATTGGCTCTGCTCCGGCTGGCCGACGGCCTCGAGATCGTCCGCTCGGATGTCACCACAGTCTATCCGCGCAAGCTCAGCGACAAGCAGATCGCCGGCCATATCGCCGGCCGCACGTGGGAGGGCAAGGCGGGCGCCTACGGCATCCAGGAAACCGGCGACGAGTTCGTCGAGCGCATCGAGGGCAGTTTCACCAACGTCATGGGCCTGCCCATGGAACTGCTCCAGCGCCTGCTCGAAGAGTTCTTTCCCTCCTGATTCGACGCCTTGGCCGCGTTCGGAAAGACAACTGGCGCCCTGAATCCTCGATCTATGCACCTCATTTATTTGCGTGAATTCTCATCGCGAAATGCGTACAATGACAGCATGCGGACTGTCTATATCGAAACATCGGTCGTGAGCTATCTGACGAGCAAATCGAGTCGCGATCTGCTTATCGCAGCGTGTCAGCAGGCGACACACACCTGGTGGGAGGAGTATCGCCTTCGCTTTGAGCTTTATACCTCGCGATTGGTTCTGGCCGAGGCGTCCTCCGGTGATTCTGAGGCAGCCAGAAAGCGGTCGGGTTGTTTCGAGTCCATCCCGGAATTGCAGATAACCGACGAGGTTCGTGATCTTGCCAGAGTCTTGGTGCAACGAGGGGCTTTGCCCCACAAGGCGGAAGCCGATGCACTTCACATTGCAGTGGCAGCGGTTCACCGCGTCGATATCTTGCTGACGTGGAATTGCCGCCATATTGACAATCCGGTTACCAAGCCGATGATTCGGTCGGTATGCGCAGAGAATGGATACGTCTGTCCTGAGATATGCACCCCTCTCGAACTCCTGGAGGTCTGCAACCATGAAGAATGAAATCCTCGAAGAGGTTTGGCGCAATCGAGACGCGTTTGCGCAGAAGTACGGGTATGATCTTGACGCCATGGTTTCGGCCTTGCAGGAGATGGAGCAAGAACGGCCAGAGAAGATCATCGATCGGAGAGGATCCTCGGCAAACCAGCGACCGCCGAATCGGCCGACGGGGACACCGAGGCCCTGACCGGTAGGCTGAGACGGGTTGCACGTCGCAAGGCCGTGTGATCTATGGACTATCGGGCTCTTGGACTGATGCATAAGGTGCATTGACGGGGACGTCAAGTACGACTCAACCACTGGTGGCATTCGTCGAGGCTACCACTTGAAACAGCAGGCGTAATGGCGGTAGAGCAGGCCGGTGGCGCGCATGGCGAAGATGGCGACGACCTGGACCAGCAGGTTCAGGGCCAGGTGCAGGGCAGTGGCGATCGGGTGTGCGCCGGTGTACTGCCCGGCCTGCGTCTGGAGGAAGCACGCGGCGGCCAGCAGCACGACGCACGTCACGTAGGGCGCGAAGGCGTGCACCACCGGGGCGAGCAGATAATCCGGACGCAACAGCGCAACGTCCTTGCCCACGGCGGTGGTCAGGATGGCGGAGGGAAACAGGAACAGGCCCAGCAGGAAGCAGAATTGCAGGAGCAGATACACGGGACCGACCGAGGAGAAGAAATTGCTCATGGTGACTCCCCAATCCTGGACCAGCCACAGCGCGATGAAGAAGGGCAGCTCGACGAAGGCCAACGTCAGGCCGAAGATCAGCAGCGGATAGGCGGCGTACAGGACGGATGTGCCGAGCGTGCCGATATAGATCTCGGGCAGCACGTCTTCATCGAAGGCGGTCTGGTAAATCACGTTGAGGTAGAATCCGAACAGCCATCCCCACGTGACGATCGTCGTTACATGGTTCAGGCAGCAGGCGCCTTGGGCGAGGAAGAACCGGAAACAGACCACCGCGACCACAAAGACCAGCGTCGTCGCATTCTTAGGATCGACGAACAGTCTGAGGTTGTCGACGAAGACGGCGCGATAGAATCCGGGGACCGGATCGGCCGGTCGCTCGGGTTCGGACGCGACCTTTTCGGGTTTCTTGAAACTCTCCGACGGGATGATGAACTTCTGGCCGCACGACAGGCATCGCGCGCGTCGGCCGGCATGTTTGCTGTCGAACGCGATCAGCGCTCCGCACTTCGGACAGTTGAACTCGATGGTCATTCTCACATGAACCCAGGCGGCTGCCCGTCCGACGCAAGCGAGCCGCAGTGATCATCCTCGCTGCATGCAGTCTACGAAGGCTTTCAGGTCGTTGGCCCATTTCTGGGCTTCGAGCAAGTCGATGACTTCATCCTTGACCAGCATGGACAGGTGCTTCTCCATCGTGATCATCTTCTCATCCTGGCGGTCGCGCGTCTTGGTCTGGAGCTGCGAGTAGAGCTGCTCGATCTTGCCCGTCCGGATCAGGTTGGCGCAGGCGTAGTTGTTGTTGAGAATCTCCATCGCGACGACGCGTCCCTGGCCGTTTTTGCGCGGCACGAGCTTCTGGCAGATGATGTAGGCCAGGCCGAGCGAGAGCTGGTTGCGGACCTCCGACTGCCGGCCCTCCGGGAAGTAGTCGAGGATGCGCGTCACCGAGCCGGTGACGTCGCGCGTGTGCAGCGTGGAGAAGACCAGGTGCCCCGTTTCGGCGGCCATCAGGGTCATCGCGATGGTCTCGGCGTCGCGCATCTCGCCCACGAAGATGACGTCGGGGTCTTCCCGCATCATCTCTTTGAGGCCGTCCTGGAAAGACCGCACGTCGCGGCCGACCTCGCGCTGCGAGACGATCGAGTATCTCTGCTGGAAGATGTACTCGATCGGGTCTTCCACGGAGAAGATGCGATAGGCGTTCTTGTCGCTGATGCGTCCGATCAACGAGGCGATCGTGGTGGACTTGCCCGCGCCGGTGATCCCGGTCAGCAGGACCAGTCCCTGCTTGAGATTGATGATGTCGTGCCAGACGTCGTTGGGAAAGCCGATCTGCTCGACGGGGGGCACATCGAGCGACAGGGCCCGGATGGCGGCGGCGATCCCGTCGTTCTCGCGGAAGACGTTGATCCGGAACTGAAGCGAGCCGAGCCGGTAGGAGCAGTCGACGCTGTGCTGGGTTTGCAGCTTGGAGATGTTGTGTTGGCGAAGGAGCGGGAAGATGAGCTGCTTGGCCAGTTCCGGCGTCACGTTGGGGCCCTTGAGCTTGACGAGGTTGCCGTCGATGCGATAGGCCGGCGGCGCGTTGACCTTGATGTGCAGGTCGGAGACCCGCATGGCGCCGTGCTCCTCGAAGTACTTGAGCATGTCCAGGATGCTGTACTTGCCCAGGTTCTCGGTCGGGTAAACCTTGGCGGCAGGCGAGTACTCTTCGGTCATATCGTTCTCCGTCTGGTGAATCGCCGATTGCCGATTGCGGATTCATCCCCAGGCGCCACTCCGCAATCTGCGGTCCGAACCCTCAAGTCCCGAACCCGTCCCAGCGCCTTTCCATGGGGGATGACTACAGTATACCGCATCGGCCGCCTCAGGGGAAGGCCGAGCCGGCGGTGACGTCGGCAACGACGCTGGACGGTGCTATCGTTTGGCGGCGCCGGCGTTGCCCTTCTTGAGCCAGTCCTGAAGATTGGCCGCCAGGACCTCGACGTCCCGGGTCGCCAGGATGTGCTCCGCCAGAGGCGCCGGGACGCCCAGCCTGGCGACGGCCTGCTGGACCCGTTTCCAGAGGCGGTCTCGCTTGGTTTCGCTGTCGGCCAGATACAGCTCGGTGACCAGGTCCTGGAGCTTGGCGAGCATGATCGTGTCGAGGTTACGGTAGTACTGAGAGATGATGTTCTGCTGATGCGGCGTATAGTCCTGTCGAGCCATATCCGTTATCCGTGTCCATGTGTTTCCGTGAGGTCCGTCGTGTTCCAGCGGCCTTTTCTATCGCCGTCTGTCAGCCGGATCAAGCGGTCTTCGATGCAAGTGGGGTTTTTGCTGGCTTTGCCGCGGCGGCCGACTATAATCTCGTCCAAACATAAGTCGGGCAGGATGCCCAAGTTGTTGTTTGTGAGACCGTCGCAGGATGCGATATCCGTTGCTGATCGCCAACATGCTGTTCTGGATGCTGCCGCTCGTTGCCTCGGGCAGCCAGGCGACCCTTTCGGGCGAGTCGTCCAATGCCGTTCTCCCGTCGTCCGATCGGCGATGGATCGTCCAGGACCTTCACATCACCAGCAACGATGTACTGGGTCAGAAGAACGAAGCCGGACAGCATCTCCTGATTTGCCGCGAAGGGTTCGAGACAACGATTGCCGGTGTGCACGTCGCCGCCGACCGTGGCGTAGCGCGGATCGAACCGATCGGTGTCGGGGCTGACGAGGCTGCGACTACCCGGTATCGGGTCCATGTCTACCTGGAAGGCTCGATCTCGCGAAAGCAGACGGCCGCACTGACAGACGCCGGCCTGGAAGTCGCGGCGGTCGAGGAGGGCAGGGCGGTCGTGCTGGTGTTCGTTCTCGACGGCGAGGTCTTCGTCACCGCCGGCAAGAGCGAAATAGGAAGCCCGCAGGGGCTTCTGCTGTACCGGCAGGCCGTGGAAGCCTTCGACTCCCGTCTCGCGGGAGAGCCTGGCGCGACATCGTCTGCCGGGCAGATCGCACCCATCGTCCCTCGTCGTGCCGAGCCTGGGGTCGGACAGACGCTCAGTTGGTCGCCGCTGACCGATGTCCCTCTGACCGTCGAGATCACGCGGGAGGACGCGGTGGAGGTGACCACGATCATGGGGCGGCTCTACGCCTGGTGGCGGCAGGATGCACAAGGGGCCGACGCGACGGTATACGAGTTGGAGGCGGACAACCTCGTTCTCTGGGGGCATGCCGCCGACGCGAATCGGCCCGGGACCGATTTATCGGCGGGAAAGCGGCGAGGCGTCGGCGAGATCTACGTCAGCGGCGACGTCCATCTCCGACAGGGCCAACGGACCATCCGTGCCAGTGAGCTGTACTACGATTTCCGCAACGAACGCGGGCTGATCGACGACGCGGTCATGCGGGCTTTCGATTCCCGACGGAACATCCCCATCTACATCCGCGCCGGCCGGCTGAGACAAGTGGCCGCGAATGAGTTCGAGGCCCACGGTGTGACCCTGACGACGAGCGAGTTCCATACACCCCAGTTGTCCGTTACCGCCGAAAAGGTCCACGTTACCGACACCTCTTCCCTGGCCGTTCCGGACGGCGCCGCATCGGCTGATGCCGGCTTCGATGTCCAGATGGACGGGGTTCGGTTCAAGTACTACGATGCCACCGTGTTCGGCCTTCCGTCGCTCCGGCCCAACCTCCAGAGGCCGGACATTCCGATCCGGTCTGCCAGAGTCGGAAGCAGCAGGACATACGGGCCCTCGATCGAAACGCAGTGGTTCCTCAGCCGTATCCTCGGGCTTCGCGAGCCGCAGGGGACCGACAGCACGCTGTCGGTGGATTACTACGGCAAACGCGGCGTCGGAGGCGGGGTCGACATTGAGTATGAACGGGAAACCTACTTCGGCAATCTCCTGGGGTACGTGATCGACGACGACGGCACGGATCGACTCAGCCGGTCCCAGAAGGAAGTCGAGGTGTCCAAGGACACGCGCGGCCGCCTGCGATGGCAGCATCGCCATTTTCTGCCCTTCGGCTGGCAACTGACCGCCGAGACCAGCTATCTGTCCGACAGGAACTTCCTCGAACAATACTATCGCAGCGAGTTCAACGTCGGCAAAGAGCAGGAAACCGTGCTGCACCTCAAACGGATTGAGAACAACTGGGGCCTGTCCCTTTTGGGCAAGGCGAGGATGAACGACTTCCTCGACAAGGTCGAAGAGATCCCGTCGGGGCAGTTCCACTGGACAGGCCAGTCCTTCCTTCAGGATCGTCTGACGTTCTACAGCGACAACCAGATCAGTCGGTATCGCTATCTCTACAGCGAGGAGGAGGCTTCGAGGGGGTCGGAGGAGTTCTTCATGTACACCATGACCCGCAACGAAGTCGATCTGCCGCTGACGGTGGGCAAGTCGCGGATTGTGCCGTTCGTGGCCGGTACGTTCGGCTACGAGGACGGAGGGGGATTCCAGTCGGCCCTGGACGATTCGCCGGCCGAGCCGCAGGACACCGTCTGGATTGGCGAAGGCGGCGTCAGGATGGCGATGCAGCCTTACTGGCGGGTCTATCCAGGGGTGCAATCCCGGCTATGGGATCTGAACCAACTGCGGCACGTGATCAGTCCTCAGCTCACTGCGGTGGCCTACACCCATGATGACGAGGTCGCCGAGCAGAGGGACGTCCTGGACGTGGGCGTCTACCAGCGATGGCAGACCAAGCGCGGTCCTGTGGGATCGGAGGGGCAGCGAACGGTCGATTGGCTCAAGCTGAACCTGGACTTCGTGTGGGTCCGGGACTCGGCGGACCCCAACACCGGCCCCGATCAGATACTCTGGAATCAGCCCTATATCCCTTTGGTGAACCCCTCAGGAAGCGTGCTGCTGCCCCACGACCGGCGTGCGACGGGCTTGTTCGGTCCTCGCCGCAACTACATCGGAGCCGATGCGGCGCTGAGGCTCACGGACACGACCTCCATCCTCGCGGACATGCACTATGACATGCAGAGCGGGGTGTTCGGACAGATCGATGTGGGGTTCTCGCGCCTTTGCTGGCCCAACCTAAGTTACTATATTGGCAGCCGTTATCTCCGCCGGGTCGTCCGTGGAGAGGAGAAGGGCTCCAATGCGGTCACATTCGCCGCCACGTATGTCATCGACCCGAGGTACACCGCAGTTTTCTCGCAGCAATACGATTTTGACTATGGCGAGGGCATCCGAAGTGATATAACGTTGATTCGTAGATATCATCGGATGAATCTGGCGATGACGCTCAGTGCCGATGAGTCGCTCGACGAACAGAGTTTCGTAATCAGCCTCTGGCCACAAGGAGTGCCGGAGCTGGCCTTTGGTTTGCGCCGGTACATGGAATTGGGGGCTTCGGAGCCGTATTGAGTTCGGCCTCCAAGGGCAAACCCGAGCGATTCGATTGGGATCGCGGGCCTCGCGGACCTTTGTCGAGATCGCCAGAGACTGAATCCGGATGACTTTGGACTGGGCTGGACACTTTATAAGGAGCAGACTATGCCGTTAGTCAACACCAAGAAGATGTTCGAGATGGCCTACAAGAATGGCTATGCCATCGGCGCGTTCAACGTCAACAACATGGAGATCACGCAGGGGATCGTTCAGGCAATCGCCGAGGAGAAGGCGCCGCTGATTCTCCAGATCTCCAGAGGCGCCAGGGAATACGCCAAGAACAGCTACCTCAAGGCCATCATTGATGTCGTGGTCAAAGAGAACCCGGACATCCCTGTTGCCATAAACCTTGATCACGGCGATACTTTCGAGACGTGTAAGGAGTTTGTGGACGACGGTTTCACCTCGGTGATGATCGACGGCTCGCACCTGCCTTTCGAAGAGAATATCGCGATCACCAAGAAGGTGGTCGAATACGCCCATCCTCGCGGCGTTGTCGTCGAGGCGGAGCTTGGGCAGCTTGGGGGGATCGAAGAGGACGTTGTCGGCGTCGATGACGTCAGCAAGCACATCGCCGATCCGGACCAGGCCGTGGAATTCGTCGAGCGAAGCGGCTGCGACTCGTTGGCCATCGCCTGTGGAACCAGCCACGGCGCCTACAAGTTCAAGACCGCACCGGTCCTGGCGTTCGACGTAATAGAAGAGATCGGGCGCAGGCTTCCCGGCTTTCCGCTGGTGATGCACGGCTCCAGCAGCGTGCTGAAGGAGTTCAAGGATCTGATCAACAAGTACGGCGGCAAGATGCCCGACGCCATGGGGGTGCCCGAGGAGATGGTGACGAAAGCCTCCAAGATGGCCATGTGCAAGGTCAATATCGACACCGATTTGCGGATGGCCCTGACGGCCAAGATTCGCCAGGTCTTCGCGGAGAAACCCGCGGAGTTCGACCCGCGCAAGTACCTGGGGCCGGGCCGCGACGCCATTCGAGAGATGGTTCGTCACAAACTGCATGTCCTCGGCTGCGCCGGAAAAGCGCAGGAATGTCTGTAGACGCAGAAGGGGGCGGAGTACGCACTAGCTCAGCGATCACAGGTCTGGCGGCCTGTGATCGCTGACGTTCATGTATTCCGTCGATCCATGCGGCCGGGGCCTTCAAGCTGAAAGGAGCGGTTCATTGCCTACCCAAGATCCGAGAAGGTCGCTGTCTGATTGCGGACAGGGCCGGCACAAGAGCTGGAAGGCGAAGTTTTCGTATCTGATTTTGCTTTCGTGCACGTGGACCGTGGTTCTGTCTACCTGGTTCGGAGGCTATAGTTGTTCTGCCCAGGCAGGCCGGTCGGGCGCCTCCGCCGCGAGCGCGACGGTTGGCAGCCAGACCACGGCCCCAACAGAGCAGCCGGTGCTGGTCGACCCGCTGATCGAGGCGTGCCGGCTGATTTACCACGGTCATTTCAGTGCGGCGGCGGACCTGGCGCGGGCGGCGAAGGCCTCGCAGGGCGAACGGGCGGAGCAGTTGGAGCGGATCATCCAGCAGCATGAGCAGATCGCTCAGCGCCGGCAGGCCGACCGCGCCGAAGCCTATGCCGAGCAACTGAAGGAGCTCGACAAGCTCCGGGCGGTGGTGGACTTGTCGAAGGTCGATCCTCCGGGCAAGGCGAGGAAAGACGCCGACCCGGATGCCGAGTCCGGCAGCGCTGAACCGAATGAGCCCAACGACGTGACGGATGTTCTGGTGGTTCTCGTCAAGGCGACGGAGTACGCGAGTGACCAACAGAAAGTGGCGCTTCTGGCCGATCCGTTTGTGCAGAAGGTCCTTCAGATCAGTGCCGATCGCAGCGTGATCCTGGAGGCCCAGGGCAAGTGGCTCGAGGCGTACACGGGCTACTTCTACTGGCTGTCGGCCATCGACCCGGACAACACCGGGTATTCCGATCACGCCGACGAGCTGGTGGACAAGGCCAGCATCGCCGGTTCCTTTCAGGATAGCCCCTGTGAAACCCGAAAAGAGCGTTTTGAAGGGGTGGAGAAGCGGATGTTCGAGCGGGCCATGGACGCGCTCAGCCTGCACTACGTCAACAGCATCGACTACTTCGAGATGGCGACCAAGGCGATTGACCGTTGCGATCAGTTGGCCCAGGTTCTGATGATTGCCGGTGTGCAGGACCCGAATCCCGGCGGCAGCAGCCCTTTCCCGGCCCCTGTGCCGGAAAAGGTGACCGCCTGGTCGGTGGCTCTTGCCGGTCTGCGGGATGAGATTGAGGTTCGCGCGCAGAGCTTCGGCAAGGATGAGTTCCTGGGGGTCCTCGACAAGGTCCTTTCTCTGAATGACGCCACAGTACAACTGCCCCGTCAGCCGCTGATCGCCCATTTCGCCGAAGCGTCACTGAAGGTGCTCGATCCGTACACCGTGATGGTCTGGCCCCGACAGGTCCAGGATTTCGAGAAGATGATGATGAACGAGTTCTCGGGCATCGGGATTGAGATCTCCAAGCCGCGAGGCCTGCTGACCGTCGCCAGTCTGCTGCCGGACACGCCTGCCTATCGTGCGGGTCTGGACGCCGGCGACGTGATCGAGGCGGTTGACGGTGTTCCGACCAAGGACATGAGTCTGATCTGCGCCGTCAAGAAGATCACCGGTCCCAAGGGGACGAGCGTTGTTCTGGCGGTCAAGCGGCCGCGAGAGGAGAAGGCCGAGGAGATCACGATCACGCGGGATCGGATCATCGTCCCGACGATTCGAGGTTGGCAGAGGACCGAGGCGGGAACGTGGTTGTACATGGTCGACGAGGCCAGTCGCATCGGCTATGTGCGGATCACCAGCTTCTCCAGCGAGACAAGCGGCGATTTTGATACCGTTCTGCGTGAATTGGAATCGCAGGGGCTCCGGGGCCTGATCGTGGACCTGCGATTCAACACCGGCGGGCTGCTGGACAGCGCCGTCAACATCGTCGACAAGTTCATCCGAGAAGGACTGATCGTTCGCACGCAGCCGAGGATCGGCATGATTCCCAGCTATGAGTATGCCCATCGTCGAGGGACGCACCCGGATTATCCGCTGGTGATTCTGATCAACTCCGATTCCGCCAGCGCCTCGGAAATCGTGGCCGGCGCCTTGGCCGACCCCAAGCACGAACGGGCGGTTCTCGTGGGCGACCGCACCCATGGCAAGGGGAGCGTCCAGGGGATCACGCACTATCCCGGCGGCGGCGCCCAACTGAAGTATACGATGGCCTACTACCACCTGCCCTCCGGACAGCGCGTCAAGAGCCGAGACGCAGTGGAAAAGGAAGGGGGCAAGGACTGGGGGGTCGGTCCCGACGTGGAAGTGAAGCTCAACAGCAGCGAGCAGAACAGGATGCTCAGCGCGCAGCGAGACAATGACGTTCTCGTTCAGGCGGCCCGCGATGAGCACGGCGGTTCATACAAGAAGCGCACGCTGGAAGAGACGCTGGAATCCGATCCGCAGTTGGCGGTGGGCCTGCTGATTGTCCAGGCCAAGCTGATCGAGGCCGATGTGCCGGTGATGAACTGACAGGTGAAGCGATTGCGGAAGGCAGGACGTTGACGAGTCAGACTGAGACAGACAAGTTCGAGCAGCAGAGACAGGAGAAGATCGAGAAGCTCGCGGCGTTGGGGATCGACCCCTACGGATCGCGTTACGAGCAGCCCGAGCCGGCTGAATCGATCAAGGCCCGCTTCCAGGACGGGCAGGAAGGCCAGCGGGCGCGGTGCGCCGGCCGCATCGTCCTGTTTCGTGATATCGGCAAACTGATTTTCATCACCCTGCGCGATCGCAGCGGCACCATACAGGTCGGGCTCAGCAGGAATCTCCTGAACGACCAGTGGCCTGTGGCCAAGCTGCTCGACCTGGGCGATATCATCGGCGCCGCCGGCCAGCTCGGCAAGACCCGGACCGGCGAGATCACGATCTGGGTCGAAGAGAACGGGCTGACGTTCCTGAGCAAGTGCCTGTCGCAGCCGCCCGAGAAGTTTCACGGACTGGCCGATATCGACCAGCGATACCGTCAGCGGTATGTGGACCTGTGGGCCAATCCGGACATCATGGAGCGGTTCAAGAAGCGCAGCGCCATCATTACGACCATCCGCCAGTTTCTCGAGGCCAGGGGCTTTCTTGAAGTAGAGACGCCCATGATGCAGGCTATCGCCGGCGGTGCGGCGGCCAAGCCGTTCATCACGCATCACAACAGCCTCGATCTCGACTTGTACCTGAGGATTTCGCCCGAGCTGTTCCTCAAGCGCCTTCTCGTCGGCGGCATGGAACGGGTCTTCGAGGTCAACCGCAATTTCCGCAACGAAGGGCTCAGCCGCCGGCACAATCCCGAGTTCACCATGATCGAGGTCTACCAGGCGTACGGCGACTACCACGTCATGATGGACCTGACCGAGGAGCTGATCGCGTCCTGTGTGACCGCCCACTGTAGTGACACGACCGTCAAGTTCGGCGATCTTGACGTCAATCTGGCGCGGCCCTGGCGGCGGGCCCGGTATGCCGATCTGCTCAAGGAGCACAGCGGCTGCGATATCGACGATACCGCGGCGCTGCGGGCGAAGGCCCGTTCGCTGGAACTCGATGAATCGGCGATGGACGATGCGGTGGTGGTCAACGAGGTGTTCGAGGCGACGGTGGAGGATGCGCTGATCGATCCGACCTTCGTCCTGGACTATCCGGCGGTTCTCTGCCCGCTCACGAAGCGCAGTAAGACCGACCCGCGGTATGCCGAGCGTTTCGAGCTGTTCATCGCGGGAATGGAGCTGGCCAACGCGTACACGGAGCTGAACGACCCGGCTCAGCAATACGAGAACTTCCTGGTGCAGCTCAAGGGCCAGGAGGACACGATGGCCACGATGGACACCGATTTCATCAAGGCGCTGAAGTACGGCATGCCCCCGGCCGGCGGGCTCGGAATCGGGATCGACCGGCTCGTGATGATTCTGACCGGCGCGACGACGATTCGCGACGTGATCCTGTTCCCGCTCCTGAAGCCGGTAGGGGCGGAACAACCGTAGAAGTACCGGGACATATAGTTGGGGACTGCGGCGATGGATTGTGTCGTGGTAGTCCTCGGTATCGTCGATCAGCGGTACTCCTGTGTTCTTTGATCTTGTCGTCCTGATCGTAGCGAAGAACTTGGCACCAGCCTGGACTTGGGCATCGTGTGCGAGGCGGAGGCTGGCGTTCGTGGGCCAGATGGTTCACTCCGTTCACCATGACATAAGTGCCTCAGTTCGGCCCGTTTCGAACCTGAGAGAATCGGTGTGAGGCGCACATCAACAACCTATGACTTACCTCTACATAGCTGCGGGTTTTGTATTCGACGTTTTCGTTACGTGGGTCCTCGGTTTGTGCATTCCGCTGGTTGTGCAGGCCATTCTCCGACGCCCGTTGCGCAAGGTGTGGGCGTTAGTACTAACGGGTATTCTCTGGCTGCTGAACTACAACATCTTCACGTTCCTTGGTAGCCAGAGCAGGACCCATGCGGCTCTGTTTCTGGTGGCGGCCACTACCTACTGGATTCTTTATTCGGGTACTGGGCCACAAGCCTTTCTGCGGGCAGTGCATTCCTTACTAGTTCGTCTGTTCTGGCCAACGTCGATAGCTTCTTTTCTCTGGCTGAAGTACCTTCGCAAGCGGCGGATCATCTTCCTGAGCATCGCAGCCGTGGCGCTGTCCGTTGCGCTGCTGATCGTGGTGGCCAGCCTGTTCACCGGATTCATCAACGCCTTCGAGCGAAGCGCCGTCGAAATGCTCGGCGACGTGGTGATCGCGGGGCCGCCGGGCCGGCCCATCGAGAAGTACCCCGCACTCATCGAACGGCTCGAACAATTGGACATCGTTGAGGCCGCCACCGGGACATTGTCCAGTCAGGGTCTGCTGCACGTGGGGACCGGCAACGTCCGGCCCGTCAGCCTGTGGGGGATCGAGGCCGGCGCGCGCGCCAGGGTCACGGGATTCCAGGATGCGCTGCTGCGCCAGAGGCAGTCCTCGGAGGGTGCTTCGTTTGCCGTCCCCGGGGCGCCGGATGCCGAGGGAGGATTCGTCGGGATCGGCGTGGTCGCCGAGGCCGACCCGAATACGGACGAGTACGATCAGGCTGCGGTCCTCGAACAGATGATCGGCCAGCGGGTGGTCATTACCACGGGAACGCCGGCGGAAGCCTCCGACGCCGACCAGACGCCCAAGCGGAAGCTCGTGCCGTTTCACATCGCCGATATCGTCTTCACCGGTGTGCACGACCTCGATACCGGATTCGTTTACGTTCCCATCGAGACGCTTCAGAAGGTGCTCTATCCCGACAAGGACTCTCCGGCCACGACGGTCAACATCAAGCTCAAGCCCGGGATCGATCCCATGCTGGCGGTGGCCGAGATTCGAGGGCTGTGGGATGTGTTCGCCGAGAGGCAACTGGGCTGGAGCGAGTACCTGCGGAGGGTCGCGACGGAGATCGTCACCGCACGCGAAATGCAGCGCCAGTACGTCGAAGAGCTTCGCAAGCAGATGGGCGTGCTGTTGCTGATCTTTGGCGTGGTCAGCTTCACGGTGGTCGTGCTGGTCTTCTGCATCTTCTACATGATCGTGCGGCTCAAGCAGCGCGATATCGCCATCCTCAAGAGCTGCGGCGCCGCCAGCATTTCGGTGGCCTGGATCTTCCTGGGGTTTGGCATCACGGTGGGCGTCGTGGGCGCCGCCATCGGCGCCGTCGGCGGGTACGCGATCACCAAGAACATCAACGCCATCGAAGAGGGAATCCGCGTCGTGTTCGGTCTGAAGTTGTGGAGCAGCAGCGTGTACATGTTCACCCGGATTCCGAGCGAGGTGGACTGGGCGTCGGCGCTGCCGATCGTCGCTCTGGCGATCGGGGCTGCAGCGGTCGGGGCTCTGACGCCCGCCATCGTCGCGGCGATGACGCGCCCGGTGGAAGTCCTGCGATACGAATGAGGCGGTTGTCTGCGCGAATGTACAAACTGACGCTGATAATTCGATACCTGCTCAAGCGGCGGATCACGCACTTCGCGGTGCTGACCGTGGCGCTGTGCGTGTTCATCGTCGTGGTCGTGATGACGGTGATGAGCGGCCTCGTCGGGCAGTTCAAGCAGAAGAATCATGAGTTTGTCGGCGATTGCGTCGTCGGAACCAAGTCACTCGTCGGGTTTCCCCACTACGAAGAGCTGATGCAGGCCCTCGAAGCGACGGCCTGCGTGGAAGCTGTCTCGCCTGTGGTCAAGAACTATGCGTTGCTTCGTCCCCAATACGACCGCGACCGCTACGTCGAGCTTCTCGGCATCGACCCGGTCCGGCACAGTCGGGTCACGAGCTTCGCCCAGACGTTGTACTACCGCGCCAACGAGCCGGCCAAGGCGTTTGTCCCCGTCTACGAGCCGAACGCCCTGGGGTGCGTTCTGGGGATCGACTTGGCCCTGTGGCGAGATGCCCGCAGCCAGTACACCTTCGACGCCAGCCCACGGAGGACGGTCTTCTCGCTGACGTGTTTTCCGCTCAACGCCCGCGGCGCGCCGGCCATGGCCGGAACGACCATCGTCAGCAGCCAGCAGTTCTACTACAGCGACAACTCGCGCAGCGGCATTGCCCGTGTCGACGGTTCGATGGTCTACATCCCGTTGGAACAGGCGCAATCGTTGTGCATGGCCGGAGAGCGTAAGAGAGTCAGTGCTGTCTATATCAAGTTCCGCGCCGGCACCGAACTTCGAGAAGGCTGCGAGCAGGTGCGACGGCTGTGGAATCTGTTCAGGCAGGCTCGCGCCGATGCGCCCGACGGCCGTCTTCTTGACACGGTCACGGTCGAAAGCTGGAAGGAGTACCGCCGGGCGTTCATCGCCCCGATGGAGAAGGAAGAGACGCTGATGAGCGTCATGTTCGGCTTCGTCGGGATCACGACGGTCTTCATCGTATTCGTCGTTTTCTATATGATCGTCAGCCATAAGACCAAGGACGTCGGCGTGCTCAAGAGCGTCGGCGCCTCCAGCGCCAGCGTGATGGCGCTGTTCTCGGGATTCGCCTTCGTCGTGGGCCTGCTGGGCTCCATCGCAGGCATTGCGACCGGGTGGCTGTTTCTGGCCTATATCAACCGCATCGAGGACTGGCTCTACAGCCGGTTCGGTTTTCAGCTCTGGGACCGGACCATCTACGCGATCGGTGAAATCCCGCACGAGGTGGAATTCCACGTGCTGGCGGTGATCGCGTTCTGTGCAATAGTGGCGTGCCTGATCGGTGCGTTGGTTCCTGCCTGGGGGGCGGCGCATCTGCGGCCGGTCGAGACCCTCCACGGCAGTCGATCATAAGGGTAGATAACTCCAGACCGGGGCGGGATTTCCGGTTTTTCTTGTGGCAGTGGGAGAAATCCGCTATAGAAGGGCGGCCCGCCCGGCAATAGAAGCCGCGGTGATGCCGACGGTTCCCTCGGAAGGGACCGAGCCGGCTCGGCGTAAGTGGAAACCTGTATGGGTGAACGACCTGTAATACTGAAGGCGGAACGCCTGCAGAAGTCCTACCGGATGGGCGCCACCCGTGTCAGCGTCCTGAAAGGTGTGGACCTGACGGTCGAGCCGGGGCAGTTCGTCGCGGTGATCGGCGCCTCCGGAAGCGGAAAGAGCACGTTGCTGCACCTGTTGGGCGGCCTGGATCGGCCCAACGAAGGAACGGTCAGTTTTGACGGGCAGGATCTGAACCGGATGCGGTCCTGGGAGCTGAACCGGTTTCGCAACGAGATGGTCGGATTCGTCTTTCAGTTCTACCACCTGTTGGACGAATTAGATGTACTGGAGAATGTGTTTCTGCCGACGATGGTCTCGCGTGGGATCGTTGGCTGGCTGGGGACCCGTAAGGTGGCCCGCGCGCGGGCCATGGAGTTGCTGGAGCAACTGGGGTTGCAGGACCGTGCCCGGCACAAGCCCTACCAGCTCTCCGGCGGAGAGCGGCAGCGGGTGGCGATTGGCCGGGCGCTGATGAACGAGCCCCGGTTGCTGCTGGCCGACGAGCCGACCGGGAACCTTGACTCGACGACGGGAAATGGTATTCTGAATGTTCTGGAGCGGCTCCACAAGGCCGGGCAGACCATTGTGATGGTCACCCATGATGAGCGGGTTGCCCGCAGGGCCCAGCGCGTCATCACTCTGGCCGACGGCAAGGTGAAGACCTGACCCGTCGGCGAGCCGGGGGTGAGAATCTCCGTTGCAGTCGTCGGTTCGTTCCCAATCAGGGTCGCAGGATGCGAAGCGGTGTGTGTCTGTGGCCGGCGCGGTCCGGTCGGGCGGCGATGAACTTGTAGGCATGAGGTTGGCGTATGGCGTTGAAGATTTGGATGAACACCGGTTTGGTCGATGAAGCCGAGGCCAGGGTCTCCGTCTTCGATCATGGTCTGCTCTATGGCGACGGGGTCTTCGAAGGCATCCGCGTGTATCACGAGAAGGTCTTCGAGTTGGCCGCCCACATCCAGAGGCTGTTCGATTCCGCCCATGTGATTCGCCTGCCCATTGCCATGAGCCGGGAAGAGCTTTCCAACGCCGTCGAGACCACCGTCAAGGCCAACGGAATCCGCGACGGGTACGTGCGTCTCGTCGTGACGCGGGGCGTCGGCACGCTGGGATTGAACCCGTTCGTCTGCAAGAACAGCCATATCATCATCATCGCCGACACGATTCAGCTCTATCCCGAGGAACTGTACGAGAAGGGCATGAAGGTTGTCAGCGCCACGACGATTCGCACGCATCCTTTGGCCTTTCCCGCGCAGGTCAAGAGCCTCAACTACATGAACAACATCATGGCCAAAATCGAGGCCCTGGACCGGGGTGTGCCCGAAGCGATCATGTACAATCACGAGGGCTACGTCGCGGAGGCGACCGGCGACAACGTCTTCATCGTCCAGAATGGCACGGTTCTGACTCCGCCGGTCGAGTCCGGGGGGCTTGGGGGGATCACGCGTGGCGTCGTGATCCGTCTGGCCCGGCAGTTGGGGATCGAGGTCGTGGAGAAGAACCTGACTCGATACGATCTGTACGTGTGCGACGAGCTGTTCCTCACCGGTACGGCGGCGGAAGTCATCGGGATCGTGGAGATCGACGGGCGTCGAATCGGGGACGGCAAGCCCGGACCGACCACGCGGCGCCTGCGAGAGACCTTTGACAACTACGCGCGCGGAAAAGGGCAGTAGCCGGCCGTCCCTGACGTGCATGCCGCCTGTGGGAATCACCGATCGACATGAACGCAACTGAAAACATGCCCTGGCAGGACATCCCGTCATTTCGATTGGTGGACGCCGATCTGAGGCAGGTGGCGGAGCTGATTCACCGGTCGCTCTCGGGGCCCGAATGGGCCGAGGAGATTGCGCCGCTGCTCGAACACTTCATCGCGCGGAGCGGCAAGATGATCCGGCCGGCCCTGGTGCTGCTGGCGGGCCGGTGTTTCGGGCCGATCGGGAAGAAACACGTCGATGTCTCCGCCATGATGCAGATGGTCCACGATGCGACGCTCCTCCATGACGACGTGGTGGACGACGGCCTGACCCGACGGGGGGCGCCCACGGTGAACTCCCTCTGGGGCAACGAATCGGCGGTTCTGCTGGGGGACTTCGTGCTGAGCCGCGTCTTCCACATGACGGTCGATCTCGATCCGGCCCTGGCCAGGGTCGTGGCGGAGACCGCCGTTCGCGTCTGCGAAGGAGAGTTGCGGCAGGTGGCCCAGAGGCGGAACTGGCGATTGACCGAATCGGAATACATCAGCATCATCACGGACAAGAGCGCCGCCTTCTTCAGCGGGTGCTGCCGGATCGGCGCGCTGCTGTCGCATGCCTCCGACGAGCAGGCCGACGCGCTGGCGAAGTACGGCCTGAACGCGGGAATCGCCTTCCAGATCGAAGACGACCTGCTGGACATCACGGGTGACGAAATCGAAACCGGCAAGACCGCGCAGCGCGATGTCACCAAGGGCAAACCGACTCTGGCGACCATTCACCTGCTCGGCGCGGTCGGCGCATCGGAACGGGCCGAAGTACACGCCTTGCTGGACGACCCTTCTCGGTCTCGGGATGCGTTGAGAAGGATGTTCGATCTTCACGGCAGTCTGGAGTACGCGTGCGGGCAGGCCCGTCACTACGTGGATAGGGCGATCAAGGCTCTGGTCGCCGTACCGGAGGGTGATGGAAAGGATGCTCTGATTGCGACGGCCCGTTTCATGGCCGAACGGAAGGCCTGAGACTCCGCGAGCGATGTCTCACCGGCCGGGCAGGAACTGGTCCGGCCGAATGGCGGCGCCGAGGCCGAACACCCACGAGTCACTCGTGTACTGACCTTCCACCCAGCCGCTCATTCGATGGGACGCCTCCCAGATCATCCCAAAGTGAATACCCACCTGGGAAGTCTCTTCGATGTCGCTGGAGCACGTGACATGTCCCGTGCTCAGTCCGTCCGTGAAGGTCACTCCCCGGCGATCGAAATCTCCCTGCACGAATTGCAGGAAGGGCCCCGCCCAGAAGCGAAAGGTGTCGATCTGATAGGTTGCGGCCAGTGCCATCTGCGCCTGCCAGAGATCGATGTCCATGCGGCCGACAACCGTGGAGCCAGGGACCTCGGGGTCGGACCACGCCAGGTCGCTCTCGCCCGGGTCCAGCCAGGTCACCTGCATCGTTCCTCCGAATTGCCAGGGACCCCAGTGGCAGAAGGTCGCGCGGGTCCCGATGCCACATGCCAGGCCGTAACCGCCGTCGTAATTGAAACGCTCTACCTCGCTGCTGAAAGGAGTGGTGCGCACGTTCACGTGATCCTGCGCATCGGTTGTGCCGACTCGGAGGAAGAGATCCCAGGTATCCACGACGCCGTAGGCGAGACTGCCGAAGACCATGCGCGAACCGAGTCCGCGGATCTCGATATGCTCGGCGCTGTAAACGGCGTCCTCCCCCTCGGGCATGGTCAGGCACGTGCCGTGGGCTCTCAGATCAGTTTCCGCGTAGCCGTACTCAAGGCCGATGGTCCACTGACCTTCCTCCAGGGTGGCAATCGGCGGGCCCAGCGGCGCAGCGCCGCACGCGGCCGATCCCGGCCAGGCGATGAGACACAGGACGATGCACAGAATGCCCAGGTCCGTCTTCATCGGCGAGTCCTTTCCCGTAAGAAAAGCGTCCGTTCATCTGCGGCGCGAGCGTTGGATCGCCTGTTTATCGCTGCCGCATGTACGGCCGACCCATGACGCTCGGCGGCTGCATGGGGAGTCTACAACGCGCTGCTTCTGTCGTCAAGCCGTTGTTGCGATGCCTCGCAGGGCGTTCCGGTCCTGTGACGTATCGTCCCGTGCGCAAAAAAAAGCTGCGAGCCCCAGGGACTCGCAGCTCTGCATTCAGAATTCAAGAGATTCCGATAGTTCGGTTCTCCGTCCTCCGATCCTACTTGAACTGATGGATCAGACCGACGAACACGCCGTGCCCGTCATCCAGGAAGTCGTCGATGTCACCACTCCACATATGGTACTGATACTCGACGAAGAAATCGTTGTAGGCGTTCAGTTCATACCGCAGACCGACTAGCGGGCCCCACAGGACGCCATCGACGTCATCGACATCGTCCTCGGCATTCGCCCACATGACCTGCGCGCCGATGTAAGGCACCCACTGGTTCGTCGGCATGAAGTGATACTTCACTCGACCGCCAATCGCCCAGATGTCCGTGTCTTCATCGGCGATCTCGGTCCATGCGCCCAACGCCGCGCCTTGGACTTGAACGTTGTCCGTCACGAAGTAGCCGACACCCGCCGACAAGAAGAAGAGATCAACGTCTCCGCCATCTTCGCCGTTCTGGGTCATCCAGGCGCCGAGCGCGTCGAGCTCCGTGTCCCCTTGTTGCACGGCGGCATTTGCCGCACCTGCGAGAGCCAAACAACCTACCACAAACAGAATCAACCAACGCTTCATGATACTTCCCTTTCAAAAACTGCACTCACACTGGCTTTCTGGTCAGCCAACTACAACCACACGACAAAAAGAACAATCAAGCCCGGTGTTCATTGGCCTGTCTCTCACTCTCATCTCAACACATCTCCTGCCTACAGACTCCGTACCCTGTCCGTCGGTACCTGTAGAAGTTTATCGGCAGAGCGGTGAAAATCAAATAAAAAAAAACAGCAGCCCCCGACTTTTTTTGCCGCGCAGAGGTCGTCGACTCACTCTCGATTGTCACGAATCCCCGCGAGAGGTCCACCCCTTTGGGCGAGGCCGTGTGGCAGGTTGTGACGTGCAGGATGGCAGCAAAATTCGAGAGCGAAACAGCTTATGATCTTGTCGGGCCGGGCTTCTTTCCCTTGCCGAACGGACGTGTCCCGGCGGCGTGAAGTCTTGGCGGTTCTTGCCAGAGGGTTGTGTGGTTACATGGGAAGCATGGATGCTTTGGATACCTAAGAAAAGTGCTCTTGAAATTCCTGTTTTGAATGACGCCGTCTTCCTCCGGCGACGGACTCCGTGACATTGCTTCTCGATCGGCAGTGGAGCGGAAGCGCGGACGGGACCACGCAAGGAGTGACGCGCAGTTTGTGAAACCGCCACGGTCACAGTTTCGAGAGTCTGTGCATGTCCCCCAACTCCCCCGCGAGGAGAACGCGAATCTTGCGCGGTTGACAGACCGGAAGAGGAATCTGTTCGACATTCGTACTGGCTCTTCGTATAATGACGACGATGCGCAATGACAGTGCCGATAAAAACCTGTTCGCCTCTTCCGAAAAGGCCAACGTGAATTCCGCCGCGCCGTTGGCGGCGCGGATGCGTCCGAGAATCCTCTCGGAGTTCGTCGGCCAGAGGCATTTTCTTGCGCCGGGCAAACTCCTGACGCGCATGCTGGCGGCCGACCGACTCAGCAGTCTGATCTTTCACGGACCGCCGGGTGTGGGCAAGACGTCTCTGGCGGCGGTGATCGCGCGCCACACGCGCGCCCGGTTTCGCTATCTGAGCGCCCCGGCCGCCACGGTCAAAGACATCCGCGACGTGCTGGCGGAGGCCCGGGATCGGCTGGCCACAGGCGCCGGTCGAACGGTTCTTTTCGTCGACGAGATTCACCGCTTCAATCGCGCCCAGCAGGACGTGCTGCTCGATGACGTCGAATCGGGCGTCATCGTGCTGATCGGCGCGACCACGGAGAACCCGTACGTCTCGGTCAACGGCCCGTTGATCTCGCGCAGCACTGTGTTTCGTTTCGAACCGTTGTCCGTCGAGGAGGTCGTTCAGTTGCTTCAGTGGGCTCTGTGCGACGTCGAACGGGGTCTGGGCTCGCTGGCGATCGAGGCGGACCCGGCGGCACTGCGCTTTCTGGCCCAGATGGCCGACGGTGACGGCCGCAAGGCTCTCACCGCTTTGGAAGTGGGTGTCCGCTCGCAGGCGGCCGGCGCCGAGGGCGGGCCGATAAGATTCGACCTGGAAGTGGCGAGAGAGTCGATCCAGGAGAAGGCTATCCTCTACGACGACACAGGGGATACGCATTACGACCTCGCCAGCGCTTTCCAGAAGAGCATGCGTGGCTCGGATCCGGACGCGACGGTTTACTGGCTGGCTCGCATGCTGGCCGGGGGCGAGGATGTGCGTTTCATCGCTCGACGAATCGCGGTTTGTGCGGCCGAGGACGTGGGAAACGCCGATCCGATGGCGACGGTTCTGGCCGGCGCGGCGGTGCAGATTTCCGAGTTTGTCGGCCTGCCGGAGGCCCAGTTGGTTCTGGCCCAGGCGGCCATTTACATCGCCTGCGCGCCGAAATCGAACGCCGGTGCCGTCGCAGTCTGGCAGGCGATGAACGACGTCAAGACCGAACCGACGCGGCCGGTGCCACGCCACCTGAAGGATTCGCACTACGCGGCGGCGAAGAAGGCCGGCATTGGAGCCGAATACAGGTATCCACACGACTACCCCGACGGTTTCGTGGTGCAGCAGTACCTTTCCGGCTTGCCCAAACAGTACTACGCGCCGAAGAACGCGGGATACGAAAAAACGATAGGCCGTTGTTTACAGGAACTGCGAAGGTTGATAGATAGTAGCAGAACGGTCGAGCGTGCAGAATCGCACGGGGATCAGGGGCCGAGGGATGGACAAGGTTGAGCTGCGCCGCCAGTTGCAGAATCGCCTGCTTGCCATACCGGATCAACAGCGTCAGGACAAGAGCAGGAGGGCCTGTCGAAACCTGATCGCCACGGAGCGATTTCAGCAGGCCTCGACCATCATGATGTTTCTGTCGCTGCCCCACGAGGTGGATACCTCCGAGGCGATCCTCCATGCCTGGCAGCTTGGAAAGACGGTGGCGGTGCCCAAGATCTCCTGGCAGCAGCGGCACATGATTCCGGTGGGCATCTGCTCGCTGGAGACCGGGTTCTCGACGGGGGCGTTGGGTTTGCGAAACCCTGTGGACGGTGTGCCGATTCCTTTTGACCAGATCGACCTGGTGGTTTCGCCAGCGCTGGGCTACGACCGCCGGGGCAATCGCCTGGGGCGCGGGGCGGCATTCTACGACCGGTTCTTTGCCAACGAAAAACTGACGGCCGCACGTTGCGGCTTTGCTTTTATCGAACAGGTGGTGGATTCCATTCCCGTTACCGAGACCGACGAGCCTGTCGATTTCCTGGTGACGGACGAGGGAATAATTGGTTGCGACCAACAGAAAGGAGCTTAGGATGGCTCGCTGGTTCTCCAGTCCAGGGCGGAAGCGCGGACACAGAAACAACACCCTCTACCTCGTTGCGGCGGTAGCGGTGTTCGCGATTGTTGTATTCTTGATGTTTCGAGGCAATTCATCGGCTCCCCAGGAGACGGGTGCAGGAGAAGTGACGAACCCTGCCGGTGCGACGCCGGAGCCGGCTCGCTCTGCTCCAACGCTGGCGGCTGTCGGCGCTGGTGGGGCTTCTGCGGCTGCGGCGCGTCCGGCGCCCACGCCGGCGCCTGCCGCCAACACGCCGGCGCCCGCGTCTGCCGAGCCGCAGAGGCAGGAATCGGCGCCCCAGGATGTCGTTCAGCCCGAGCCGGTTGTGACCGATCTGCCGATGCCTGCCGCACCCCCGGCGGACGAGAAGGTAACGGCCGTGGTAGCGGAGGCGATGTCGATGCTGAATTCCCATCCTCGGCAGGTCATTGCCGCCCGGAACAAGCTCAACGAGGCGCTTTCGATGCCGATGCCGCCGAACCAGCGCTTGGCGGTGAAAGACGAGATGGCGAAGCTCTCGAAGGAGTGGCTGTTCGGTCCGGCGGCTTTTGCCGGCGACCCCCTGTGCGACAGCTATACGGTCCAACCCGGCGATCTTCTGGAGGTCATCGGACGGCGGAACAAGGTTCCCTACGAGATGCTGATGCAGATCAACAACATCCCCCGCCCGCAAAATCTTCAGGCCGGCAAGACGATCAAGATCATCAAGGGACCGTTTCACGCCAAGGTCTATCGTTCCACGTTCACCCTGGACCTGTATTTGCAGGACATGTACGTTCGCAGCTTCAAGGTGGGCCTGGGCCGAACCGGCTACGAAACGCCCACCGGTCTGTGGCGTGTGCAGGAGGGCGGCAAGCTCGTCGCGCCGACCTGGACGGATCCGGACACGCAACGGGTATACAAGTCCACCGATCCCGACTATCCGTTAGGTTCGCGGTGGATCGCCCTGGACGGCATCGACGGCCAGGCCAAGGGACGCACCGGATTCGCCATCCACGGCACCAAGGAGCCGGAGCAGATCGGCACTGCCGGCTCTCGAGGCTGCATCCGCATGTTCAACGGAGAGGCGATCCTCGTCTACAACATGCTCTTCCCGCTCTACTCCAAGGTCGAGGTTCTGGATTGACCCGGTCTTTCGGGCGGTCGTCGGAATCGGTTGCCCGTGGGAGCGCAAAAAGAAAGAGACGGCATCGCTGCCATCTCTTGAAGATGCATCGTTCGGCCCGAAAGGCAGGAGAGTGCTGCGTCAGGCGGACTCCTTGCGGACCTGCTGCTTTGCCGCCAGCAGGGGGGCCTTGCCTTCGACGATGTCCCGCGTAATCACGTATCGGGCCGGCTTGGGCTCCTCGGGCAGTTGATACATCAGGTCCACCATCATCTCCTCGGCAATCGACCGCAAGGCTCGGGCGCCGGTGTCGCGTTTCAGAGCCTTGCGGGCCAGGGCCTGGAGGCCGTCTTCGGTGAATTCCAGCTCGGCGTCTTCCATCTCGAAGAACCGCTTGTACTGCCGAACCAAGGCGTTCTTGGGCCGGGTGAGGATATCGATGAGGGCCTCCTCGTCGAGGGCGTCCAGCGTCGCGATCACCGGCAGACGTCCGACCATCTCCGGGATCATCCCGAACTCGATGACGTCCTCGGGGATCACCTGCTGGAGCACACTGCTCAGATCGGCCTTTTCGTCGGATTTGCCCGACAGCTCGGAGCCGAAGCCAATCATCTTGCGGCCGAGCCGTTTCTTGATGATATTTTCCAGGCCGACGAAGGTCCCGCCGCAGATGAAGAGGATCTCCGTCGTGTCCATCTGGATGTACGACTGCTCGGGATGCTTGCGCCCGCCCTGCGGCGGGATGTTCGCGGTGGTTCCTTCGAGCATCTTCAGAAGGGCCTGCTGGACCCCCTCGCCCGAGACGTCGCGCGTGATCGAGACGTTCTGATAGGTCTTGCCGATCTTGTCGATTTCGTCAATGTAAACGATGCCACGCTGGGCCTCCTCGATGTCGAAATCCGCCGCCTGGAGCAGCCTGAGCAGGAAGTTCTCGACGTCCTCCCCGACGTAGCCGGCCTCCGTAACGGTCGTGGCGTCGCAGATCGCGAAGGGTACTTCGAGCTTCTTGGCCAACGTCCGGGCCAGCAGCGTCTTGCCGCAGCCGGTCGGGCCGATCAGCAGGACGTTGGACTTGTCGATCTCGACGTCGCTGTCGCCGATGTCGCTGTGCAGGAGCCGCTTGTAGTGATTGTGCACGGCCACCGACAGGTATCTCTTCGCGTTGTCCTGGCCGATCACGTACTGGTCGAGATACTCCTTGATCTCCCTGGGCCGGGGCGTCTCCTTCATCTTCCGCCGCGGGACGGTGCCCTGGCGGCGGTTCTGCTTGATGATGTTGTGGCACAGCTCCACGCATTCGGGGCAGATGAACACGTTGTCCGGACCTTCGATGAGGGTGTCGGTCTGGCTGCCCGCCCGCCCGCAGAAGCTGCATATCGCACGTGACTTTCTGTTTCCAGATTGTTTCGTCATGTTCCCTGTCCTGTTTGTCGGTCCATTTTCAGTGAAGGCCCTATTCTACTGCCACGCCGGCGTCTTGTCTGCCCTTTGCCCGTGAGAAAGTCAGGTTCCACGATCAGCTTCGGTTGTCGGCCGGGTTTCTACTGCCAGGACTGCTTCTTGAGCAGCCCGTCGAGCGTCTCGACCTGGAGCGTCAATTCCGGCTGGAAGGCCCCACTGTCCATGTAGCTCAGCAGGCTGCGCAGCATTTGGCGAGCCGCCGGACGTTTCTCGATATCGGTCCGCAAGTCGATGCTACAGACCAGCAGCTTGCCGTCTCCGACGGCGCCTTCGAACACCAGACCCAGCTTGCGGTTGCGATTCCAGTCGTCGATCACCTGGACGATCGGCTCCAGCTCTGCGCCGAACGCGTCGAGCACCATCGCCTTCGAGTTCCGGATGAGGTCCTGCCATTGCCAGTTGCTGTGGAATTCCGTTGGAAAGCTCGACAGCGCCGGGTGCTCCGGATCGCAAAGAACGCCCAGCGTATGCGGGGGCTGGCCGTTGGTCCATTGCGTGTTCCAGAAGATCGTCGTGAATCCCGCGGGCACGTCGCTCGCGACGTTTTCCGGATTCGGCATCAGCAGGACGTTTCGCCCTTCGCGCAGAGCGCGCAAGGCATTAACATCCAGATGCTCCACGATCAGGACGTTCTGCGCGGCCGGCGGATCGACGCGGCCGGGATAAACCCAGATGTCCCACGAGTTACCGTAGTCGGTTCCCTCGATGTCCACCGCGATCACCAGTTTCGTCGGCGCCTGAGCCTGCGACAGATCCAACTCGATCGCGCCGACGCGATTGTCGTTGCCGAGGAGAATATCCTGGACAGGAAACTGGCCCGAAACCACGGGGCGCTCGTCTGCGCACCGCACCTGCCAACGGACCACGGCGTTCTTGATCGGAGCCGGTCCGAAGTGGGCGATCTGGACCTGCCCCTCGAAGGTTTCATCATTGGTCCAGACGCACTTGGCCATACGCAGCAGGGGGACGGTCTCGCGGCAGAAGCGACGGTATTCGGCCGGTTTGACGTAACCTTTGTACTCCCAGAATGGATCGAGCACGCCGACCAGCGCCGTGCCCTGTCCAGGGAAATCGTGCAGGTCGAGCAGTTGGAATCCGCCGAAGCCGGGCGTTCGCAGAGCCGCCTCGATCTCTTCCTTGTAGAGGATCGTCTGGAGTCTGCCCGACGCGATCAGAAAGTCGCGGGCCAGGTCGAGCATGCCGTGCGCGTCGAGCGAATCGCGGAAGATCTCGAAGTTCTTCGCCTTCAGCACGCCCTTGTATTTCTTGATTTCGTCGAAGTTCGGATAGACGCACCATTGTCCGATTTCGTGAGAGACGATGGGGACCGGGTAGTCCTTGACGAAATCGGCGTAGTCGAAGTCGGTGGTCAGGTCCTCGGCGTTGAAGCGGCTCGCCAGGCCGGCGCCCCATTGATGGCCTCGGGGGCCGGGCGTCGAATGGTAGTCGTTCTCCGGAATGATCGGCCAGCCGGCGCCGCTGGTGTAGACACGCCGCCGGTCCTTGCCCTTCCAGTGCTCCACGAGCTTTCCGAGATATTCCTTCTGGCGGCCGCCCGCCGGTTCGTTGCCGTAGGCCAGCATGCAGAACGACGGATGATTTCCGTAGGCCTTGAGGATGCGGTCCGACTCGGCGTAGATCCACTCGTCGATGGGTGCGCCATCCCCGATCGTCGGTCCGCTGTTGGTCCAGGCGGCGCACTCGATGTGGTACATCACACCCATCTCATCGGCCGCGAGGAACGCCGCCTCCGGCGGGCACCACGAATGGAAACGCAGATGGTTCAGACCATGCGCCTTGGCGGCGGCCAGAACCTTGCGCCATGCCTTCACGTCCATCGGCGGGTATCCGGTCAGCGGGAAAATGCAGCATTCGAGTGTGCCGCGAAGGAAGGTCTTGCGCCCGTTGAGGGCGAACTGCGTTCCCTGCGTAGTGAATTCCCTCATGCCGAAGACGACCGTCCGCTCGTCTTTGAAGTTCTTCCCTTCGATCGACACCTTCAGGCGATACAGGTTCGGCGAGAACTCGTCCCACAGCAGCACGTCGTCACCCATCGCATAACCGACCTCCACGGTCTGATTTACATCCTCCATCGCAAACAGGACCGATGTTTCGGCGACCTTGTGCTTTCGGTCCGAATTAAAGCTCGTTGCCTGAAGCGTCAGTGTCCCCGCGTTCGACTCGCCGCCTGAGTTGGCGATGGTGACACGAACCCTGGCATCCCGGTGCTCGATGTCCGGATAGACCTGTACGTCGGCAATTCGAACATCGTCGTAGGCCCGCAGTTCGATGTCGCCGATGATGCCGTTCCAGTTGGTCTGCGTATGGTCGGAGACACTGTGCGCGTTGACGCCGACTCCCACCTTGACGGTGTTGTCCACGCAGATCGTCAGGGTGTGCCGGCCCTTGCCGAGCACGCCGAGATCGTATTCGTGGGGCACGCTGAGGCTGTTGTTCGAGCCGACCGACTCCCGATGTACGTCGGGATCGACCCAGACCTGCGTTGCCCAGTGGCATCGTTCGAGGAACAGCACGATCCGTTTGGCGTTCCACTTGCCGGGGATGTGGATTTCCTTCTGGTACCAGGCGGGTCCAACGTAGTGTTTGACCGGAGTCAGCCAGAAGGGCACTTTGATGTTGTCCGTCCGGCGGTAAGGCTCATACTTTTCGGCTGTGAACCAGGACTGGTCCACGATTTGGCCGGTCCACGCCGTCTCGACGGTCACGTCGTCACCGTAGCCGTTCTCCTGCATCGACCCGGGCAGATCGATCTTCTGCGAGGGCACCTGCTCAAAGCATCGCTCGGTCAGGCCCTCGTTCTCCAGGTCTGCTCGGAACCGCCACGTTCCGGCCAGCGACCGTGCCTCCCGGGCATCCGTCGTGTCTGTCTGGAAGAAGGCGACCGCCGCGTACAGTGTCAGGATGATGGCGATTGTGTTCCAGCCGATTGATTTGCCGTGCTTGCCGATCATGCTGTCTCCTCACCGTTGTGCAACCGGGAATCCTGTGGTCATTGTTTCGCGTTTTCCTCGCCTGTCAACCGGTTTCTGACCCGGCGTGCGCCTGGCAGCTCGCGCAGGGACGATGCGCGATCGCCGGCGGCTGGCCGGCCGAATCGTTTCCTGTCTGGACGTTACACCTGAGAGGCGGCGAACTCGGCCCCTCGCCGCAGGGCTTCGCTGTTGGCAGGGATCGTCTTGTGATGCCGCTCGGCCAGCACGTCGGCCAGCGCCTCGGCGGTCTGCTGCGCCGTCAATGGACCTCGAACGCCCAGGTAGGCGCCGAGCATGACCATGTTGGTGCTCTTGGGGCTGCCCGCCTGGATGGCGATCTCCTCGGCCGGCACGCCGATCACCTGCACGCCGTCCGGGACGGAATGAACCGCTTCGATCAGCGAGCTGTTGAAGATCAGTTGCCCTCCGGGTCGCAGTCGCGGCGCGAACTTGCTCATCGACGCCTTGTTGCAGATGACCAGGGCCGTCGGCGCGCTGACGATGGGACAGGCGATGGGCTTGTTCGACAGGATTACCATGCAGTTGGCGGTCCCGCCGCGAACCTCGGCGCCATAGGAAGGCATGTAGGTCACTTCCAGGCCGGCCTTCATCGCCGCCTGGGCCAGCAGCTTGCCCGCCAGGATGATCCCCTGACCGCCGAAGCCGGCGATGACGACCTCTTCGTACAATCCATTCGTCGATGCCATCGTCAACCCTTCAACCTCGCGATCGGAAAGGCCTTGCACATTTCCTCTTCGATCCACTTCATGGCCTTCGCCGGTGACATGCGCCAGTACGTCGGGCACGGCGAGAGGATCTCCACGAGCGACAGGCCGGGCGCATCGTCCATCTGGAGCCCGAGGGCGTGCTTCATGGCCGCCTTGGTACGTTTGATGCCGGGCACGCCACTCAGGGCGCACCGCTCGACGTAGACCGTGCCGGGCAGCAGGGCCAGAATCTCGGAAACCTGGAGCGGATAGCCCTGGCCGTTGCTCGGATTGCGGCCCTGTTGGGTCGTGGCTGTGACCTGGCCGAGCGTGGTAGTCGGCGCCATCTGCCCGCCCGTCATGCCGAAAACCGCGTTGTTGATAAAGATCACGGTGATGCGTTCGGCGCGATGGGCCGCGTGGATGATCTCGGCGGTGCCGATGGCCGCCAGATCGCCGTCGCCCTGATAGGAGAAGATGATTTTGTCGGGATTGGTCCGCTTCATTCCCGTCGCGACGGCGGGCGCCCGGCCGTGGGCCACCTCGATCATGTCCACGTCGAGGTAGTTGTACGCCAGCACGGCGCAGCCGACCGGCGCGATCCCGATCGTACGGTCCTGGATGTTGAGCTCGTCGATGACCTCGGCCAGGAGTCGGTGCGCGATCCCGTGACCGCAGCCCGGACAATAGTGGGTCGGGCAATCCTTCAAAACAGATGTTCGCTGGAACACGGTGTTCATATTTCTCTGCCTTGCGGCGTCACGCAAGCGGTCGCATCCCGATGTACATCGCGATGCAAGAAAGCTATGCAGCGCCGGCTCGTATTGTCGATTGTCGAATCTTGTCCAGAAGCTCGTCGGCCGTCGGCACGCCGCCGCCGGGTCGTCCGTGCAGCAGGACGGGACACTTGCCCGCCACCGCCAATCGTACGTCCTCGACCATCTGGCCGCAACTCATCTCGACCGCCAGGAACACCCGAAATGTTTCAGCCATGCTGGCGATCTGCTCGGTGGGAAAAGGCCACAGCGTAATCGGGCGAATCATTCCGGCCCTGATTCCCTCCTCGCGGGCCTGGTCCACCGCCGCCCGGGCGATCCGTGCGACGATGCCGTAGGCGACGATCACGACCTCGGCGTCTTCGATCCGGTACTGCTCGCAGCGGACCTCGTTGTCCTGAATCTGCTGATATTTGGCCATGAGGCGGTTGTTCAACTCCTCCAAAGCCCCGTCGGCCAGCCACAGGGAACGCACGATGTTCTGCGGCCGGTTGCTCATCCCGGTCAACGCCCACGGTTTGGGCGGCAATTCGCGCCGGGGTTTCGGATCGAGCGTTACCGGCTCCATCATCTGGCCCAGGATGCCATCCGCCAGCACCATCACGGTCATGCGATATTGATCCGCCAGGTCAAGCGCCAGCGACATGCAATCGGCCAGCTCCTGCACGCTCGCCGGGCCCAGCACGATCGTGCGATAGTCGCCGTGGCCGCCCCCTCGCGTAGCCTGGAAATAATCCCCCTGCGACGGGGCGATGTTTCCCAGTCCAGGACCGCCCCGCATGACGTTGACCACCACGGCCGGCAGTTCCGCCCCGGCGAGATAGCTGATCCCTTCCTGCATCAGGCTGATGCCCGGGCTGGAGGAGCTAGTCATCGCTCGTTTGCCGGTTGCGGCGGCGCCGAAGACCATGTTGATCGCCGCCAGCTCGCTTTCGCTTTGTACGAAGACGCGGCCCTCCTGGGGCATCCGTTCGGACATATAGGCGGTGATCTCGTTCTGCGGCGTGATCGGGTAGCCGAAATAGGCGTCGCAGCCGGCAACGATGGCCGCCTCGGCCAGCGCCTCGTTGCCACACATCAGAATCCGCTCGCTCACTTTCCTGCCTCTCTGTCGGCCCATTGGCGAAGATAGCTCTTGGTACTCTGAACGAAATCCCGAGCCGCCTCCAGCAAGTTTTCCGCCTCCTCCCTGGTCACGACGCGATCCACGCCATAGTCTCCGATGATCCTTGTTCGATAGGCACGATGCAGGGTATTCCCCAAGGATTTCTCAAAGACGCCGGCTTTCACGAAGTGCTCGCCGAACAGGCTCACCACGCCTTTGTGAGAAGAACTTGTCAGCTTTTTTGTCAGAAGCACTCCTTCGGCCATGAAGAACATCGCATAGTAGCATCTGGAGGCACAGGAATCGTAATCGGCTGTGCTCAGGATATATTCGGCCGTGTGTAGGAATCTCTCGGCCTTCTTGATGAGGTCGTCGAATTCCTTCACACCGCAATCCCCTCTTTTCTCACGTTCAGCATAAACGGGGAATTATAGTTCTTGTACTGCTCCTCAGGAATGGCGATGACCGAGATGAGTTCACCTTCTTCCATGAGCATGTCGTACAAAAGGTCGTTCAGACTCTCGTCGACCTCAGCGGGTTTCACAGACGAAGCCGTCAGCACGAGAACGTCGACATCGGAGTCCTTTGTTGCCTGGCCCCTGGCGTATGAGCCGTACAGGATGATCCGCTTGATCCCTTCGCCATAGGTCTCGTTCAGATGGCCCTTGATCCGGTCGATCAGACGTAGGATTCGCTGCTCCATCGCCTTACCGCTTCTCCTCGATCAGACGCGGCGCACCGCGTTTTTCGGGCGCGGCCACGATCCGGATTCGCTCCATCTCGTCCCGGTAGACTTGAATGATTCCCTCGGGACAGATGATCGCACAGTGGGCGCAGCCGATGCAGTCACCATCCGTCTTCTGCGCCGGAAAATAGCCGTTCTTGTTCGACTCCTCGGAGATCGCGATGCATTTCTTGGGGCAGACCATCACACAGAGCCCGCAACCCTTGCAGCGTTCGGTGTCGATAACGATGTTGCCTGCCATGCCGCGTGTCCTTCCGTTCCTATGCCTCAATTTTCGGAGGGGTCTATTCTGTGATCGACACCCCCGCCTGACTCTCCTCCATGCTACCGCAGTGGTTCAAGTCTGTAAAGTGGAAATCCATGACTCGGCGCACCTCCGGGCATTGCGCTGAAGGCTGCCGCTTGTCAGCAAGGACGAGTTCTGGTCTATTATGTCGCATGGAGTGTCAACGCTTCGATTTGACGGGCAAGACGGCGCTCATCACCGGCGCCGGACGGGGAATCGGCCTGGCGATTGCGCGCTCTCTGGCCGAGCATGGCGCAGACGTGATTCTCGTCGCGCGCAGCGCCGACCAGCTCAACGCGGCTTCTTCAGAGATTGAGGCAGCGACGGGGCGTGCTGCACGGCCATTCCCGTACGATCTGGCCCGTCTTGGGGATGTGAAGGGCCTCTTCGATGACGCGGTCAGGGCGGCCGGCGGAGTAGATATCCTCGTCAACTGCGCGGGCACGACCGTTCGCAAGCCGACCGAGGACCTCTCGCTGGAGGATTTCCGGCGGGTGATGGATGTGAACCTGACGTCGGCGCTGTTGCTGTCGCAGGCCTTTTGCCGGCACTGTCGCAGCGCCGACAAGCCCGGGCGTATTATCAATATCGGTTCGCTGGCCTGCCACGCCGCCCGTCCGACGATCGCGCCCTACACGTGCAGCAAGATGGGTCTGCTGGGCCTGACGAAGACGCTGGCGGTCGAATGGGCTCCATACGGGATCAACGTCAACGCCATCGGACCGGGCTACATCGCTACCGAGCTGACGGCCCCTCTCCGGAAGGACCCCGAGTTTGATCGGTGGGTGCTGGCCAAGACGCCGCTGGGCCGATGGGGCACGCCGGAGGACCTCGTCGGCGTGGCGGTCCTGCTCGCCTCGAAAGCCGGCGACTTTATCACGGGCCAGATCTTCTACGTCGATGGCGGCTGGACCGCCCTGATATAGACTCCTCCACTATGACGACAAGACCACGGGAGTGCCTTTTATGAAGCCGCTCAAGCTCAAAGCCTCGGCCAGCATGCTGTTTCTCTGGATTCTCGTTGCCGGCCAACTGTTCTGCGGTCTGGCTGAGGCCCAAGCAAAGGATGCAGCACTTCAGGTGCATCTCCGCACGCGCGTCGCGTTGCCCGATGACCTGGGCGGCTTCCGCGTCATGTGCCGGACTGCGCAGTGGAATCCTGCCGAGACCGCAATCATCATCTGCGATATGTGGGACCGCCACTGGTGCCAAGGCGCATCGCGGCGTGTCGCGGAGCTGGCGCCGGTGATGAATCGCGTCGTGTCCATCGCACGGCAGAAGAGCGTTTTTATCATCCACGCCCCCAGTGACACCATGGAGCATTACAGGAACCGCCCCGGGCGCAGGATCGCCAGGGACGCGCCGAGGGCGGCCGATCTGCCGGACGGCATCGCCAAATGGTGCAACTGGAAGGACAAGGCCGAGGAGCGGGCGGGCTATCCGATCGATCATTCCGACGGCGGATGCGATTGCCAACCCAAGTGTCCGGAATCGCTGCCCTGGACCAGGCAGATCGACACGATCGAGATCCGGGACGGTGACGCCATCAGCGACTCCGGCGTCGAGATATGGAACCTGCTCGAACAGCGGCAGATCAAGAACGTCATCCTGATGGGTGTGCACACGAACATGTGCGTGCTCGGCCGGCCCTTCGGGCTGCGCAACCTCTCGCGGTTCGGCAAGAACGTCGTGCTGATGCGCGACCTGACCGATGCGATGTACAATTCGGCCATGCCGCCCGAGGTGAATCACTTCACGGGAGTCGATCTCGTGGTGGGCCACGTCGAGCGGTACGTCTGTCCCACGATTGCCTCGACGGACCTGACGGGCCAGCCGCCGTTTCGATTCCGAGAAGACCGGCGGCCGCTGGTGGTCTTCCTCTCGGCCGAGGATGAGTACCTTGCCGCCGAGACCTTGCCCGGTTTCGCCCGTGAACTGGAGCTCGAACACGATCTCGCCTGCCAGATCATCCAGGGAAGCACCGAAAAGAGCGGCCCCGACCGGCACGAGATCTCGGGCATGGAAATCCTTGCCCAGGCCGACCTTGTGATTGTCTACGCGCGTCGAAGGGCCTTTCCCGCCGACCAGATGAAGTATCTGCACGATTATCTCGATCGTGGCGGCCCGCTGATCGGTCTGCGAACCGCCAGTCACGCTTTCGATTCGCGCGGTAGCGGCCCGGCCGGCCACGCCGACTGGCCCGCGTTCGACGCCGATGTGCTCGGGGGCAACTACCACAATCACTACGGCGCCGGCCCGGTCTGCACGGTGACTCGCGCTGCCGGCGTGGGGAACCATCCCATCCTTGCCGATGTCAGGTTGCCGCTGACCAGCAACGGATCGCTCTACAGGACCAGTCCGCTGGCGCAGACCGCAACGCCGCTTCTCGTCGGCGCCATCCCGGGCCAGGAGCCCGAGCCGGTCGCCTGGACCCACCGCTACAAACAGTCGCGCATCTTCTACACCTCGCTCGGTCACCCCGACGACTTTCGGA
>CAZNSM010000001.1:15385-28592 GCA_964575615.1 uncultured Pirellulales bacterium | reverse complement strand
TACAAACAGTCGCGCATCTTCTACACCTCGCTCGGTCACCCCGACGACTTTCGGAATCCGCAATGTCGCAGGCTGCTTCTCAACGCGGTGTGCTGGGCACTCGATGAGTAGTGAACCGCGCGAGTGGCAGCCTCAAGCGAAGCTTGGGGATGGTGGGCCAGGCTCGCATCAAAAGTCAAAAGACGAGTGCCGCTATGTTGAACCATCCCCAAGTCCTCCGGACTTGAGGCTGCCACCCGGACCCACGGGACCGAATCCACTTTCTGCGCGGAATTTGCTTCATACCCTGTCAACCGATGGGCTACGATAATCGTCTGGAGGAGGTAGTTGGAGTCGTAGCCTTGACACCAGTGACAGACGAGAGCCTCATGGCCGCCCATTTGCGTGGAGACGGGGCGGCGTTTCGCGAGCTTGTCGAGCGGTATGCCGACGGCCTGCTGAGGTACTTGATGCATATGACCGCAAACCGAGACCAGGCCGAAGACCTTTTTCAGGAGACCTTCAAGAAGGTCTATGAAAAGGCCCACATGTATCGCGGGCCGGTCTTCAAGAGCTGGCTGTTCACCATTGCCACGCGGGCCACGATCGACCACATGCGACGCCGCAAACGCTCGGCGATGTTCTCGTTGGATCAGGAGGCTGATTGCGGACAGGACAGTGGCTCGTCGCTGGCAGAAACCCTCGCGTCCGAAGACGCACTCGACCCGGCCGATGAGCTGGTCCGAGAAGAACGCAAACAGCAGGTCAGAGAGGCCGTCGCGAGCCTTCCCGTCAAGCAGCGGGCCGCCCTCGTGCTGGCCTATTACCAGCAGCTCAGCTACCGCGAGGTGGCCGACGTGATGGGCTGCTCGCTCGGCACGGTCAAGACCCAGATGTCCCGGGCCTTGGCGACGCTGGCGCGCAAGCTGCCCGAATCGATTAGTGTGACGAAATGAACGGACACTGCACCGAACAACAACTCATCGACTACGCGTTCGAGCTGGCCTCGGAGGCCCAGATGCGCGAGATTCGCGCGCATCTGGACGGCTGTGAAGCCTGTCGCGCCAGGCTGGATGGGTTGAAGGCCAAATTCTCCACGCTGGACCTGCTTCGCGAGGAGATGGGGGCTTCGCCTGCGCTGATTGCGAGCACCATCGAGGCCGCCACCGAGATCAGGCGTCCGGCGATCCTGCGGCTGTGGGCACGGCCGTGGCTCGGTGCCGTTGCGGCCGTCGTTGTCGTGGGCGTCGCGTTGCTGGTCGTTTCGACGTTCGGGCCGGGCCGCAGGGCGCCGCAGCGCGTGGCCGAGGAATTGTTCTCTCAGGAGAACCTCAGTCAACGCACTCTCGACGTGCCGGCCGCAGCCGGACCCGAGAAGCTCGTTGCTGCCGATAGCTCGTTGCGTAGTGACGCGACAGCGCCGGCGGCCGTGTGGCAGCCTCAAGCGAAGCTTGGGGATGGCGTAGTGGCGAGGTCGTTGACAGCTCCTGCTCCTGCGGAGCTGACGCTGGCAGATGCTGAGATCGCCGAGAAGCCGCCGTTCGCGCCGGCCAGCGCGATCGAGATGGTCGTGTTGCCTCGCCGGCAGAACGTGCAACTGACGATCTACAACGGCGCCGACCTGACGCTCGTCCGCGAACAGCGCCACCTGACGCTGAAAAAGGGCTGGAACTGGCTCCAGTTCATGTGGGCCAATACGCTGATCGACCCGACCAGCTTGAGCCTCGAACCGGCCGAGCACAGAGATCAGGTCCAGGTCCGGCAACTCGTGTTCCCGCCGCGATTGCGGGAGCTGGGTCGGTGGCTGATCCGGTCCGAAAGCGAAGGCCAGGTCCCGTTCGAGCTGACGTACATGACCAGCGGCCTGGCCTGGCGGGCCTTCTACATGGGCACGCTGTCGCTCGACGAGCGCTCGATGCGGCTGGAGGGTTACGTCCGCGTCGACAACGCCAGCGGCGAAGACTACGAGGATGCCCAGACCCGCCTGATCGTCGGCAAGGTTCACTTGCTCGACGAAATCCGCGACCTCGCCCAGAGACAATATGCCTATGACGACCCGCGATCCCAAGGAGCGGTTGGTGGCTTGGGTCTGGACGACGCCGAGCTTCGGAATGAAGATCTGTCTAATCGCATACTCTCATACGGATGGAAGGGCCAGGTCCTCGATACGCTGGAACGCAAGCAGATCGTCAAAGAAGGGCTCAGCGAGTATTTCCTGTACACAATCGAGGGGACTGAGACGATCCCGAACGAATGGGGCAAGCGGCTGCTGTCGTTCGAGACCGACGAGATTCCGGTCACCAGCCTGTACAAATACGATGAGGAGCGGTGGGGGACCGATCCGATTCGGTTCGTTTCGTTCGTGAACGACGCGGAACATAAGCTGGGCGAGACACCGCTGCCGGACGGGGCCGTGAGGATCTACGGCCAGGTCGATACCGGTAAGCATCTCGCGTACGTCGGTGGCACGGAGACGAAGTACATTCCGGTGGGCGAGGAGGTCGAGCTGAACCTCGGGCCCGCCCGGCTGGTCAAGGTCGAGCCGGTGTTGATGGGGTGGCGAACGGAGAACTACACCTTCGACAGCAAGGGCAACGTGGCCGGCTGGGACGAAGTTCGCTCCTGGAAGATCGAGATCGCCAACGCCCGAACGCTGCCGGTGGACATCGAGATCACGCGCGGCTTCGACACGCCGCGATGGGAATTGCAGTTGCAGAGTCCGAAGGCGACGTATGAGAAACATGACGTGACCCACGCCCGATTCAAACTCACGGCCGGGCCGCGGAGTAAAGAGGTGTTGACGTACACTGTGACGACGTATCACGGTGCGAGAGAACAGGTGTTGATTCAGAAAGAGCAAAGCGCACAACGTTGATTTCTTTGGGAGATCGAAACATGAATGCGAAAAGACTGGTTTTGTCGGCGACGGTCGCCTTGCTGCTGGCGGGCTCGATGGTCGAGGCGCGGATCAAACTGGTGGCGCTGCCCGAGCGGGCCGCGACCATCATCCGGCTGGACAACCCCAACGCGACACTCATCGAAGAGGAGCGCGTCCTGACATTGCAGAAGGGACATAACAGCGTGGACTTCTCCTGGAAGGGCGTTCAGATCGACGAGGACTCGATCCGCCTGGAGATTCTCGACCATCCCGACGGCGTGAACCTGCTGAGCGTCAGCTACCCACCGGGCGAGGCCGCCCTGGTCTGGGAGATCAGCAGCGGGGGTGACTACGCCGAGACGGTGCGGATCAGCTACCTGCTGAGCAACATTGACCGGCTGATCACGCACAAGGCGGTCGCGGACAAGGCCGAGACGAAGGTCGATCTGAAGAGCTATGTCGTGCTGCGCAACTTTTCGGGCGAGGATTTTGACAAGGCCCGCATCCTGCTCGATTACGGCGAAGCCTTCGAGCAGGGCATCGACCACGAAGAAACCAAGCAGGTGCTGTTCCTCAAGGCCCCGACCGTCCCGATCCGCAAGATCTGGACGTTCGACGCCGCCCGGCTGCCCTGGGACCCCGAGCAACTGGAGAACCAGAATGTCGGCATCCCGGTCAGCTACCGCATCCTCAACGACACCGCCAGCGGCCTGGGCCAGTTCGCGATGTGGGGCGGCAAGGCGCGCCTCTTTCAGGACGACGGCCACGGCAGCACGATCTTTCTGGGCGAGGACAACGCGCCGCTGGTGCCCGTGGGCGAGAAGATGGAGCTGTACATCGGGGACAGCCGCGACATTGTGGTCACGCAGCGGAAGATGCGCGACGCCCAGATCAACCTCCGCAAGAATGATTCCGATCGCGTCGTGCTGTACGACACCGACGAGATCATCACCGCCAAGATCGAGAACTTCAAAGACAGCCCCGCGATGCTGACGATGATCCAGCACATCGAAGGGCAGTGGGACATGGAAGAGTGCGATCTGAAGTACGTCAAGAAGGACGCGGGCACGCTGGAGTTCGAGATCGAGCTTCCCGCGCGGACGGACGCCGGACCGGCGGTCAAGGAGCTGACCATGCACTACCACCGGCGCAACATCCGCAACTGACGATTCCCCCATGTCCTTGCAGGGTGGGCGCCGCCCACCATCTTGCTTAGGAGCAGTGATATGAAACGCGTGATTGCATTTCTTCTGGCACTTGCGGCCGCCGGCGTCGTGCAGGCCAAGGTCGATCTGACCACGCTGCCGACGCGCGACACCGTGCAACTGACGATCTACAACTCGGCCGACATGACGCTCGCCCGCGAGAGCCGGTCGCTGACGCTCAAAGAAGGCGCCAACGCGCTGCAATTCTCGTGGGAGAACACATTGATCGATCCGACGAGCCTGGAGATGCTGCCCAAGGCGAACGCCGACGTCATCGACATCGCCGAGCTGGTCTATCCGCCTCGCGTGCGCAACGTGGGGCTGTGGAACATCGCCAGCGAGGTCAGCGGCAAGGTCCCCGTCGAGATCACGTACCTGACCAGCGGCCTGACCTGGCGGGCGTTCTACATGGGCACACTTTCGGCCGATGAGAAGACGATGCGGCTGCAAGGCTACGTCCGCGTGACCAACAATAGCGGCGAGGACTACGAAAACGCCCAGGTCCGGGTGATCGTGGGCAAGGTCCACCTGCTCGATGAGATCGCCGAGCTGGCCCGGCGCGAGTACCCTTACGGCCGGCCGGGTATAGTCAGGCCGCCAACGCCGCAGATACCGGCCCCCGGCGCCGTGATGCGGCGCCAAGCGGCGCGCGGGCGCGAAGTCATGGCGATGGCCGAAATGGCGGCGCCCAAGGAAATCATCAAGGAAGGGCTCAGCGAGTACTTCCTCTATACGATCGAGGGGACCGAAACGATTCCCAACGGCTGGTCGAAAAGACTCCAGAGCTTCGACGTCGACGGCGTGCCCGTCGTGAACCTGTACAAGTACGAGGCCGAGCGATACGGCGATCAGGTGATGCGCTTCCTGAGCTTCACGAACGACACCGAGCATAAACTGGGCGAGACGCCGATCCCCGACGGCACGCTGAAGGTCTATCGTGGCGTGGATGACGCCAGGCACCTGTCCTACGAGGGCCAGTCGTCGTTCAAGTACATCCCCGTCGGCGATGAGGTCGAGCTGAACATAGGCGCGGTCGCGGATGTCGTCGTCGAGCCCAAGCAGATGGAGGTCAAAACCGACAACTATCGGTTCGACCGCAACCGCAACGTCGCCGGCTGGGACGACATCGAGACGTGGAAGGTCGAAGTGCGCAACACGCGGGACGTTCCGGTGAAGGTCGAGATCCGGCGGAACTTCGATTCGCCCTACTGGGACATCGCCCGCAGCGGATCGAACGACGGCTATGAGAAGGTGGACCTCGACACGGTCAAGTTCACCATCGAACTGGCCCCACGCTCGAAGAAGACGTTCGAGTACACCACGACCATGTACCAGGGCGTCCGCACCGAAGACTGGCAGCGCCGCTCGCGATGAAGTCACCACATTGTCATGCTGAGCGCCAGCGAAGCATCCGGGCATCGACTGAGACGTGCGCTCAATGCTGGGCCCAGGTCCTTCGCTGACGCTCAGGATGACAAATGGGATGGTGATGTGAGTGACGCGGGAGAAGAGAGCATGATGACGAGATTCCGATATGCATTGATCGCTGCTCTGCTGATGGCGTCTGCGGCCTGGGCCAAGGTGGACCTGGTGACATTGCCTCCGCGGGACGCGGTGCAACTGACGATCTACAACTCGGCGGACCTGACGCTCGCCCGCGAAAGCCGGGCGCTGACGCTCAAGGAAGGCGCCAACGCGCTGCAATTCTCGTGGGCCGACACGCTGATCGATCCTACCAGCCTGGAGATGCTGCCCACGGCGAACGCCGACGCCATCGACATCGCCGAACTGGTCTATCCGCCTCGTGTGACGGGTCTGGGCTTGTGGAACATTGAAAGTGAGATCGGCGGCAAAGTCCCGGTTGAGATTTCGTACCTGACCAGCGGTTTGTCCTGGCGGGCCTTCTACATGGGTACGCTATCGGCCGACGAGAAGACGATGCGTCTTCAGGGCTACGTCCGCGTGACCAACAACAGCGGCGAAGACTACGAGAACGCCCAGGTCCGCGTAATCGTGGGCAAGGTCCACCTGCTCGACGAGATCGCGGAACTCGCCCGCCGGCAACACCCTTATGGTCGGCCGGTAGTCCCGCTGGTCGAAGGGAGGTCGGACAAGGACCATGGCCTGAAAGAGGAGATGGAGAAGTCGGTCGTTGCCTTTGACTTGGTTGGCGTGATGCCAGTGGAAGGCCCGATGAAACAGATCGTCAAAGAAGGGCTCAGCGAGTACTTCCTCTATACCATCGAGGGGACCGAGACGATTCCCAACGGCTGGTCGAAGAGGCTGTTGAGCTTCGACGTCGATGCGGTTCCCGTGGTGAGTCTCTACAAGTATGAGGAAGACAGGTATGGACCGAAGGCGGTGCGGTTCCTGAGCTTCACAAACGACACTGAGCATAGACTTGGCGAGACGCCGATCCCCGATGGAACGCTGAAGGTCTATCGCGGCGTGGATGAGGCGAAGCACCTCTCGTACGAGGGCCAGTCGTCATTCAAGTACATTCCCGTGGGTGACGAGGTCGAGCTGAACCTCGGCCCGGTCGAGGACGTGGTGGTCGAGCCGAAGATGATGGAGTACCGCACGGACAACCACCGGTTCGACCGGAGAGGTAATGTCGCCGGCTGGGACGAAGTGCGCACGTTCGCCGTGACGGTCAAGAACACGCGGAGTATTCCCGTCAAGGCGGAGATCCGCCGGAATTTCGACACGCCGTACTGGACGCTGGTGCGGACCGGCGACGTCGACGAATTCGAGAAGGTGGACGCCGACACTATCGAGTTCACACTCCTGCTGCCCGCCGGCTCGCAGAGGCGATTCGAGTACACGCTGACCACCTACCAGGGCACCCGCCGCGAAGACTGGTCCCGCATCGCCCGGTGAAGCTCTGCGTGGCTACTGGAGCCTGCCCAGTTCGGCGATGGCGCGGGCGACGCGGGCGCGATGCTGCTCGATGGGGGCCGGGTCCGTCGTGAAAGCAGTCATGCTCTTCGTGATCTCGGCCGGGACCTCCAGCAGGGCGGTGTAGCTCGCTCGCTGGGAAGTCGAGAGCCTGTTGCGTTTGGCCTCGATCAGGCGGCTCAGCACCGCAAGGTATTCGTAGTCCTCGATTCCATCGCGGAGCATCTCCCAACGGATGCTGTCGACCGGGCCTTCGAGAACGGGGCCGCTCGGGTTGGCGTCGGCCGCCGCCAGAGGCGGGTAGATGAACCGTCCATCCCCGTTGCCCCAGGGCCGCTTGACGCCGGCGGGCGTGCTGTAGCCACTCGTCCAGCCCATCGGGTCCTCGTAGGGGTTCTGCGGCTCATTCGGATAGGCCGCCGAGCTGGTCCAGTAGTTCGTCTCCCAGACGAGGGTGCCCACGATCTTGCGCTGCCACGTCTGCCAGAGCCAGACGCGCAGTTCCGTGCCGGGATGGTCGATAAACAGCGTGCAGTAGGGGGCCTTCGGGCCGGTGCAGACGTACCACCAGAACTGCTCGCCTTGCGCTCGCCGCTGCTCGGCCGATTCGGGGTCGTAGTGGTTCGAGATCGGGCACCAGACATTGGGCCCGCCGATCAGGGCCGGCTCGACCTGCTCGGTGAGCATGCGGCGGATGTCCGGGGCAGTGGCCTTGAGCTTGGCGAAGCCGTTCATGACGAACGCGTAGTCTTTCGGATCGGGCTCGTCGAACCAGTAGACGAACGCCTCGTCGAGCCAGCCCTTGTCGCGAAGGTGCCGCTCCATCTGCGTGCAGTAGTCTTTGAAGAGCGCCTGGTAGTGGGGCGTTTCTTCGCCGAAGCCGAGCAGTTCCGGCTCGCTCCGCGAATGGAACGTCCCGCCGCCCATGCCGGGGATGCCCAGCCGGAACGAGCTGAAGTGCAGGCGGTCGATGGCGTGCTCCATCGCGCGGTCCCAGGCGGAGAAATCGAACGCCACGCGCAGCGTGTCGGCGCTCACCTGCGGCAGCGCCGGCGGCTCGAAGTCGCCACCCTCGATCAATTCGGCGCCCGTCGTCGCGTCGCGAAGGGAGACGTCGTCGAACCACACCAGGCCCGTGCGGTCGCCCTCGTCGGTCCAGGGCGCGGCCCGCAGGATCAGACGGACGCTCTTGGCGCCCGAAGGGAACTTCGTGATGACCCGATCAAACTGCTGCCACTGCCCGTTGCCGTCGACGCCGATGTCGTTGTTGCCGCCCCAGATCCATTGGCCGTCGGCGTCGTGATGGTTCAACGTCACCAGGAAGACCTGATTCGGGATCGCGGTGCGGTACCAGAACGAAAGGCGCAGGCCGCCCGCTGGAATCGGCACTTGTGGGCCGTAGGAGGCGTCGACGTTCAGATCGGCGCGATCGTCGAAGATCAGCAGGCAGCGCGTGCCACCGTGCTTTTCGTTCGTCACCTCCTGCCCGCCTTGCCACTTACGCTCGGGAGGCCGGATGTCCGGCCACGTCACGCGGACCGGATCGAGCGGTGCCGGATTGTACGGCGAGATGTGGTGGTCGCTGAAGCTGGCCCAGTACTTGTCGAGCACCTCTCGCTTCTGGGCGTCGGTGGTCAGCTTGTGGTAGCGAAAGACTTCGCCCGGGCTGAAGCCGAAGGCGGTCGAGCAGGTCATCTTCTCGGGCAAGGTGAAATCGTACACCTCTACGCGCAGCGGGACGCGGGCTGTGTAGCCGTCGGCCGTCAGATTCAGCGTGCCGTTGTAGAGCCCGGCGCGGGCATCGGCCGGGACCTTCACGCGTACCCAGAAGGGTTGATTCTTGCCGGCCTCCAGATCGATCGGGCCGGTCAGCGGGGGCAGGGGGTCGGGCCAGTACCCTGCGACGGCGGTCTTGTCCGTCGGCTGGGTGACGTTGACATAGCGGACTTCGAGCACCTCGATGTTCCGCGCCGCTATGGAGGCCCCATCCGGTCCGGCCAGCGGGCCGGCGACGATCCGCAGACCCTTCAGGGCTCTGCTTGGTCGCACGACGAGCTGCGCCGCCTCGGCCTCGTTCTTCGCGGCGGCGATGAGGATCGCTTCGCCTGTCGCGGCGGGCAAAGCCTGATCCCGGCCGATCTTCCAACCCGACGAGGTCCACCACAGTACGGGCGAATCATCATTCGCCCCTACCAGCGTCGAGCCGGGCAGCAGCTCGCCATATTCCCGCAGGGGCGAATCATGATTCGCCCTGACTTCAGCCCATGGGGCCGATACCGCCGCCGCAGTGGATGCCATGAGAATGAGAACAACCAGAGAAATGCCCCTTCGCCGCATGGTTCGGTCCTTTCCGTGAGGGTTTCGCGATCCATTGTCACACGCGGGACGATTCTCGGCTGGCGCCCGCCCATTGTCAAGGAGCATCACAGCAGGAGGCTCTCGCGCCGCTGCTGTTCGCGATGGTACGCCATGTGCCAGGTTGCTCGCTAAGGTTCGTCTTCTCGCTGGTGAACACGAATTCGGGTACGCTGCACGATCCAGAGCCTGCCGGTGATATCATCATCCCGGAGGCCGGCTGCCAGCGTCTGACACGCCTCTGTGATGTCCTGGTGGGACGCACGGGCCGGCAGACGTAATACGGCAATCCCTGCATAGTTGGCCGGATCGAAAACCAGCGGATTGCCGAAATCCAGATCGAGGGTCACCAGACACCGACGCTCTGCCTGACAAGCCCGAATCACGTCTTGATCCGTCGCGCCGGACAAGCCCTGTCCGCGAACGGTGCAAACATCGTGTCCCTCGGATTGCAGGACCTGAAGAGCCGTCCGCCCGAGGTTCTCGTCCAGTTTCAATCTCATCCCTCGGTCCCCGTGGGCAGGTCGACGTACCGCTCTCTGGACATCTCAGCGCCGTACGCGATGCAGGCGCGAATGTCTGCCTCGGTGAGGTCGTACTCGGTCATGACTTCCTCGGCCTTCATGCCGCCGGCCAGCAGGTCGAGCACGAGCGATACCCAGATCCTCCGCCCTCGGATACAAGGCTTGCCGAAGCAAACCTTTGGATCGATGGAAATGCGTTCGAGCAGCTCTTCTCGCGTCACGAAACACCTGCCTTTCCTATCGGCGATCGCGCCGCCGGTATTCGCCTTGCTTTCTGCATAGCAGTTCTTCTGACCGCAGTATACCGCACGACTGGCTGTGCGCCCATCCCGTCTCCCCCGGTGCCCCGGCGTGGTGACCTGCCGAAGGAAGTCTCTCAGAAAATGGAGATTTTCTGTAATGACAAACGTCATGTAACGTCGTATACTGTATTAGTTCAGTAATACAGTTTGGAACACAAGGGGATTGAGGCGGTATGCTGCTGCAAATCGACCATCATAGCGGCCAGCCCATCTACCGGCAGGTGATGGAGCAGATCCGCCGGCAGATTCTGGCCGGGCACCTGGGCGAAGGCGAGCAGCTCGCCAGCGTCCGCGAGCTGGCGGCCCAGCTCAAGGTCAACCCCATGACGATCAGCAAGGCGTACAGCCTCTTGGAGATCGAGGGCCTGCTGGAACGTCGTCGCGGCGTCGGTCTGTTCGTCGCCCGCATCCGCCGGGATCAGAAATCCCGCACCAAGGGCCAGATGCTCGAACAGGTCCTCGCCAGGGCGGTCGCCACGGCGGTCCAGTTGGATATCCCCGAAAGCGAAGTCCACGAGTCGATCGAACGGCTTTTCGAACGATACGGTGTTGCGATGCGGAGGCAAGAGCATGAGTGACGAGACGATCATGGTGAAGATTCGCGGCCTGAGCAAGCGGTTCGGCCGCATCCAGGCCCTCGACGGCGTCGACCTCGACATCGAGCGGGGCCGGATCATCGGCCTGCTCGGCGCCAACGGGGCGGGCAAGAGCACGCTGCTGCGCCACATCATCGGCCTGTACCTGCCCGACAGCGGCTGGTGCACCACCCTGGGCTGCGACGCGAGCCGGCTCGGTCCGGCGGAACTGGCCCGCATCGGCTACGTCCACCAGGAGGGCGAGCTGATCGACTGGATGACCGCCGCCCAACTGATCCGCTACGTCAGCGTCTACTATCCGAACTGGAACAAGAAGCTGGAGGAGCGGCTCGTCGGCGAGTACGAGATTTCGCTCAAGGCCCGCGTCGGTTCGCTCTCGCCCGGCCAGAGGCAGAGACTGGCGATCCTGATCGCCGTCTGTTTCGAGCCTGAGCTGCTGATCCTCGATGAGCCGGCCGCGGCGCTGGACCCGCTGGCCCGCGCCCAGTTCCTCGACCTGCTGCTGCAACTGATCCAGGACCAGAAGCGCACGATCGTGATCTCCTCGCACATCCTCAGCGACGTCGAGAAGGTGATCGACCACGCGCTGATCATGAAGGCAGGCAAGATCGTCGCCGATGCGAGCTTCGACGAGCTGCGCGAGAAGTATAGCCGGGTGCGTCTGACCTCGCTGGCGGGCCCGCTGCCCGAGCCGCTCGATTTCGCCAACATCCTCGAATGCCGCCGCAACCAGTCCGAAGCGACCCTGATCGTACGCGACCTGCCGCCAGACCTGATCGAAGCGGCCGCGGCCCGCATCCACTGCCAGGCCGACGTCCAGCCCCTGCCCCTCGAAGATATCTACCGCCTCGTCGTCGCCTGACATCGCAGAGGAAGATTTTATGGATCGCGTTTGGAAAGACCGAGTGACTGTTCTCTGGCGATGGTTCTCTGAATCGGAGGTGGGATTTGTCCCGCTCTTGCTGGCGGGTTTCATCATGATGGGCATCGGTGTGCCGATATGGATTTGTGTCTTCCTTCTGGTGACCGCACCATTCCCTCTGTGGGCCGTTTCGAACAGACGTTGGGCCAAAGAGATGGCGGGCGAGCCCTTCACCTTCTGTCTGCCGGGATACCGCGAGTCTCTGCGCAGGTCCAGATCTGTCGCGGCTGTGTACTCGGGCTTCGCATTCATACCTTTCGGGCTGCTCCTGTCCTGGCTGGAGTCGCCGCGTGATGCGGGACTCACGGCGACGGCGGTGGTCACGTGCATTCTCAGTGCATTCTGCCTCGGTGCTGCGGTCTCTTTGTGCATTAACGTTGATTTCCGCTTCGTCCTTTCGAGACGGATGTGGAGTCTGCTCCTGCTGCTGTCGGTCCCGCTATTCGTGATTGGCGGCGGCATGTCCTTCGCGTTGATCCTGTTCCCTCCTCTGGGGATTTCGTTGGGCCTCACGATATGCATCTTCATGTGGATTCGGCTTGGCGACATGGGGTGTGTCAAACGCGGTCACCGCATGATCATCGAGGATGCGCTGGACAGGCGGTCACAGGCAGGAGTGACCCGAACCGGCTCACCTTCGGTCGAACACCTGTTCCTGCACTTGGCAGAAGCCATTCGCAGTTCGATGACCGCCACCCATCTCTGGGGTGGTCTCTATCGAACCTTTGGCCTGATCCTGTCCTACTGGAAGTGGTTGCTCTTTTCGGTCGTCGGTGCAGCTTTGGTCTTGGGCTATACAGGCGAGTGGAAATTGTTCATCGCCCTGGGTTTGCTCTCCGCGATCGTGCACCTGCCGGTCGACTCGGGGATACTGCTGCCCGAAGGACGCCGAGAAAAACAGCGCCTGGCCATCGCTGTCGCGGCCGCGACGACTCTCCTTCTCACGGTCGCGGCCTCGCTCGTGGTCGCCTTGTCCTGGTGTCTCGTCGCATTCATGCCCCACGTGTTCGGGACCGACTACGGAGGCATCGCCCCGTGGAACATCGCCTTGCCAAGTGTGGTCATCCCGTGGATCTTCGTGCTGCAGTTGCTCGACCACGACGAGTTGAGCCCTGTCCTGACCTCCATTTTTCGTGCCGTGGCACTCTCGATGACCGGAGTCGCCTTTCTTGATCGTTACGTGGGCAATTGGACGGGAATCCCGCGTCCGCTTCTTTTCGCAACCGTCTTGGTCGCAGGCTGGGCGTTCTTCCTGCCGATCTTGAGGCATGTGTGTACCCAAGGCCATCTCGCGGGCCAAGGGCTGTGTGTGGAGTGACAACGATGACTGTTTTGACGATGAATCTGCGGCAGTTGTACCAGCGGCGGGGGCTGTGGCTGGGGTATTTGATGTTCGCGTTCTACGTCTGTGCCAGTCTGAAGGTGGCGTTGGACGATCCGAGGGCCGGGAAGGGCACGTTCATCGGCCTGATTCTGCTGGCGTTCATGGTCGGCATGATGGCGGCGGTGCTCCAGACGGAGATTCTGACCAAGCCGATGGCGTTCTGT
>CAZNSM010000001.1:0-15285 GCA_964575615.1 uncultured Pirellulales bacterium | reverse complement strand
CATGATGGCGGCGGTGCTCCAGACGGAGATTCTGACCAAGCCGATGGCGTTCTGTCTGCCGCAACACAGGCGGACCGTCGCGCGGTTCATCCTGACAGTCGGCATCGCGGCCAATGCTACCGGAGCGATGCTGTTTCTGTTCTATCCGGGCCTGCCGCTGATGTGGCGATTGCTGGTGTTGGGTTCGGCGTTTGCGGCCGGTCTTGCGTTCTACTTGGCCGGAGCGTGGTGGGGGTTCTTCGCCCGGCAGCCGATGGCACTGGTCGGGTTCCTGGTTGCGATCTTTTTCTTCGGCCAGCGGCTTGGCCTGCACGTCCGGCTCGAACGGATCGTGGTCTTGCACCCGCTGGCGGTCATGGCGGCCGGAGTCCTGACGGCTTTGGCAATGTGGCTGTACCTGACGCGAGCGGACCTGGCCCGGCGCAACTGCCTGCGGCCGTGGATCGGCTTTGCCGAGGTGTTCGACCGCGATAAGCTGCGGCGCTCGCCCCAGTACCGCAGCGCCGCGCCCTGGACGCGGCTCAAAGACCATCCACGTCCGTGGGTGGAGAAGCTGTTCCTCGGTGGCATGACGCAGTGCCGGCCGCTGAGCGTGGCGCGCTGCACGTGGGGGGCGGTCTACAGTTCATTTGCCCTTGTGCTCTCGCAATGGGCGAACATGCTGTTCCTGGTGGCCGTGATGACGGCCTTCCTCGGCTACCTCGGCGGGCATCTGATGGTGATTCTGTTCGCCTCGCTGCCGATTGTGGCCGGGGCGATGGGCCTGTCCCACGGCGCCCTTTATTCCAGCCTGCTGACGGCCGGCGGCCGGCGCGAGCGGTTCCACGCGACGCTGGCCGTCGCGGCAACCGGCGCGGTTTTGGTGACGGCGTTCATGGCCCTCGTGGCGGCGCTGTCCGTGCCTTTGGCGAACGTTCTGCCCGTTTTCCACGTCTACGGCCAGCGGCTCACTTATCGCGTCATCAGCGCCCGGGTCTTCTACGGGCCCTGGGTCCTGCTGCCGATCGCGGCGACGATCCACGTGGTGTTCTACCGCCGGCCGTTGCTGTCCATGATCCTGCTGATGGCCCTGGTGTACGCTGTGGTGCTGGTCGCCGGGTTATTGTCACACGACCTGAGGCCAGTGGTCAACGCCCCCGCCGGCGTAACGTTGGCGGTCCTCTGCTGGCTCGTCTTCATCCTGGTCCTGTCTCGCATCGCCTACAGGCGCCCCCTGGTCCGGTAGGGCCGAAGGTACAGACTGCGGTCAAATCGACTTGCCCCCAGCAGGGTTATTCGATACAATCCGCTGTATGATGAAGTTGACTCGAATCACATTCGATCCCAATGTCATGGGCGGCAAGCCCTGTATTCGGGGCATGCGCGTGACGGTAGGCATGATCCTCGGGATGCTCGCTTCCGGGCATTCGAGGGAGCGCATCATCGCGATGTATCCCTACCTCGAACCGCAGGACATTGATGAATCGCTGGCCTATGCGGCTTGGCGGGTCGAAGAAGTCGATCTTCCGCTCGGGTCGCTGCCCGCATGAAGCTCCTGATTGACATGAACCTCTCGCCCGACTGGGTAAGCCTGCTTGTCGATGCAGGTTTCGAGGCGGTTCATTGGTCGGCCACAGGCGACCCTCGCGCTACCGACGAGACCATCATGGACTACGCCAAAGCGCACGGCTACGTGGTCTTCACTCATGATTTGGATTTTGGAGCGATCCTGGCGGCCACGGGCGCGGCGACCCCCAGCGTCATTCAGGTTCGCATGCAGGACGTCGCCCCTGCGTCGCTGGGCGAGACCATGATCGCGCTGCTGCACCGGTGCCGCGAGCATCTGGAAGCGGGTGCCTTGATCTGTCTCGACCCATCTACAGAGAGGGTGAGGCTACTCCCTATCCGCCGGCCCGAGCAGCCGTAGGGTGTGCACTGCACACCTTCTCTCGCCACGTGCGAAGGAAATGGAGTGCGATGCACACCCTACATGTTGGATCAGCCTTCTTCGACGACCTTTATGCCCATCAGCGGAGCGAGGTGGCGGGCGTCGGTCATGTGGTCGCCGTAGAACACCACGCGGTGCAGCAGCGTCATGGCGTCCTCGGTCTCCAGGACGCTGCTCCAGTTGGCGGCCATCTTCGCGGCGTCGCGCACCTCGGTGACGATCTGGGTGCGGCAGCCGTGAACCGCCCGCTTGGGGACCTCGATGATCTTGCCCGTAGAGATCAGCAGCGTGTCCAGGTTGACCAGTTTCGTTCGGGTGATGGTCTCGCCCAGGCGGTACTGCACCTCGGGGACGCAACCGCTGCCGGCGACCTCGGAATGGCCGCGCAGCAGATACGGGGCATTCTTGCCGTCAGGGCCGTCCATCTTCAGCGGCGCAGTGCAATGCGCGGTCCACAGCGCGTTACGGGCGGTGTCGAACGTCGCGTTGCCCTGGAAGCCCGGCTTGCCGATCATGTACTGGAACAGGATCATGGTCAGCAGCGAGTCCATGTCGCCCTCGCACGCCGCCGGAACCCCCTTGTCGCGCAGACGGGCGAACCCCAGGCAGGGGAACCCCTTCGACAGCCAGCCCATGCAGGTGCCGACGGCCAGCCCCTGGGCCCGTTGCTGTTCCATGAGGTTTTGCAGGGCGATGCTGATGCGGGCGGCCTTGAGGATATCCTCCTCGTTGGGCTCGACGATCTCCTTGGCGTTCTGCGTCCACCAGCGGGCCTCCTCGCGAACGGCGCGGTCGTCCACGGATGCCGTCATCTCGTCGAAGAGCTTCTCTTCTACGGCCACGACGTCGGCTCCCAGCCGCTTCTTGACTTCGTCGGGAGACTGCGCGGCCGCCGTGCCGCGAGCGGGCGGGAAGAGCAGAACGCGCGTCTGCTTCATCATCGGCACGATTCGCAACAGGCGCAGGGCCCGTTCAAGCTCATCGTAGTCGCTGCTGGCCAGGAGGCTGACGCGGTGGCCCTGGCGGTGCCAGCGGGGAGCGTACATCCAGTCGTGGCCGCTGGCGGGCAACGAGAAGACGAGCATCGGATGCGCCCCATCCAGAATCGGCTTCACGACCCGGGTCAGCGCGAAGTTCCGCGTGTTGATCGCCAGGACGGGAACGCCGGGACCCGCCTTGGCCAGCAGGGCGGCCGTCTGCTCGGCGCTGTTGGACTCGCCGATGACCAGTTCGACGTTGCCCAGATCCTTCTCGGCCTTGGCCAGGCGGGCCTTGGCCGCGTCCACCTGCCGGTTGTCGGCCCCCCAGTCGCGGTCCACCGGCGCCGGTTCGCCGCTAAAGACCACGCAGATTCGCGACTTGCCCCGCGGCTGGGGCAGCCCCGCCTGCGAGGCCCAGGCGTGTGTCCACGTTGCGCCGGCCAGCAATAATCCGCCGGCCACTCCCGTTCCCAAGAACTCCCGTCGCGTGCATTGTTCACACATGGCCATGCCTCCGAACAGCAGAACGATTGGGTCTCTGGTGTCAACGAACGGATGCAACTATAGCACCCACCATCTCACCGTTCAAGAAAAGAACCCCGAACGCCGCAGGCGATCGGCATAGGTCCTATCGGTCCCACAGGTCGAATAGGGCCTATTCGCAGATGTCTTCGATCGTGTGGGGCAGATCGTTGAGAGGGCAGGCGTCGCAGCGGGGGGTGGGCTTGCAGAAGTCCTTGCCGACGCGGACGAGCAGGGCGTGGAACTCGTTGAACAGTTGCACATCCGGTTCGAGGTTGGATTCGAAGAGGTACTGCAACTGGGTGTAGTCGATGTCCGGGTCGATGAGGTCATGGCGGACGGCGACACGGGCGGTGTAAGTGTCCACCACGAAGACCGGCCGGCCCAGCGCGTACAACAGAACCGAGTCGGCGGTTTCCGGGCCAATGCCCGAGATGCCCAGCAACTCCTCTCGCAGCCGGTGCGTCTCGATGGCGTCGAGAGCGTCCAGTCTTCCCTCATAGGCATCGAAGAGCCATTGAGTGAAGTTGCGCAGTCGCTTGGCCTTGAGGCGGAAATAGCCGGCCGGACGGATAAGTCGCTCCAGTTCGGCCCTGTCCATCGCGTGCAGCATGTCCGGCTCCAGGCACTTGGCTCCTTTAAGATTGGCGATCGCCTTCGCGACGTTGGCCCAGCTCGTGTTCTGCGTCAGGATCGCGCCGGCGATGATCTCGAAACGCGTCTCGCCCGGCCACCATCGCTGCGGTCCAAAGGCGCCGGAGAGGTGTTCGTAGATTTCCGTCAACTGCTGTCGCGTCGTTGTCATTTCGCAAGGCTCTCCACCGCCTCATGCCGGCATTTCGTCGGGCCGTTTTCCGTCGCCGTGCGTCAGGTCACATGAAGTCACGGGTGCGACTATTGTAATCAAACGCGTCCTGAAGTACACTGCCCCGATGTCATCGCCCGGCCAGTCGTGATCGGAAGTCGGGCCGGGCGTGAAGAAAGTGCAGAACATGCGGTGCGTCACGGATGGCCGGCCGAAAGAAGAAAAACAATCCCAGTTACTCGACGAGTCAGTTGCTCAACTATGCGAGCAACTCCTATCTGGAGCGCACCAGCCGGCCGGTGTACGCGATCGTGTTCCTCTTGCCGTTCATCGTCTTTTATGAGATTGGTACGATCCTGATCAACACGGACGTGCTGAACCGCTCGCAGGTCCGCGTAGTGGCCTTCGTCTGGCTCCAGCAACTGCTTCAGTACCTGGGCACCAGCAGCCGGATCGCGTGGATCGCCCCGCCCCTGGTTGTCATCCTCATTCTTATCGGTCTACAATTGGCCTCACGCAAGGCCTGGTACTTTCGCGCGGGCGATTACGTTCCGATGGTTGTCGAATGCGTGCTGCTGGCGGTCCCGTTGATCGTCCTGAGTCTGTTCTTCAATCGGCCTGTGGCGGCGCCCCCGGCTTCGGGGCCGGACAGCAACGCGCCTGTTGCGGCCGCCTGCGTCGCGGAAGAACCCGCCGGCGCCGCGGCTGCTCCGGTCGTGCGACTGGTGGCCGGTTCCGCGGCGGCCTCGCACTCGCTGATGGCCAACATCGTCACCGGCGTCGGCGCGGGAATCTACGAGGAGCTGGTCTTTCGCCTGATTCTCATCTGCCTGCTGATGGTGTTTTTTCAGGACCTGATCGGCCTGAGTCATTCCAACGCCATCGTCTCCAGCGTGCTGATCTCCGCAGCCCTGTTCAGTGCCCACCACCACATTGTCGTTCTGGACGGGCAGCTCGGTCGCAGTGCGGCATTCAACTGGACGGAATTCAGTTTTCGGACGATGGCAGGGGTCTACTTCGCCGCTCTATTCGCCCTGCGAGGGTTCGGAATTACAGCCGGCACGCACGCTTTCTACGATATCATCGCTACACTGATCAACGCGTTTTTCTTCGACCGTTGACCCCCCGGGGAGTTCCGCTTTTTTTTGAACCGGCGGCCGGAAAAATCACTATGTTTGTTAGTCTCGCTCTGCCATAAGCTTGCGAGATCATCGTCCCATAAGGGGCCCCTAACGGCCTGCCAGTACTGATATTGCGCTTGAACGGCTTTTTCGATTCTGCTATAATACCCGGAAATAGATGGCCGTGTTTTTGGGGTTTTTCGTAATGGAATCGCCACAAACCAACGTTGCGGTTGACCAACTGACGTTCAGCCTGTTTCAGAGGCCTCTCCACCCGGAACTCTTCCAGTTATACGCCTGCCGGCAGCTCAAGACGGAGAAATACGAAGCCCAGATATGGGTGACCGGCTGTACCCACGTGGTGAGCGTCTTTTCGGGCGACGTTTGTCTCAGTGAGGTCGTCAGCACGCCGGGGCAGTTGCTTCCGCATCGTGGTCTGGTCGAGCGGTTCCAGTTCCGCGGCCCGCGCACGCACAAGTGCACGCTCAGTCGCGGGGTAAGCTACATGACCGATTTTCAGGTCGAGAAGATGAGCCCCAATCTGTACCGGCAGAGCTACACCGATCTGGAGCGGTTTGCCCGCAATCGCGGGGTGTTCGTCAAGTTCCCGGAGCTGGAGCTCGACGGATTGCAGCCGTTCTGCTATGTGGATTTCGAGGCACGGCGCAGCGAGTTACACATCCACACGTTTGCCGCCTATCCCGATCAGGTTACGATGATCAAAACGCAGTCGCTCTTCGACTTCCAGTAGGAGCGGTCTTTACGCGTGCTGCACCTCGACGTTCTGGCGAAGGACGTCGAGCTTCTCCTTGATCTCGGTGGACATGCGGCTGTTCGGGAAGTCGCGGATGATCTGCTGACCGACCTCCAGCGCTTCGTCCCATTCCTTGTTCGAAATCGCCATCGCAAACTGAACGCCCAGGTTGTGCAGTTTGGTCTTGAAGACGTCCTTGGCCGCCTCCTGCAACGCCAGTCCTTCGTTCGGCGTCAGGTACATGTCCAGCTCGCGAAGGATCTCCAGGCTGCGGTCGGTGTCCCCCTGCTGGACCGCGTCGTCCCAGGCGGCCATAAGAATCCGCTTTCGCTCCTCCTTGTGGTCGAGCAACTGCTGGCGCATGGCCCTGGCCTTCTCCGACGAGGGATACTCTTTGATCAGTGCTTCGATCTGGATGCTGGCCCGGGCCCACTGGGCGTTGCGGAAATGCGTCCGGATGCGCTCGATGGCCTGGTCGATCCGCTCGTCCTCGGTGGCATTGCGGTAGCTGTCCACATGCTGGCGCAGCTCGGCCGCCAAGGTCCGGTAGCCGGAGTGGATACTGATCTCGTCGATGATCTCGTAGGCGCCGTCGAAGTCCCTCTGTTTGAGCTTCTCGAAGACGGCTTCACGCAACGATTGCCGGTCCTCCTCGCGGAACGCGATTGCTTTGACCGTGTCGCTGACGCGCGTGCTGTGGTTGATCCGGATCAGATCGCTGCGGATGTCCTCCAGGGCCTTGGCGGCTTCCGCCATCTTGGCGCTGTTGTCGCGAAGCGTCTCGACGATTCCGGAGACGCGCGCGAGCATGGCCAGAAGCGCTGCGAGGAAGATCAGCGAGCCCAGCAGAAACACAAGATTGCGCAACGTCTCGGTGTTCTCGAAAAGCCGGGTGAACAGTGCCAGAGCGATGACCGCGGCCAATGTGATGCCGACGACAACGATGTGCCATTTGAACTGCTGCACGTGGCTGTCTTTCTCGGGGTCCATGAGCTTTTCTCCAACAGAGCAAGGAACCGTGTATACAGCCAACCCCTTTCAGTATACCCATCGGTCGGCGCCGGGTCAACCGGACGGAAACTCGCTTTTTGGGTCCGACGTGGTGTGTTCGAGCCTTTGCGCTCCAGCTTGCTGGATTCCACTGGCGTGGTCGGACCTGTGATCGTACAGCGCATCGCGGTCTTCCCTGGACGCAGCAAACCGTCAATCTGACCGGCGATCCAGACAATAGACGCTCGCGGTCGCGATTTTATTCTGGGGGGAGGCGATTTGCCGGGCCGAGGTCCAACGCAGACGCCTCTCGGGTCTTCGGGGTTCTTTCGGGATCAGCCGGCGCGATCACACTGGGCCGGGCAAAAAAAAGAACCGAAGCGGTGAGACTTCGGCTCTTTGGAGACGGCTTGAGCATTACCGAATATAGAGCAAGGGTATGATCTATACAGCCGTCTCAGAAACAAAACCAAGATATAGAAGAAAAGAGCGTATACCTACATTCTCCATTATACCGCGCCGCCACGATTTGGCAAGCGCCGATTCAGAGAATCCGGCTCGCCGGGCCAGCCTGGCCTGGCACTGCATCACTCGATGCCTGCGGGCGCGACGCAGTAGATGTAGGCCAGCGGCTTGTCGCCGGTGTTCTCGACGTCGTGCAGGGTCCTTGGGGGGATGTAGGCGACCTTTCCCAGTCCTACCCGGAGGTCCTCGCCTCCGCCGATGTGGACCACGCCCTGGCCCGCCAGGAAGACCAGCAGTTCCTCGTGGTCCTTCGTGCTGTGCTGGCCGCACGATTTGCCTGCTTCGAGATAGACGCGTCCCGATCGCATCCCGCACGTCTGTGGCTCGCCTTCGAGCAGCCTCTGGTACTCGGGTTTCTTGTCCAGTTCGATGGCGACGGCCTTTCGTGATGATGCCATTAGATCTCCTTATGAAACAATCACTTGAACCGGTTGTTCTGGACGTTAATATGGCGTGCACGGTCGCTTGTCAACCGCTGAGTCAGGTCGCCTCAGCGATTGTCTGCCCAGCCCCAGACAAGGAAGGGAGCAACCACTTTGACACAGGAACTCAGAACCCTCGTGGTGACGGCTGCCTCCATCGGCTTCTTGCACACGCTGCTGGGGCCGGACCACTACCTTCCGTTCATCATGATGGCATGGGCGCGCAAGTGGTCTGCCGCCAGGACTTTGCTGATTACCTCCATCTGTGCCGTCGGTCACATCGGCAGCTCCGTCGTTCTCGGGTTCGTCGGGGTCACGTTCGGGCTGGCCCTCAAAGGTCTGGTGGGAGCCGAGTCGCTCCGTGGGAACGTGGCGGCCTGGCTGCTGATCGCCTTTGGCCTGGCCTATCTCGTCTGGGGGATCAGGCTGGTGTATCGCCACCATCCGCACCAGCATGTGCATCCGCACCCTGAGCCTCACGCGCATCTTGCCGACCCGGCCCGGCCACATCTGCACCCACACGCGCATCTGGGTGAGCATTCGCATGTTCATGACCTCGACGGCGGCAAGACCATCACCCCCTGGGTCCTCTTCGTGATATTCGTCTTCGGGCCGTGCGAGCCTCTGATCCCGTTACTGATGTATCCGGCGGCCCGCAGCGGTCTGCTTGACCTGATCGTCGTCACGGCGGTCTTTGGAACCGTCACCCTGGCGACCATGCTGGTGACTGTGCTGCTCGGGCGGGCCGGGTTCAATTTCCTGCCACTCAGGGCCCTCCAGCGGTACAGCCATGCCCTGGCCGGGGCGACCATTCTGCTTTGCGGCTTGGCCATCCAGTTCCTCGGCCTCTGACACCCTCTGCGGCACACAACGAGCCGGCCTCGAAAAAAACTTCACAAATCCGTGTTTTTGCCTTGTGGCTGGTAGCACGAATGCGATATTCTTATGCACGGTAATACGAAGATGTGTTTCGTATGCGCTACATTCGAGGCTTGAGGGCTGGAGGACGGAGTATGAGAAACACAATGGTGGTCGGGACACTGATCGCACTGGTTCTAACGGGTTCGTTGTGGGCGGCAACGCACACGGAGTTTCAGGCCGTCAACGCGGCGGGGGAGTCGACGTATACGGCTGCACAAACGGTGACGCTCGAAGGCATCGTGCTGAACAACCCGGCCGACATGCTGGACCCGACGCCGGATGACGCCATGACACAGATGTACAACGTTGCGGCTGAATGGCAGATATTCTTCCAGGGCGAGGGCGACGACCATGCCGGCACCGCCGCATGGATGGGGCAGATGTACAGCAATCTGCCCTGGGTCTCGCCCGACGGCGGGTACTCCAACGAGCAGTGGGTCGCGGAGCTAACCCGGCTCAACGCCGCCCAGTTCGGCGTGGGCGACCGCATTCGCGTCACCGGCTACTTCCTTTCCTACAAGGGAAAGACCAACGTCAACGAGCAGCACAGCAACGATCCGCAGCGCGATTTCACGATCGAGCTTCTTGAGAAGGGTGTCGGGCTGCCCAAGCCGGAGTTGGTGACGCTGGACGATCTTAAAGACGACCAGGACCGGTGCATCTTCGATCCGGCCCGACTCGTCGGCGGTGAGCGCTATCAGTCCCGTCTGATCAAGATCGAGGGCGTCCGCATCGTGGACCCGAACGGCTGGGGCCCATACGGCGAACTGACGATCACCGACGGCGTCAAGACGCTGCCGGTCAAGCTCGGACGTGGCACGGGGATCTACGCCGGCTCGTACAATCTGAACGAGGTGATCGACGTGATCGGGATCCTCGATCAGGATAGCGCCGCCCTGGTTGATGGCTATCGCCTTCTCGTGCTGAACTATGACGGCAACGGCGAGGTTCTGGCCGCTCCGGAGCATCGGCGGGCCGACGAGGGCGTTGAGGAACCCGTCGAAGAACAGACGGTTCTGGAGCAGTGAGTTGTTGAAGGGATTTCAGTGAAACGGGCCTTCACGCTGATTGAAGTGCTGGTGGTCGTCGCCGTCACCGCGACGCTGATGGGGATTCTGCTGCCCGTGACGGGCCGGGCCCGTCTCCAGGCGAAGGTGCTCACCGTCAACGCCGAACTGCGTGACATCGGTCTGGCGCTGGAGGCGTACTCGTTCGACCACGACAGCAAGTATCCGCCCACGCGGGTGGACTGCATGCTGGGCGAGCATTTTTACCAGCTTCCGCTCGAATTGACGCAGGCGGGCTATCTGCCGGCGCCGCCGCCGGAGACGTTCCTGTCGACGGGCATCGAAGACCGTTTCAACCGGGGCTACACCTACAAGTACCGATCCGTTGGGACCCTGATCTACAACCGCACCTATGTCGTGGACGACGGCGCGTATCTCTGGGTCCCCGACGGCTTCGCCGACAACGAGCAGGAAGAGGGGCGGACCTACAGCGACCCGAAGACCTCGCCGGTCAGTTGGGTGCTGTACAGCCAGGGCCCGAATTTCGACGACGCCCGGATGCGGAAGCTCAACTACCCGGTGCCCCGTGCGACGTGGCTCGATTCCCAGACGGGTCAGGGCGTCATTACGCGGCTGCGCCTGCGCAACGGCAGTCAAATCGGTTCGTTCGAGAGATAGACGACGGATGAAAGCGTTCGGCGTTGCGGTTTCGTTGGCGGTTCTTCTTCCGATGCTGTGGATAGCAGGCGGCTGCCGGGAGGGCTCCGCCGCAGCCGAGATGCCCCAGATCGCGGTGACGAACTCCTACCTGGAGGCGGTGGTGCGAGACCTCTGCGGGCCCGAGACGGCTATCATGTGCCTGGCGCCGCCGGGGATGTGTCCGGGGCATTTCGACATCTCGCCCGCCCAGGTCAGGCAGCTTGGCTCCTGTCGAATGCTGCTATTATTCGATTTCCAGCAGAAGGTCGAAGCGAGTCTGTCGCGTCTGAAGGACAGTGGTCTCCAGACGCATCTGGTTACGGGGCTGCCCGGACTATGCGTCCCCGATGCCTACCTCTCGACCTGCCGCGAGGTGGAAGCGCTGCTCTCGAACGCGTACCCCGATCGAGCGGATGAGTTCCAGACACGCCTCGGTGTTGTCGAGCAGCGTTTGGCGGCTTTAGGCGATGACTTGCGGACATCCATCGCATCGGCGGCAGCGACCGGCGCAAAGGTGCTCGCGTCGAACCACCAGTCGAAGTTTGCCGAGTGGCTCGGACTGGAGGTCGTCGCGACATTCGTGGGTAGCGACGTCGAGACCGTCTCCAATATCGACCACTGTCTCAAGCAGGCGGCCGGACAGGAGATTCGCTTCGTCGTCGCCAATCAGCAGGAGGGCACCGCGTTGGCCGGCGCCCTGGCGGACCGCTTGGGAGCCAAGGCGGTTGTGTTCAGTAACTTCCCGTCGCAGGCGGATGAGGCGATGGGTTTCGACCGGCTCTTGCGTGACAACGTGCAAGGTCTGATCGCGGCGGTCACGCCATGACGGCCGGATCGGTGGATCTTTCCGGCATCGACGTGCGCCGGGCGGGGCGGACGATCTTGCAGATCGACAGCCTCACCATCCCGGCGGGCTCCTTCGTCGGCATCCTTGGGACCAACGGTGCCGGAAAGACCACCCTGTTGAAGATCTGCTCCGGCCTGATCGAGCCGACCCGGGGGCAGGTCCGCATCGACGGCGTGGACCTCACCCAGTTGAGCCCCTGGCGACGGTGCGGTCTCCGCCGGCGCATCGGCTACATTCCGCAATCGGCCGAGTACAACGCCGAGCTGCCGTTCACGCTGCGCGAGGTCGTCGCCATGGGGCGGACCAGTGTGCGTCCGCTGTTGAGCCGCCTGTGCAAAGAGGACTACACGATCGTCGACGAGTGGATCGACAAGCTGGGCCTCTCCGACCGGCGGAACCAGACGTTCCGCAGTCTCTCCGGCGGTCAGCAGCAGAAGGCCCTGATCGCCCGCGCGATGACGCAGGACCCCGAACTGCTGATGCTCGATGAGCCTTGCGCGAACCTCGATTTCTACTGGAAACAGCAGATTTCCGCGATGATCGAACAGCTCTATTGCCAAACACACGTCACCGTGCTGATGGTCTCGCACGAGACGAGCGTGCTGCCGCCGGCGTGCGAACGGATCGTGCTGATGGCCGATGGACGTGTGCTTGCCGACGGTGCGGCACAAGACGTTCTCTCGCCGCAGGTGCTGGGGAAGGCCTATCCCGGCGATTTCCAGATCGCGCTCATCGGCGGACGCCGATACACGATCGGTGGATTTTGAATGGTGATGCGAGTGCCGACTGATTCATGCATTGCATCCTGCCATCACCACAGGCTTGCCATTCCGACCGGAGGACTGCTGAAGGCAGGCCGTAGCGGAGGAATCTGGCTGCGAACGAGCGGCGTGTATCGCCTATGGCCAGACCCCTCGACTGCACTTCGTTTCGCTCGGGGTGACAAACTTGTTTCGGCGGGGGGATTCTCTCCAACAGACCAGATATGATGCGATGGAATCGGATATGGACCCATTCTTCTACTTGGTGATCGTGGCGGGGGCGATTGCCGGCGCCAGTTGCGGCTTGCTGGGCGTCTATCTGGTCGCGCTGCGCCTGCCGTTCATCGGGGTCTTCATCTCGCACACCGCGATGGCCGGCTCGGTGTTCGCCTATCTGGTGGGCCTGGACCCGACGGTCGGTCCGGTGGTGGTCTCGTCTCTGGCCTCGATGTGTCTGGCCGGGATTCGGCCGGGACACTCGCGAATCGACCCGAACGTGGCGCTGGCCATTTTGTTCTCGCTGATGCTGGGCCTGACGTTCCTCGGCATCGGCCTGGTCGAGGGCAGCCGCTCCGAGATTCTCGGCCTGCTCTGGGGCAGCATCCTGTTCGTGCGCGCCGGGAGCGTCGTGGTGATCGCGGTCGCGGCGGTTGCGTTCGCGGTCTTCGCGATGCTGTTCAACAAGGAATTGAAGGTCCTGCTGTTCAGCCGCACCATCGCGTCGGCCACCGGCGTGCACGAGACTTTCGTCTACGCCCTGTTCCTCGGTCTGGCGGGCATCGTCCTGGCGGTCAACCTTCCGCTGGTCGGGGGACTGATGATCTTCAGCCTGATCACCAATCCCGCTGCTGCGGCCTATCAAATCTGCCGAGGCCACCGCGCCGTGATCGTCGCATCCACTCTTTTCGGCGTCCTCAGCGCCGTCGGCGGCTTCATCGCCTCCTACTACCTCAACCTGCCCACCGGCGCCTGCATCGTCCTGACCAGCGCCCTCCTCTTCGCCCTCGCCGCCCTCTACCGCACCCTCGCCCGCCGCGTGGATTGACTCTTGCCGTTGCCGCTCAAGAAAGTTGTCTGAGCACAGCTTGGCGTACCGCCTGCGCCATCTCAAACGCACGCTGTGCTTCAGCCGGTGTGATCGGTTCCCAGTCGCCGGGATAGCGACCTTCAATGGCATAACGATTCAATGGAATCACTTCCTCACGCTGCAGCTCCAAGGAGATGTCGGTGGGGATCAGATCCAGCAAAAGGCGCAGGTCATGTGTTTTGGGAAAAGCGATGCCCCGATACAGCAACAGTGCCTTGAGATACTTCTCCGCGCACTGCTGGCTGTGGAAACACACGATGTCTGTGAGCCCCTGCTTGGCCAGTTCCATCATGTGTTCGGCCGCCAGAAAGTCGTGCTCGGCCTTTTGAGTCCAGAGGGCAACCTCTTCTATCCGCTCAGGCGGCTCGCTCATACAGCACTTTTCCTTCGCGGACCGCCTCGTGGATGATCGTTCCTGCCGTCTCGCGATGTTTCGCCACGTCGTCCGGTGTGACCACGAGCAGATCGATCGGAATTGGAATGCCCGTCAGGGCCAGGTCGATCTGCACGGCCTGTTGCCGTCTCGAGCCGTTTACCGCCATGACGACGAGCAAGTCGGCGTCGCTGTCCGGTCGCCCCTGGTTCCTTGCCCGGGAGCCGAACAGAATGATCTTGTCCGGGCGGAACCCCGTCGCGATGCGCTCCACGGCTTGCCGCAGCGCCGATTCATACTCTGTCTGCGTCTGGACCATCGTCCTTTCTCGTGCCACACAGTCGCTTGCAGCCGTCGTGCTCCATGACCGTCATGATACCGTAGTGCCTTGGCATTGACCAGACCCATGAGGCGCTCGCATTGAATCATCTCCTTTCTGCCAATGGGCGAAACGAATTTGCTTGTGGAAATGGGTAAGGTGGCGTAAAATTAAAGTTTTCAGTGCGGAATCGATTGAAGGAAGCCGATGCTGGCGAGGCTGCACAGTGTGACCCTCGAAGGGATCGAGGGGGTTCTCTGCGAGGTGGAGGTGGACATCGCCCGTCGCAGCTTGGAGAAGCCGATCATCGTCGGTCTTCCCGATGCGGCCGTGAAGGAGAGCGCCGAGCGGGTTCGCAGCGCGATCGTCAACTGCGGCTACGCGTACCCCAAGACGCAGTCCATCGTCAATCTGGCTCCGGCCGACGTGAAGAAGGCCGGACCTGCCTTCGACCTGCCCATCGCCCTGGGAATGCTCATCGGCGAGGGGATCCTTCCCGGACCGGTCATCCGGGACGCGGTCATCGTGGGCGAGCTGGCCCTGGACGGCCGGGTCCGCCCGGTCAACGGGGTCCTGAGCATGGCCATGACGGCGGCGGCCCACGGCTTCCGCCGCATGATCGTGCCCATCGAGAACGCCCAGGAGGCCGGCGTCGTGCAGGAGATCGAGGTCTTCGGCGTCGGTTCGCTTTCGCAGGCGGTCGGATTTCTCTCCGAGCAACTGCCCCTGGAGCCGACGGTCACCGACATCGACGCACTTTTCGACGTCGCATCTCACTACGAAGTCGATTTCTCCGACGTCAAAGGCCAGGAGACCGTCAAGCGGGCGCTGACGGTTGCGGCGGCGGGGGCCCACAACATCATGATGATTGGCCCTCCCGGCGCCGGTAAGACCATGCTCTCGCAGCGGCTCGCGACGATCCTGCCTGCGCTGAGCCTGACCGAGAGCCTGGAGACCACGCGCATCTACTCTGCGGTCGGGCTGCTGAGGAAGGACCAGGCGCTGATGGCGACGCGTCCGGTTCGCGCGCCGCACCACTCGGCCAGCGGTCCGGCCCTGATCGGCGGAGGCTCGTCGCCCCGCCCGGGCGAGCTGTCGCTGGCTCACTATGGGATTCTCTTTCTTGATGAATTCGTCGAGTTTCCCCGGCACGTGCTCGAAATGATCCGCCAGCCGCTCGAAGACGGCTTCGTGATCGTCTCGCGGGCCAAGCGGACGATCCAGT